>CAYMOV010000004.1:0-88136 GCA_964392085.1 uncultured bacterium
GGGCCGCCAGGGCGACGAGGATGGACAACCGGCGGAGATTGAGGGGGAGTTTCAATGGGCCCTTCCTAATCGAGAATGTGGACTTCGAGGGTTCACCGGCTGAGGTTCAACAAGGGACTTCGCCCCGGCGTAAGCCGGGGCTTATCCAACGGTCAATAGATCCACTCGTCGACATGGAACACCGCGGGGGTGTAGGTGCCCGCGCTTCCGGTGTCGATCTCCAGGCCCACCTCGTTGACTTGGGTGGGATCGTAGGAAACCGTACTGCCGCCCGAACCGGTGCAGCTGGTGGGACCCGCGATGTACCCTCCCGGCGTGGAGACGTTCACGCTGATCGTGACCCAACCGGAAGCCGTACCGTCCAGGTTGTTCCAACCACCGTCGGCGTAGATGTAGCAAGGCCCCGTCTTGACGTAGATTTTCACGCCCCCCGGGGTTGAGGAACCGGTGTTGAACCCGGAGTCCACACGGATCCTGGCTGAAACCGTCTTGCCCGTCAGGTTGAGAGGGGTCGGGAGGCTATAGGAGAATATCGCCTTCTCGTTAGTCACCGTGCTGTCGAAGGGGATGTAAAGGCTGGCCGATCCCGCCGCGGGGTTGCCCACGGTCCCATCCCATTGGGCCAAGGCGCCCGCCGCCAGGGTGGTGGGCACCGAATAGGAGCCGATGACCCAACCCTGGAGTGAAGTATCGAAATGCCATCCCGGCGTGCCCGCCACCGTGGCCGTCGGCGTGAAGGTGGCGGTGGCCGGGGTCAGGGTCCCGGTCTGGGTCGCGGTCGCGGTATCGCTCGCGGTGGCCGTCGGGGTCGGGCTCGGGGTGAAGGTGCTGGTCAATGGCGTCAAGGTCCCCGTCGGGGTCGGGGTGGGCGAAGCGAGGGGGATGATCTCGAACTTGTCGAAATACACCATTCCGGCCGTGGGGGAACCCGAATCGCCCGAGTAAATCTGGAGGCCGACCCGCTCAACATAGTTCGGGTCGGAATATTGGGCCGCAAAGGGCGGGATCCAAGTGATCTGGGTCCAGGAGTTGGGGGATACCTTGTTGGGTATCGGGCTGGTCGAACCGTCCTCGTAAACCCAACCACCCGTCGTGGGAAGGTTCGGGGCACCGCTCTGGACAAGGAGTTTGACGTCGCATTGGCCGGTTCCCCCGGCCACCGCGCTGGATACATAAACCCAAACGCTTAATTTCATGCCGGCCAGCGAGGAAGGGGAGGCGAAATTCAATTCGAATTGTTCATGCTGGCTGGTGGCCGTGAAGGGCACCCAGGCCCCGAAGGAATGGGACCCCTCAAGGGCTTGGGCCGTGGTATCGCTGATCAAGGTGCCGTCCACCGTGTTGTCGCCCAAGTGGTCACGCCAGCATTGGAGGTCCGACTCAAATCCATAAAGGGGCAGGAAGGATCCTTGGCACGGGGTTAAGGTGACCGTGACGGTGGGGGTCAGGGTAAACGTGAAGGTCGGGGTGAAGGTGAAAGTCGGGGTGAGAGGCGTGATGGTTCCTGTTGGGGTGTTCACCGGGGTGAAGGTCTTGGTCGGGGTCGAGGTCACGGTCGGAGTGTTAGTCCAATGGGTGCCTGTCGCGGTCGGGGTCGAGGTGAAGGTTGAGGTGAGAGCCGCGTAATTGGGGGCGGTGGCGCCGTTCTTCTTGATGGAGCATCCGACGGTCCCGATCAAGGCCAAGGCCAGGGCGGTCATGCCCACATGCAAACGATTCAAGTCACCCCTCCACAGTAAAGCGTTTTAACCTTTTGAGGTTATCCTCGGCCCCAAACCTTGTCAACCAGGAACACCGGGAAATTCTCCCCCACGAGGTCGCGTTCCGACAACCACCAATCTAAGGGGTTTCTAAAGGGTTAAACGTCTAATTGGATTTTTCCATCCTCAAACTCTTGACCTCAAAAAAAAGCCCGGCCGGTTTCCCGGCCGGGCTTTTCACTTCTTCGGTTTAGTACAGCGCTACGTTGTCCAAGCTGAAGTTGCCCCCCGTCGAGGTGGCGGACCCCCCCATGTTCAGGCGGAGGATGATCTGCTTCACCGCGGTCTTGTCCGTCACGTTGGCCAGCGACCAGTTCATGTTGCCCCAGGTCCCCGCCGTCGGGGCGTTGTCCCAACAGCCCCCCATGCACTGGCCGATGCCGGCGTCCCCACCGCTGACGATGTTCAACTGCATCCCGGGGTAGCTGGCGTAGGCGTCCACCTTGACGTCGGCTTTGATCGAGCTGAAGGCCGACCAGTCCTGATTGGCACCGAAGGTCTTCTCCAATGCGGCCGCGTCGTTGTTCACCATCGCCGGAAGGAGCGAGGCGAAGCATCCGGCGGGGTTTCCGTCCGTACCGGACCAGCCCGAGGAGGTCGGGGCCACGTAGCCCGACGACAGGGCCGTCCAACCGTCGGCGGTCGTGTCGAAGGTCGAGACATTGGTGGTGGGCGGAGTGGGAGTCGCGGTCGGCGGCGTCAACAGGACTTGGAAGTCGTCGATATACACGTCCCCGGTGCCGGCTCCGCCGGCGCCCAGGATCACCTGCACGCCGAGCCGCTGGACGTCATTGGCCGTGCCGCAAGACAGGGTGTACTGGTAGGTATACCAGCCGTCGAACCCGGTGATGTTGGTCCAGCTTCCGCAGAAGACATAAGCGCCGGTCGTGCCGGCGAAAGGCTGGATACCACCGCCCCAAGTTCCGCCCTTGGTCGCGGAAGTGACGTACACCTTCACGCTCAGGATGGCCCCCGCGAGATTCTGGGAGGATGGCAGATCCACGTAGAACTCCTCGGTGGACTGGTTCACGGGATCGTAGGCCGTATGCGCGTGCAAGGCCCCTCCCGAGGCCCCCGCCGGCGGGGCGGCCGCCCAGTCGATCGTGGTGGTGCCAAGATCGTTCTTCGTCTGCCAGCACATGCGATCCGAGGTGAAGGGGTAGGCGGTCAGGTAGGCCCCCACGCAAGGCGTCGCCGTAAGGGTTTCCGTGAAGGTCGCGGTCGGCGTGGCGGTTTCAGTAAATGTAGCCGTGGCGGTCGATGTAAACGTGGCGGTGGGCGTAGCCGTCGGACTGCCGATCGTCGGGCTCGGGGTGAAAGTGGCCGTGGCGGCCGGTGGTTCCGGCGCGGGAGCCGCGGGCGAATCCTTCTTTTTACAACCCTGCTGGATTACGACGAAACCCGCGAGAGCCGCCACTGCGGCCAGCCAGAACCGGACTTTCATGTACTTCCTCCTGAAATTTTGGGGCCGAGTAAGGGTCTCCCGATCACCCAGAAATTATGGTCCCGCCGGATGGCTTCGGTCTATGAGCGTCAATGGAATCGGGAGGGTAACGGTTTACCCAACCCAAACCCCTGATATAAACGCTTTACCGGGTCCAAACAGCCTAGTCTTTTTTTGACGCCAGTATAAAAAAAAGCCCCGCTCCCCTTTCGGGGAGCGGGGCTTAATCCACAAGCGATCAATAGACTTCGACTTGGTCGATCAGGATGTCACCTGTTCCGCGGGTCGTCCCATCAACATTCATCTGGACCCGAACGCCGACCTTCTGGACCTTGGTGCTATCCGACCCAGAGGTCAGGACGATTGGGGTCCAATCAACCAGCGTCCAAGTGTCGGCCACCAAGTTGGTGGGCGCGGACGTGTCAAAATCCGCCCAGCCGTTGGATTGGATGAAGATCAGGCCTTGCGGCGTGCCGTCGCCGATCACCGACGCCGGCGCCTTCACCCTGCACCGGATGCTTCGACCGGTGAAGTCGAACGGCATGATCCCGTTGTTGAAGCCCCCGTCCATGGTAAACGACATGTCCGTGGACCCCCCCACCGTGAAGGCCTGGTTGAGGTCCAAGGTCCCGGCCGAGGCGTTATAACCACCCGCGAGCCAAGAAAGGGTCCCGGCCGTGGTGGCCCAAAGCTGTTTGTTGGCCTCGAAATTCCAGACCGGGTACACGGGGGGCGGCGTCGCGCAGTTGTACACCAAGCGGATGTTGTCGATGAAGATGTGCCCGGTGTTGGCCTTGTCGCTGTTCAGGATGAAATAAAGTTCCGTCAGCGGCGAGCCCGGTAAGATCCCACCCTGGGAATAGTCCAGGTTCCAAGCCAGGGTTTGGGGGCCCGGGACCAGCGGCTGATTGAGGGCGATGGCGTCATGGCTGTAGATCCCCTGACTGGTCGAGTCCGCGCGCAGTTCCATCGTGGCGTAGGAAGCGCCGTTCCCGGTCACCAAGTTGGCGTCCACATAGACGTCGGCCTGGAGTTGGACGTTGCCATCCCACATGAAGGGCGAGAACCCAGTCCAGTTGAGGATGTCCTGGTTCCAACCGGCGCCCGTGGTGATGTTGACGTCGATCGAATTGGAGCCTTGGGTCACGTGTGAGGCGGAAAGGGTCCGGGTCGCGTTGGAACCCGACCAAGTGCCGTTGGCCGTGAGGGAATCACAGCTGTTGATCAAATTCGCGCAGAGCCCCACCGGAGTCGAGGTCGCCGTATTGGTGGGGGTCAAGGTGTCGGTCGGCGTCGAGGTCGGCACCGGCGTCAGGGTGAAGGTGAAAGTCGACGTGGCCGCCGGGGTGCTGCTGTTCGTAAGGGTCGGCGTAGCGGACGCGGTGAAGGTGAAAGTCGTCGTGGCCGCCGGGGTGTTCGTCTTCGTGAACGTCGCCGTTCCGGCCGGAGTCGCGGTTTTGGTGCTGGTCATCGTGAACGTCGCCACGGGGGCTTCCGGAGTCGTCGGGTTGTCCTTCTTTTTGCAGCCCACGAACGGCAAGCCCACCGCGAGCACGAGGGCAAAAGCCATGAACAAGTATCGACGAATCATCTTTTCATCCTCCGGAGGGTTGGTATAGGCAAAGTAATGCGAGAAGGATAAAGTATGCCCACCCTGTAGCCGATATATCTATGACATTCATCATGTGTCTTTGGTAAACCATTTCCCATCGCAAAATGATCTGACCTCATTGCAAACGATTATTTAATGCGGGTTTTCAGCCGTAAACCCTCCCTTAGAATTTTAAGATCGATCCGCAAATTATTATGACAGGCATTCCATTTAACCGGGTTTACCGGTGGAGGCCCGTATGATCAATTCCACGGGGGCCAATTCGCGCTTCACGGTCTTGTCCTTGGTCTCAATGATCTCCAAGAGCCTTGAGGCGGCCATCCGGCCCAAATGCTCCTTGGCGACCGAGATGGTGCTCAAGGCCGGCACCGTGTAGCTCGCCATGATGATGTTGTCGAACCCCATGACGCTGACGTCCCCCGGGACCGAACGCCCCGATTCGGCCGCCGCCTTCAGGACCCCCCCCGCCATCTCGTCGTTCACCGCGAAGATCGCCGCGGGCTTCTTGGTTTTCTTGAAATACTCCAAGGCCGTCTCATGGGCCCGGTGGAAACTCAGGTCGTCACATTCCAGGACGCATTCCTTCGGCAGTTTTCGGCCCGACTGCTGGAGTTCCTGGATGAATCCCGCTTCCCGCTCCTCCAGGCTGGGCCGCCGCGAGTTTCCCCCGAGGGTCATCAGGAGGATGTTCTTGTGGCCCAACCGCACCAGGTGCTCGGCCGCCAGCCGGCCCCCGGTCCGGTTGTCGATATGGACACAGTTGACGCCTTCGATCTCGGGATAGTTGTCCACCAACACCACGGGGACCTTCCGGTCCGCGAGGTCCCTCACCATGGCCGGCTCGGAATGCGCCACCAGGATGAGCCCGTCGCAGTTCTTCTCCCGGACGAACTTCGGCAAGGTGGAGGGGCCCTCGTAGGGGCCCTCGATTCGCGAAAAGAGGATGTTATATCCCTTCTCCATGACTTCCCGGATGAAGCCCTCCACCACGAAGGAATAGAAGGGGTTGGAGATGGACTGGCCCCCAGGGCCGAAGACGATGCCCAGGTTGCGGGACCGCCTGCCGGCCAAGCCCGCCGCCATGGCGCTGGGATGGTAATCCAGGTCCTGCGCGGCCGCGATGACACGTTTGCGCACCTCGGCGCTGATCATGACGTCGGGGCGTTTATTCAGGACGAAGGAAACCGTGGTGATGGAGACACCGGCCTTCTTGGCGACGTCCTTGATGGTGGTGTGGCCGGGCATGACCCCTCCGGGGATTAAAGCCTTTTACTGGCGCCGTTATTATTCGCCGGAGCCGCGGAGGGGTCAAACTAAAACTTTTTAGTAAAACAACCTGTCCGAGGACGGGAAAGGCGTTGGTTCAAAGCGACGGGGGGCGGTAGGCCGCCAGGCACTTGCCCTTGGCGTCATAGACCGCCAAGGCCGCGCGGCCCGCGGGAAGATCCAACGTCGCGGTGAAGCCGAAGGCGCCGTCCTTCACCCGTACCCGCGAGTCCCGGGAGCCCTCGTTGAACGCCACGTACAGGCTCGTCTTGCCGAAACGTCGGGGGTGGACGGTCACTTCCATCGGGTCGGCCCCTTCGATCTTGACCATCGGCTTCACGCCGGCGGCCGCCAACAACTTCCCGTAATACGCGACCACGGATTCCCTGCTGTCCCCCGATTCCACCGGAAGGGGCTGGTACAGCAGTTGGTTCCTGCCCTTCTTGAAGGCATGGATTTTCGCGGGCAGAGAATCGTCCTTGTCCACGAAGTGGGGCTTTCCGTGGGAATAGGTCACCGACAATCCGCCCCCGGCGAGCGTGAGCCCTTCGACCGGTTGGACCGGGACCCGTTTCTCCACCACGCCGAACGACGCCAATCCCTCGCCCGGCCGCCCATAGCCGTCCTGGGCCACGGGGCCCGAGACCACGAGCAACCGCCCGGCGGTCGCCTTCATCCAACCGGCCAGGGCCTTCGGGTCGATCCGGTGGACCGACGGCAGGAGGATGACCTTCTCGGTGGTGAGAAGGTCGAACTCCCATTCTCCCAGTGTGTGGTATGGAAGGGCCAGGGCCCCCAAGGCCCGGTGGGACGCCCGCAGGGCGGCTTCGGTGTGGGATCGGTTGGACCAAAGGCCGGTGTAGGAGTTCACCACTCCCAGGCCCGGCCCTTCGGGCTCCCCCTGGAGGAAACCCTGGGCCCGGCGGAAGAAATCCCCGAAGGCGGCCAGGACCCAGGCCTCGGGACGGGCCGTGCCGTCCCCACGCCAGGCCCCGATTTCCACCTCGTTGCGCTCGTTCATGTGGACGTTGAGGTTCCAACACCATTGGATGAACCCCGCCCCGGCCATGAAGGAGGCCGCCGACTTTCGCTCGAACAGTTTCGCGGCCTCGGCGTCGGACACCCGCTTGTTCCGGTTGAGGTTGTCGGTGAACATGATGCCGTTTTCTTGCACGAGGAAAGGCTTCCCCTTCACGACCGACGCCTTGGCGCCGAAAACCAGGTCCTCGTTTTCCCACCAGGTGTGGTTGCAGGTCAGGTCGAGGGGGGCGTGGAAGGAATGGTTGTTGGGTCGTCGGTTGCTGACGCCCCCGCCGTCCTGACCCACGCTCAAGAGCTGGTCCGTGGCTTCCCGGAGGACCCGCGAATGGTCCGCCACCCAACGGGCGAAAAGGGCTTGGCTGTATTTCTGGAAATCGAGGGCCCGGCCGCCCCAGGACACGCCCTTCTGGGGGACGTGGAACTCGTTGAAGTCGATCTCCTCGGGCAGGAAAACCCGGTCCCAGTTCGGCAACTCTTCGGGGGTGGCGTTCCAGGCCAAGCGGAGCGCCTCCAGGTCCCCGGCGTATTCCCTCCGCAGGAAAGCCCGGAAGGCCTCGGTCTCCCTCCGGCCCGGCAGGGGCCTCGTCCTCCAAAGCCGCTTGGGGTCGGAGACACTCGGTTCGTTGATGTAATCCCATCCCACCGAGGGGATCCGGGCGTAGCGGCGGACCAGGGACAGCATGAACTCCCTTTGGGCGCTGAGGGCCCGGGGATCCAGGTAAGGGTGGTCCGAGGGCCACTCGTTGGGCGTGAAGGAGAAGAAAGTGATGAAGAGGGGCAGGCGGTGCCGGAGGGTCGTGAGGATGAAGGCGTCCATCGCCCGGAGCGAATCTTCCCGGGATCGGCCCGGGTCCAGCATGAACTGGCGGTGCATGACCCAGAACCCGGTCCGCACCAGGTTCACGCCGTCGGCCGCCATCCGGCCCATGTCCCTGTTCCAGACCGCCGGGTTGGGGTGGGTGAAGAACTTGCGGGACACGTCCCCGGCCATGTAAGTGGTGCCCACGATGGGGGCGTCCCTCCCGTCGATCTTGAGGCGGCTGCCCTCGGCGGCCAGCTGGGGGGCCGAAGTCACCAGGGAATCATCCCAACCCCAGAAACCCTGGGACTGGACCCGAACGAGATGCCCGTCCACGGACACACGGGTCTCCAGCCGGTACAGGCCCGGGTCCACCATGGTCTGGAGGCTCTTCGTCTCATAGGCGGAGGCTTCCCCCAATTCGGTCTCGAAGGAGCCGGTATCCACCCGGGTTTCCTCAAGGTGGAGGACCCAGTCCAGCCGAACCTTCCGGCGGAGACGCCTGTGGCCCCGGACCCACATCGTCAGGTCCGGCTGGTCCCCCGGCGCGTAACAGGCCCATGAGGGGCGCAGGTCCACTTCCAGGGCTCCCACCAGGGCGCAGGCGGCCAACCGTGCCGCCATCTTGTCCTCTCGGGGTCCCCAAGCGGTGAATCGGCAGGGCGCGAACACCCAACGGCCGCCCTCGAACCTTCCCTGGCGGCAATCCACCAGGAAGGCTTGGCAGGACATCCGACGTCCCGTCCCGTCCACACCCCAAAGGATCGGGGCCATCGCGCGGTCCATGGGACCCACGGCGCCGTTGGTCTCGTCTTCATTAACATCCGTGAACCGTCCCATGCCGGAGTGGCAATCCAGGGGAAGAAGTCCCAGGTCGCCCAACCAGGGCTCCTCGGGGTTGTCCTGGGTCCTCGCCGAAAGGGAAGCCGACACGGGACTCCACTGTTCCAAACCGAGGGACTGGTGGAACGCGGTCTGCGCCGGCTCCACTTTCCAGGTCGTCCCCTCCCGGAACACGGCCCGTTCAAAGGGACGCCCGCCCAACACCAGGAGGTTGCCGCCCTCGCCCAAATACCGGTGGATCTCTTGCCAACCCTCCTTTGGAAAAGCGGAGCCGTAGGGAAGGATCAATAGCCGGATTGAATCGGCGGAGAGTTTGGAAAGTCCCGCGAGGTTCATCGGTGTGACGGGTCCCAACGGGGTCAATGCGCGCTTGAGGCCGGCCAAGGGGATCGGACAGCTGTCGAGGGTGGGAAACCGGTCTTCGGAGAAAAGTGCGATCATGGCTTCTTGGGAATCCTGAAGGGGATAGGGCTCGGGTGGGCCACCCAAAGTATGTTATATATATCCCTTACTAAAGCGTTTGAGTTGTACATTTTTGACACTTTCCTAAACCCTTGGGAGGAGCCGCCATGCCGAAACCCACTGAAAAGTCACCCTTTATGGAGGGGATCCCGGGTGCCACCCGTTCCATCAAGGTGAAACCGGGTGAAGCGGGAAAAAGCGGCCTTCCCTATTATAACCCCCGCGCGGGGCTCAGGGCGAAGAAGGCCCTCCTGACCCGTTACGAGTATAACCCCATCCTCACGGGCAAGGACTTTCCCGGAGACATCCAAACCGTCTTCAACAGCTCGGTCATCAAGAAGCCCAACGGCGACTATGTCATGGTTTGCCGCTGCGAGGACAGCGCCCTGGGGCGCTACCTCTGGGTGGCCGACAGCAAGGACGGCATCCACTTCAAACCGCGCCCGAAACCGCTCCCCATGCCCATGAACGACCCCATCTTCAGGGAATACGTGAACGGCACCGTGTCGTACTACGACCCGCGCGTCACGCGCATCGGCGACAAGTACTATATGACCCACAACGCCCACACTAAGCACCAGTGCCAACTGGGCCTCTTCGAGATCGACAAGGGGTTCAACCGGCTCCAATGGCTCGGCCTCATCAGCGGCCCCGACAACCGCAATGGGGTGTTGTTCCCGGAGAAGATCGGCGGCAAGTACTGGCGCCTGGACCGGCCCAATGTGGGCACCTACGACATCTGGGCGGCTTCCTCGCCCGACCTGATCCACTGGGGAGGGCACCGTTGCGTGGTTCGCCGGGACGCGGTGCGGTGGGCCGACGCCAAGATCGGCGCGGGGGCCGTGCCCATCAAGACGAAGTGGGGGTGGCTCTGCATCATCCACGCGGTACGCATCCAATGCACCGATTACGTGTACAGCCTGGGTTGCATGCTCCTGGACCTCAAGGACCCCACGAAGGTTCTGGGCTTGAGTCAGCGCGCCCTGCTGGACCCGAAGGAAAACTATGAGCTGCTGGGCCAGGCCCTCAGTGTGGTCTTCACCACCGGCGCCGTGGCGGAACCCGACGGCTCGGTCAAGGTCTACTACGGCGGCGCCGATACCGTGCAATGCCTGGCCATCGGCGACTTGCAGGAACTGGTGTGGAGCTGTCTCAATGAGTAGCCGTTAGCTTCAGGCGAACAGCTATCGCCGTTGGCCGTTAGCTCAAGCTTAAAACAAAAAGCGCCTCGGGATTTCACCCGGGCGCTTTTTTATTTTAGGGCCGTTTTAGCTTCTTTTACTAACGTCAAACGGCTAGCGGCCAACGGCGCCGTTGTTCATTTTTTCGAATAGAACTTATCGTTCACTTCCCGCGCGGCCCCCGGCAGGGCCTGGGCCGCGGTCTCGGTGCCGTTCCACACCCGGTCCAGGTGGGGACCCAACAGGCTGTTCATCCATTCCTCGGCGTGGAGGTCGAAGGCCCGGTAGGTCCCGTCCTTGACGGCGTCCAACAGGAACCTCTTTGAGAGGGGCTTCTGGTCGTCCAGGAAATCCTTGGAATCGGCCACGGTCCTCATCGCGGGTTGGGTCAATCCCGTGCGGGCCATGCTGCGTTGGCCCATCTCACCGGCCAGGAAACGGACCAGCTCGTAGTCCAACTGCGGGTATTTCGACTCCTTCACGATGCCGTACCCCGCCGCGCTGATGGAATATCCGGCCTTGCCTTGGGGCCCCCGGGGAAAGGGCGCCACGTCCCAATCGAAATCCGTGATGTGGCGGAACGCCGGCGTCTTCCAGATGCCGCTGTAGAACATGGCGGAGGTTCCGTTGATGAACATGTCGGAAGTCCCCATGCTCCCCATGGCCGTCATGGAGGCCGGCGTCATCATGACGTGGTACTTGTGCATGAGGTCCGCCCGGAATTGGATCCCCGCGACGGCCTCCGGCGAGTCCAGGAGGCATTTCGTGGGGTGTTTCACGTCGTCCACGATCTTGCCGCCGTGGTTGTACACCCAGGCCTCCCAGATCGGCCAGTCGTCCACGAACCCCCACCGCGTCACCTTTCCCGCCGCGTCCTTCTTCACCAAGGCTTGGGCGTAGGCGAGGAATTCCTTCGTGGTCCAGTTGGCCGGGGGAGGCTTGAGTCCCGCTTCCACGAAGGCGTTCATGTTGTAGTAGATGACGCAGATCGGGGCGATATCCCGGGGGATGCCCAGGAGTTTGCCGTCCACGGTGTAGCGGTCCAGGGCCTCGGGATAGAAGTCCTTGAGGTTGATCGAGGGGTCGGCGGCCACCAGGGGATTCAGGTCGAGGAAGATGTCCTGGTGGGAAAAGGCCGGCAACTGCTCGGCGTTGATGGCCATGACGTCCGGGGCCATGTTGGAGGAGAACTGCGTCAGGATCTTGGTGATGTAGTCGTTGTAGGGGATGCGGACGAACTCGACCTGCACCTCGGGGTGGAGCTTCTGGAAGGCGTCCACCGAGGCCTGTTGGATCTTAGCCTCCTCCACGTCGCCCCAACCGGCCACCCGGAGCGTGATGGAGGATTGGTGCTTGGTCCGGAGGGTTCCCAGCGTCGCGCCCAGGGTGATGACCAGCACCACGCCTAGGACCCAGAGCCAATGTTTGGATTGCATCCGAAACCCCCCCGTTTGGGATCCAGCCGGGCCAGTTTACCACAGGCCGTTAAAACGGTTTACTTTCGGCTTCGCCCGTTCCTTACGCCGGCCTTCAACCAAAATAAAAAAAGCCCCCCGGGACATCCCAGGGGGCTTATGGACATCCCTTTATTTCAGGATGGAAACCTTCCGCACCTTGAAGCCGTGTTTGCCCTCGGTCTTGGGGGAGATGTTGAAGGTCTCCAGTTTCGACAGGTCCTGGGGCGCGCCTTTCTTGGCTTCCGGCGGCTGCCAGTAGGGGTTCAGCTGGAATGACGAGAATGGCATCTGAATCGTCTCCCAACCTTTCCCTTGGGTCGGGGGGGCGAGGGCGGTATAGGCGTTTTGTTTTGCGTCGTTGAATCCCAATTCCAGGGTAAGCGGGAAATCACTGTAGACCTGGAGCGTCAACGTTTTCGCGCCCCGCCAATCCTGTCCGTTCCAATCGTCCCCCACCCGAATCCAGACCCCGCACCAACCCTTTTTCTTGAGGTTGTATTTAAAGGCCGACAAGCGCTCGCCCTTCCCCTCGGGGTCGCGGTCCAGTGTCATGTCCAGGGTGGTGCCGCTGTCCTTGTCGAGGAAGGGCCCATAGCCGTTCTTCTCGAGCAAGGTGAAGTCTTGGACGACCAGGCCGTCCTTGCCGGACCGGTCCGGCATACCGGTCTTGGCGGCGACTTTTCCCGAGACCGCGCTGATGGGGCCGATCCAGTAGGTCGTGGGGCCCTTTCCCTGGGGGGCCAGATTCAGGGTGACGATCTTGGAGAATCGGATCTTGGCGCCTTTCGGGGCGTCCTTGTCCTGCCAGGGACTCTTGGTGAAATCGGACAGGGGGATCGTGAATTCCTCCCAATCGTCCGAGACCACCCGGATGGTGGTCGTCACCATCACTTTGTGCGCGTCGGTGAGGCCCACTTGGATGAGGCCGGGGGCCGAGACCTTGGCCTTGAAGCGGATGGCGGCGGCGTTCGAGAGGTTCAACTCCAGGGCGTTCCAAACGCCCCCCCACTGGACCAGGGCCGCGGAAATCTTGAGGGCCTTCTCCCCCGCCGCGGGACCCGCCGCCTGGGCGATCTCAAGCTTGGATCCCTTGCCGTCGTCATAGGTGCCGACGGTCTTTCCCGGGTTGAACCCCGACCAATCCTGGATCACGGCGGCCCCCGCCGAGGCGGCCAGGGTCCAGAGCCCCATCACGAGCAATATGGCCTTCTTCATGTTCTTCCTCCCGAATTGATCTGCCCACCGATTGGACTTCGCGTTTGCCGTCGCGGGTCGAACTTTCAAAAGATAAGCTTTTTTAACCACAATGGTCACAGTGGGCTCAATGAAGAACCGCCTGAACTGAATGAACCCCAAACCGAAAAGCATGCATTCCACATTGTGGACATGGTGTCCATCGGGTCCATTGTGGTAAAGGTGCCTTGTTAGGGCGTTTCGGGGGCGACCGCCAGGGCCGTCGGACCCGCCTCAGCCGCCCAGAGGAACCGGTCCATCCGGCCGTGGATCTCGTCGTGCTTGCGCATGAAAAGGTCCATCTGGATCGGGGTCAAAAGCCGGGCGATCTGGTCCTCCCCGTCCCGGTCCAAGTACCGCACGTCGGTCTTCCAGAGGCTCCGCAGGTCCTCCATCCGGGACCGTTGGTCCGTCAGGACCGACGCCACTTTCTCCCTTTGGTCCGCCGAGAGGTTCAGGTCCTGGTCCAGCAGTTGGATGAACCGGTGGGCGGGGGTCCAAGCCATGAGGGTGTGGTCGAAATAAAGTCGCATGGCCCAGGCCCCCAAGGCGATTCCGCCCAGGAAAGCCAGGAGCACGAAACCTCGGGTGAACAACCGGGGGTTACTCATAATGGCCCCCTTTCCCGGGGTTATAGCCGAAAGAGGGTGGGGCCGCCCAGGCGCTGTGGTCGTTCCACGCGAAGGAATGGTCGGCCTTGATCCAAGAACCCTCCGGGTGCCAGAAGGCGGCGCAAATCAGGATGGCCGCCACCAAGGACCCCCAGAGCGAGAGGGTTTTCAGCCAAGACGGCTGGCCCGACCAACGGGGACCCAGGATCCGGACCATCACCCCCTCCGTCAGGTCCCGGGACGGCTCCGACAAGGACCACCGGCCCACCAGTGCCCGGCAGTCGGCGCAAGCGGCCAGGTGCCTTTTGATTTCGGCGTTCTCTGCGGGACCCAGCCTTCCGGCCTTGTAGTCCCCCGCCCTCGCTAGGATTTTTTCGTGCAACATGGTCCCTCTCCTATCCCGAATTAGACGCCGCGACGCCTCAAGTAGGTCTGAATTTTTACCCGGGCCCGCTTCAACCGACCCTTCACCCCGTCCCGGGAAAGCCCCAATTCCTTGGCGATTACGTCGAACCGCGCCTCGGGGTTCTTCGCCACCCGTTCAAAGACTTCCCGCTCACCTCGGCTCAACTTCCCCAACGCTTCCAGGGGGAACTTTCGGCGGGGTTGGAAATCCTCCGGGAGGGTTTGGACCAGGGACTCGGGCATCCGTTTGGACGTTTCGAGGTAGGCCTCCAGGGACACCACCTTACGGCGGCGCCTTTTCTTGAGAATGTCCTTGCAATGGTTGATGCCGATGCGGGTGAGCCAGGTGCGGAAGGCGGACCCGCCACGGAAGGAGGCGAGGGACCGGTAAGCCTTGAGGAATACGCCCTGGGCCGCGTCCTCGGCCTCGTGGCGGTCGCCGAGGAAGGCCAGGCAAAGCTGGAAGAGCGCGGTCTGGTGGGCGCGCACCAGCTCGGCGAAAAGCTCCGTATCGCCCGCTTGGACACGGGCTATGAGGTCCTTCTCGTCGATGTCCGTCCTCCCGAGGCGCGCTTCTGGCGGTTTTCAGTCTAGCATTGGGATGAAATGCCGAGAGGCTCCGGACTGCATTCCACGCGAATAATCCTCGACCCGACCCATAGGGCACGTCGTCCAATAAGTCCCGTTTAAACCGTTTCCACTAAGTGACCCAGGATCAGGGCTCTCCAAGACGGTAATCGGGTCCGGAACCGTGGAGCTGGTACGACAGGACCGGGGTCTCCGAATCCATCCGGTACCGCACGATCCATTCCACCGGATGGGCGCCCTGGGCCAGGTCCGTGTCCCCGTTTCCGACCAGTTCCTTCCCGCCGGGCCGGACATCCAAAAGTTTTTGCCCATCGATCCGGAGGATCCCGTCGTTCCCCGAAAGCGATGATCGGAAGGAAACCTTCCAGCCTCCCTGCGTCCGGAAGAGGCCCCGGTAACGGACCGTGAGGTTCTGGAACTCGCCCAAGGGCGAGGGCGCCTCCAAAGTCGGGACCCAGTCCTCATATTGCAGCACCCCGCGGCCGAGACCGCAGGACCCCTCGAAGAAATCCCTCGTCCAGCCATTGTCGGTGGCCTGGAACCTTTGGAACAGCTTGCCGGGCTGGAGGGGAATCTGCGCCAGGGGAATATGGACCCGATCCAGGGTCTTGAGCCCCGGTGCCGCCTGGGAACCTGCCCGGTAAACCTCCGTCCACTCCGACCCCGGGAACTCCTTTCGGATGCGGTCGGCCTCCGCCCCGTCCTTGTCCATCACCAACACCACCACGTCCTTCGGTGTTTCCCAGGACCTTTCCACCAAAAGGTTGGCGGGCGCCAACCGCCGGACGTCCCTTCCATCCTCGAGGGCTTGTTGGACTTCCAGGTTTTGGTAAAACCGGTCGTAGTCGGTCAAGAACACCCGGTGATCCTTGAAATCCAACCCGGCCTGGACCGCCAGTCGGGTGTCGGCCGTCCGATGGTCGGGGTTCATGGCCCAACCCTCATAAGCCCGATGGTAACTCGCCCACCCCTCCGCTCCGAGGAGGACCCCGAGGGCCAATCCGAGGACCCGCCGTTGGGTCCTCCCAAATCCCGAGACCCCGAGGGCGTCCCAAGCTCGGACCCAGCCCCAGGCGGCCAAGACCCATAGGGGCGGGAGGGCCCCCAAAAGTTTACCGCTGTGGATTTCGCTGGAGAGGGCGTAGGGGGCCGCCCCCGCCGCGGCGCACAAAAGCAGGAACAGCGCCTTCCGCGAGGGCCTCGTCGCCAGGAAACCCAAGCCCAAGGCCGAGAACGCCAAGGCGGAGTATCCCATCACCGCGTCGCCGGATACCGAATAGTCCACCGGGTCGGGCCTTCCCCAAACCAGGGCGGCGAAGGCGTTGAAGCCAGATGTTACAACCCGCCATCCTCCGGCCCAAAAGCTCCCTCCCAAAACCCCGAGGGGATTTTGCGATTGGGCCGCCACGTGGTTGAGGATCCATCCCTCCGACAGGATGGGCAAGGACAGTACCCACACGAGGGGCGACGCCCAAAGCCAACCCCGGAGGAGACCCTCACGGGTCCGGAGGTCGGAGGATCCCACGACGAGCTTCCACCAGAAGCCGAAGAGCCCCAGCGATAGGAGGAGGCTCCAGGGGGTGGCGAGGTCCAAAACCTTGTTTTCCAACCTGAGGAGTCCCGAGGTCCAAAGCCCCAGAAAGATCGTGACCGCCCCCACGGAGACCACCCAAGGCCAAGACCCCTTGACCGCTTCCCGTTCCTCCGCCCTGGTCAAAACCCAAACCAAAAGCGCCAAGATGAAGAATGGGATGTAGGCGCGGAAGGAGGTGTAACCGTAGGCGCCGAGGGCCAAGCTGAAAGCCCAGAGGACGAACCGGCCGGTGGTCGGTTTCCGGATCAACCGAAGGAAGGCCCAGAGCGCCAGGGAAAGGGTCAAGGGCAGGAGAATGAACCTCAAGCCCAATAGGGTCTTCTCCACCAGGGTCAGGCTGACCGCCCCCAGAAGCGCGGCCAACCAGCCGGTCCGTCGATCCCCGACCTCGCGCCCTAAAAGGAAAAGGAGGAAAACCGTTCCCAGGTCCAGGCAGGCGCTGACCAGTTGCTGGACCTCGTAGAGCGGCATCTTGGGAAGCCAAGCCAGGAACGGCATGGCGAAATAACCGTAAAGCGGTTCATGGGCGCCCGGGATGAAGACCAGTGGGTAGTCGGAGAATTCCAGGGCATTGAGCGGCGCGATGATTTCCATGGCGCTGTCGCCGCGGTAAGGACCGGGGATGAACCCGAAATGGCTGAGCCGCATCCAGGCCCCGAGGGCGAGGACCAGGGCCAAGCCCCCCCATGAGGTGACGGGGCCCCAAGCCCGGCCCGAGGGGGCTTCGGGCAGGGAGCGGCAACCCCAAACCCAAATCCCAAGGGCGGCCAGGAAGAAAGGGAGGGCCCAAGCGGATGAAAGTCCCGGGAGCCCAAAAGCCCAAAATACATAACCGGATCCGGGGAGGAAAAGGAGAAACGCGACGACGGCCCAAGCGGCCTGCAGCGACCGATTCCTTGGTGGGACGGGAAGGACCCGGGCGGCCGCCCCCGAAGTTCGGTGGACGGCATTTCGACGTCGAGGTGTTCCGGCTCGGGCCATTGGCTTTGTCCTATTCGTCCAACCGGTCGTTCAACCCTAAGGCTTGGGACGGCTAACAAAACTATTTGAACCGCCATGACCACAAAGTTCACTAACAGGATGCTGAAAAAGAGTTTTTCACCCTGTCAGCAGCCGCGTGGCTCGAGCGAATCGCCGTAAATCCCCTGGTTTTTGAGGGGATGATTCGCGAGTAAGATACGAAAATGTCTCATCAGTTCGACTTTTTCATCATCCCGCTAAGAGCGCCCAGGGATACCGCCGTTAAATCCTGGACTTTCCTTTGTGACCTCGATGACGCCCTCAGACGAAGCCTGACGGGTGGTGGCCTTTGCGGTGAATAGGTTGGCTTTGCGTGGTTTTGTTAAAGGCCCTTAGGCCAGCCCGGCAATTTTCCCAAGCCGGCCATGAGGAACGCCGTCAACGCCGCCAGGCTCACGAAAAGCCCCAATCGGAACGCCGAGGGCTCATAGCGGAATTGGATCCGGTGCAAGCCAATCCCCTTGACCGGCACCGCCATGAATAGGCCGTAGGCCCGGAAGATCACCTGGGGCCGGCCGTCGACCCAGGCCCGCCATCCAGGCGCGTAGGTCTCGTTGAAAGCCAGCCAACCCTGCTCGTCGAAATTCACCTCGAACTCCTGGAGGCAGGGGCTGATCCGGTTCGCGGTGACCGTGCTCCCGCCGTTCAGGAACCGGTCGAGCCTCCCAGCCAGTTTCTCCAGGATGCCGTACTGGGCCGAGTCCCGGTGGGACAGCTCCCGGACCGGGGCCGGGAGCCTGACGGCCTTTCCGTCGGACTCAGTCTCGCTGTAAATGTTCTCTTCCAGGAAGGCGTTGGGATCCATCATCGCCAGCAGGACGGAAGCTCGGTCCGGGAAACTTTTCACGTAGGGTGCCCGCCAACCGTTCAGGAGGTTGTCCGCTCCGGCGTTGCGGGAGAGCTCAGCCCCCGCGAGGGTTCGTTGGATCTGGTATTTTCGGAACGGGGGCGTGTGGGGCAGGAGCAGGGCCCGCACCCCGGCGGCATCCAGCAACCGCTCGTTGCCGATGCCCCGCGCCAGGTACCTTCGGATGTCCTGGAAGCCGTCCACGCTGCTGGACAAGTAACCGTCCACCGACCGGATGCCCCACACCTCGTTGGTATTGGGCGCTGCCCAGCGGGCTTGGTAGCGGAAGGATTCCTCGAAAGTCCCTTCCCCCTTGGGGTAGAGCGCGTCCCGCTCCCGCATCGTCACGAACCGACCCGTGCCGGCCGATTGCCGGAGGTCCCCCGCGTCATGGGCCACATCGGCCTGTCGATAGGGGTCGCCGATCAAATGGACGAGCCCGAAGGGAACGGCCGCGAGGTCGGCCAGCCAGAGGCAGGCCAAAAGGGCGCCACCCATCCCCACAGTCCAACGGCGTTGGGCCGTCCACTTCTCCAGGCTCAACAACGCCGCCGTGATTGCCGCGAACACGAAAAGCGGCGAGGCCTTCACGGGCTCCAGGAAGTTCACCAAACCGTGGGGTTGGAGGGCGTCCGGCAGGAATCGGAAACCCGTGGCCAGGGCCAACATCCCCAGGGCGCTGAAGGCGTAGAAAGGCGCGCGGTAGCGTTTGACGCAGAGCCCGACCAGGAACGCCGCCAGGGGCAGGAGGCCGAAATAGGGGTTGTAGATATAGTTGCCGTAGACGCCCTGGAATCCCGCCGTGCCCGGCACGCCCAGGATGTCGGGCTTCAGCAACGTCAGGAACTCGATGGGCGTGAAGCAGAAGGGCGTATGGCCCCAGCTGTCACGGTGGGCGTAGCCCAGGTAGTCGAGGAACGGCAGCCATTGGACCGCCGAGACCGCCAGGGCTCCGAGGCCCGCGAGGAAAATCGCACCCCATTGGCGGGCGCCGGGTTTCTTGTGGAAAAGGAGCCATAGGGCCATGAAGAGCCCGGTGAACAGGGTGAAGAAGGCGTAACCGGAAAGGATCTGCATCCCCGCGCAGGCGCTGAAAATAAAGTAGGCGCCGAAGGTCCTACGTTCCAGCGCGCGGTCGCAGGCCCAAAAGATCCAGGGGATCCACGCCAAGGTCGAGAGGTGGGTGGGGAAACCCCAGAACTGGGTCATGAGTGCGCAACCGCCGAAGCTGACGGCGCCCAACAGGGCGGGCACCGGCCGGACCTTCAATCGGCGGGTCCAGAGGAAGAACCCCAGGGACGCCCAGGCCGAATGGGCCTGGGCCATCCAGAAGAACCAATCGGTGAGGCCGGTGAGGTTCCACAGGAGGTGCGGGGGATAAAAGGGCGCGGGCTGGGACTGGGCCAAGTGCGGGGTGCCGCAGGCGATCCAGGGGTTCCAAAGCGGGATGATCCCGGCCTTGAACTGTTCGACGTTGACCCACTTCTCGGGAAAGGAATACTCGAGGGTATCCATGTAGGCCGGGAAATGGCCGTGGAACCGGAAGGCCCAATAAAACCAGGTGGCGGCCCAAACCCCCAATAGGGCCCAGAAACCCTTGGAGAACCTCACGCGCTCTTCCTCCGCCATTCCGTCAAGATCCAGAGCCATCCGCAGGTGAGGGAAAGCAGGCAAAGGAACAATCCCAACCGGAATGAAGTCGGTTCATAGGACCACCGGACTTCCCGCTCGCCCGGACCCACCACCACGCCCCGGAAGGCGTGGTCCACGACGAGGGGTGAGCGCCTCTGCCCGTTCACCCGGACGACCCAACCGGGCGCGGCGGATTCCGAGGATACCACGAGTCCCCGGCCCTCGCTCGGGGCGTCGAAATACAACCGGTTCAACTCATGGTTGTACAGGTCGACCCTCCGGGAGGTGAAATCTCCCGCGGCGCCCGCCGGGTCCACAAAGGCCGTTTGGTCCAACCCCAGGCCTTCACGTTCCATCAGGGCCAAGTCGTCTTCCACCCCGTTCGGGGGAAGGGCCCGGGTCACGGAGAACCAAAGGGGATGGGCCATGAAGTTCCGGGACACGATCGCGCCGTCCCCCAGGTCGGCCTCCACCTGGAGGCCCGGAAGGTCGGTCTTTCCGATCAGGTAGTCCACCCCCAGGAAGTTCAGGGCCTGGCGGGAGAACTTGGGCGACACCTGGAAAACCGCCCGTTTCCATTCCCTCAGCGACTGGAGCCCGAAGGAATTGTAATCCACCACCTCGCCGAAGCCCCAGAGGAGCGGCCAGTTCGGCGTCACCCGGCTTTTCGCCAATTCGTAGGCTTCCTCCCGATTGACGCCCTCCAACCTCGAGGAGGCCGCCAGGAGGGCGGGCGAATGGAGGACCCGGGGAGTCGTGGAGTTCAATTGGGCGACCCAAGAGGACCGTAAGGTGTAAAAAGACTCGGGTAAGGTCCACCGGAGGCTCAGGGCCGGCGGCGCCAGGGTCGCCAAAGACAGGATCAGGACCGAGGCTCCGAAGATCCGGGAAGAAGTTCTCCCGGACTGGGGATGGCCGGAAACCATCAACCCTTGGAGGACCCCCGCGGCGAAAACCGAAAGGACGAACGCCATGATCGGCAAGAGGAAACCCGAGCGCACCACCAGCCGGTAACCCGGAACCAGCGCCTTAAGCCAACCGCCCAACCCCGCGGTCTCGCCCAACGCGAGCCAGACGAGGAACACCGAGAAAGCCCATCCCTTGCGGGAAACGCCACCCCGGTTGAACAGGGCTTTCACCATACCCCAGGCCGCCAGGACCAGCGCCGGCAGACCTATATAGAAGGAAGTCACCCAATAGGGCGGTCCCGCGTAGTTCTCGTCCAGGGGATGACCTAGGGCAAAGGGATCCAGGAAGGTCCGGAGGGAGTCCCAACCCAGGGCCTGGGTGTGGGACTGGCCATCTGAGGAAATCGACCCCAACCTCAGGACCTCCAAGAACGGCAAGGCCCAGACCAGGTTCACAAAAGCCGCGAGGATCTGGGAGAGGAGAAGCCGCGTCGGCCAACCCCGGGAAGGACCTGGGGCATCCTCCGCCAAGGCCAGGTGGACCCACAAAAGTAAACCCGTGAGGTAGGGGATCACCGGATAACCGGCCAATCCCTGGAGGGCCAGGCAGGCGAAAGCCGTGGGGGCGGCCCCACGCTTCCCCGCCTTCACCGCCTCCCCCGACAGGAACACCCAAGGGATCCAGGAGGCCGCCATCAAGGCCACCGGGGTCCAGAGGGACGAAACCATCGTCGCGGAAAAGCCGAAGGCCAAGGCCCCCGCCAGGCAGGCCCAGAGGTTCCAACCCTTCCGCCGCAAATAAACCCAGGCCCCCAGGAGCGCCCAGAAGTGGTGCGCCGCGATCACCCCGTGGAAGGCCGTCACGGGCGGCTGGAGGAAATAGGCGACACGGAGCGGCGGGTAAAAACTCGCGGTCTGGGGATCGCAGGCGAAGGGAACCCCGCAGCCCATGTCCGGGTTCCAGAGCGGGATCATCCCGGCGTTCCAGGCCCGGACCGCCCAGGTCCAAACCGGGAAAAAGAAACGTGAAGCGTCCACCGCGGGAAAGATTCGGCCGCCGAAAAGCACGGGCCAATGGTAAAAGATCACCAGGGACAGGAGGACCGCCGGTCCGAGCCCAGGCCGGTCCTCGAGGGGCAGCGTGTTTTTCCTCAAGGGGCGGCCGCCTTTCGGACCCGCGCCAAGACTTCCGGCGGCAGGGTCACCATGTCCCGCTCGGCGGGCGCCACCTCTTCGCCCTTCCATTGGTCGAGGATCCCGAGGGCCCGCTGGTAGGCCTGGAGGGCCTCGGGTTTCAGTTTCAGGTTATCGGCGAGGTCCCCGAGCGCCACCTCCGTAGGGGCGTCGTTCGGTTCGAAGCTCAAGGCGGATCGGTAACAAGCCAGGGCCTCGGGCTTCCGACCGACCTTCTGGAGAAAATCCCCCTCCTCCCGCAGGACTTGGGCGGAGAACGGTTGGTCCCCCCGGGCCCGCTGGAAGGATTGGTACCCCTGGGCCGAGACTTCCTCCAAGGGGAGGTGCCCCAGGCGCGCCGCGTCGCGCCGGGCCCGGACGAGGGACACCGTCCCGTCGGTTTGTTCCAGTTCCTGAACGCGGTCGAAGGCGTCCTCAGACCTTGTCCTCCAGGCCGGGTCGTCGGTGGCGAGGAACAAACTTTCGAGGTACAGGGCCCGGTCGAGGATCACCCGGTGGTCCCAGGGCGCCAAACGTTCGGCGGCCTGGTATTCCCGCAGAGCCTCGGGGAATTGCCCCGCGGCTTGGTCCGCCTCGGCGGTCCGCAACATCGAGGGGACGCAGGCCGCGGATCCCCAGATCCCCAGGCCGAGGGCCAAGGCCGCCCCGGCGTTCAACCAGGAGGTTTGGGGTTTGGGCCTGGTCGCCGGACCCGCCGAGGCGCCCAAGGCCTGCCAAGCCAGGACCGGCGTGTGCCAAGTAAAGTCGAAGAAGGCGTTCAGCCCGGTGGCGGCGATAACCGCGCGGGTTTCCACCCGGAGCGGCTTTCGGGTCACCACCCAAACTGAGCCGCCGAAAAGGACCAAACCCAAAAGGCCGAAGGACGCCAATCCCTCGAGCCATTCGTTGTGGGCGTGCTGAGGATCCATAAGATAGCGGGAAACCTTGCCCACTTGGGGGACCTGAAATTGGTGGAACATCCCGCCGTAGGAACCGGGGCCGGCCCCGAAGAGCCATTGATCCAGCCAGATTTGACCCGCGGCCTTCCACATCTGGACCCGTCCCCAGGGGGTGGATTGGTGGTTCCCCACGAAACGCCAGCCCAGGAAAAACAGGAACGTCGCGCCCATACCCATCGCGAGGAACCCATAAAACTTCCGTGATTTCCCGGGCTTGAGGTTTTTCCAAAAAACCCACAGACCCGCCACCAGCCCCGCCAGGGCCCCCGTAGCCCGAAAGGCCGCCAGGGTCAGGAGTGAGACCGAGATGGAGACCCAATTTTTCGCCGTTTTTTTGGCGGCGTTCAATTCCAAAAGGGCCAGGACCGCCAAGAAGGATGCCAGGTGCTTGGGTTGAGCGAAAAATCCAAGGCTGTAGAGATTGGGATCCTTCACGAAATGGGCCCACTCGAACAGCATCCAGACCAGTCCGACCCGGCTGAAACGCAGGAGGGCGGCTCCCGGGTCCGGTTGGGAGCGGAGGTAGAGGAGGAACACCAAGGCCAGGGCCGCGGCCGTGAGGAACCAGGCCGACCCAAGGGAGGAAGGCCCCAGGAGGGAACGACCGATGAGATAGATCCCAGTGAGGGCCACCCAAGCGTGGACCGATTCCACCGACGAGCGCCGGAAGGCCGTGACCGAAAGGAGGACGCAAGCCCCCAGGGCCAGGTTCCAGGGCCGGAAAGGCGGATTCAGGCCGTAAACCGCCAGCACGCCCAAGAGGATCCACTCCATCCGATCCGCGCGAAGGACCGGAAGTTTGATTTTCCATTCCGTCCGTTCGAGGGTGAGCGTTCCGGCCAAAATCGCCGTGGCCGCCAGGATCTCCGGCATCACAAAGGGAAGGTCCAAGAGGGAATAGAGGCACACCGAGAGAACCCCCAACCCCGCCGGGGTGGCCCACCCCTTCCCCACCCGGCGGAAGAGGGACTGCGCGGCCCAAACTGCGAGGACGAGACCGGGCAAGCCCAGTTCAGCAAAGGCCTGGAGCGGAAGGTTGTGGGAGAATCGGGCCCCCCCCTCGATCGGAAAACCGGCGGCCCAATAGCCCGCCTCAAAACATCCGGCTCCCACACCCCCCACCCAATGGCGTAGGCCGAGTTGGAGGACCCGGTCCCAGAGGATGACCCGGTTGTCGAGGGACGCGTGGCTCCAATGGCCCCAACCCCGATAGGCCACCAAGGCCCCCATGAGGGCCAGCGCGAACATCGAACCCCGGATAGCCCAGGCCCGGAGTGCGGTGTTTTTCGAAACCCCACCCGCCAGGACGAAACCCCCGGCCAAGGCCACCCAAGCGCCCGCGCTTTGGGCCGCCATCAGACCGACGAGAAGCGATACCCCGGCCGTCCCGTAAATCCACCGGACGGTTCCACGCCCTTCCCGGGCCTTCGCCCAAGCCATCGGAAGGAGAAGCAACATCAGCGCGGCCTGGGCCCCCGGGGTAATGAGAAACCCGAAGGCCCGTTTGATGCCGGCGGCCCCCCGAAGGGCCTCATAGTCGGCCTGGGGGAAATCCCGAAGGTGCGCTTGGATCCGGTCGAAGCCCCAGGTCCACTGGGCGCAACCGTAAAGGGCCGACAGGGTCCCGGCCGCCAACAAGACGTTCACAATCCGGCCGCGGGATCCGGGTTCGAGGCCCCGGACGACGAGGAAAAGGACCGCCGCGAGAAACAGAAGGGCCGAAGCCTGGAGGGAAATTCCGGGTTGGAGGGACCAAGCCGAGCTGAGGACAACAAACCCGAGGAGGGCCAAGACCGCCGGTCCCAGGGTCGCGAGGGCGTCGTCCTGGAGCGGCCGAAGGAACAAAAGGATCAACCCCAGGGAGAGGGCGAGGGGCAGGAAGCGCGGATCGCCCAGGGCCGGGCGGGCGAGCAGGAGAAGCCATCCGGCACAGACCGTGAATTCCGCCAGGTGGCCCGGAAACAATTGGAACCGGGAGGGTTTCATGGGCCTCACCTCCCGCAACCCAGGAAATCGGGGGTCCTTGGATCGGGCAGGAGTCCCCAACGGATAACCGGGAAGGACGCCGAGGTCATTCGGGGAGTTTCAATTCCTTGGCGGCTTCCAGGGCTAGGCCGTAACTGTCCTTCCCGAAACCCATGATGACCCCCACGGCGACGGGTGAGATATGGGAGGTTTGGCGGAAACCCTCCCGGGCCAGGGTGTTCGACAGGTGGACCTCGATGGCGGGCACCTTCACGGCGGCCAGGGCGTCCCGGATGGCCACGGAAGTGTGGGTGTAGGCGGCCGGGTTGATCACGATCACGTCGGCCCAATTGCGGCAATTCTGGATCGCGTCCACCAGCTCGCCCTCATGGTTCGACTGGACGATTTTGAGTTCCAAGCCCAACCGGGCGGCCCGCTCCGCAAGTTCCTGGTTGATTTCCTCCAAGGTGAAGCGCCCGTATATGACCGGTTCCCGCTCCCCCAGAAGGTTGAGGTTGGGGCCATGGATCACCAGGACTTTACGCATCGGGCTTCTCCACCGTTGGGATGGGGAGATTATATAAGGATAGGACCCCGACGTTTCACTTTTTACCGGTACCCCGGGCAACGTGGAATGAATGTCGCCTATTTACTGTTTTTCAATTCCCATTCATCCAGGACCCTTCGGGACCTAGTCGTCCCGGCGGACCGTCTCCATCGAGAAGGCCGGAAGGCAAACTGAGAGGTATTCGGCCCCTTGGGGGGTCGAATATCGGATCCACTGTCCCCGGGGAGAGTGGTAGGCCTGTCCGACCTGGACCTCCTGGACCCCTTGGGAGGTCTCCACCCGGAGAAATCCCTTCAACACCAGGGACCACTCGTCAAAATCGGGGGTTTGACCGGGCTCCACCCAGCCCGGCGGGCTTTTCATCCGGGCCAGGCTCAGCCGGCCCTCGCCGTCGTTCACCCGACCGACGAATTCCTCGATGATTTTCGGGGGAATCCCCGCGGCCGGCACTACCGTCGGCTTCTCAATCAAACCCATGATGTCCTCCCGTTTTCCCACGGAAAACTCAACCCTACAACCCGCCCCCGGGAAATATCCACTCCCCCATGAAATTCCCCCAATAAAAAAGGAGGGGCGGAAAGCCGCCCCCCCTTCTCGATCAACCCTTCTTCCCTCCAATTCCGGGAAAGGGTTACAGGATATTGGGTTTATAAGTGACCTTGTACTTCTTCAGCTTGTACCCCAACTGCCTGGGGGTGATGCCAAGCACCTTGCAAGCCCGGGCCTGGACCCACCCGCAACGTTCCATGATCTCGACGACCCGCCGTTTCTCGAGTTCCTCCAAGGTCCCGTCCAACACCCCACCGGAAGGCGCGTTCCCCCCCACGGTTTGGCTTTCAGCTTGGTAGGACCTCAGGGCGTTCAGGGCCAAGGGCAACGGGACGTCCTCCACCCGCAGCTCATCGCCCTTGGAGAGAACGCACATGCGCTCGATGGTGTTCTCCAGTTCCCGGACGTTGCCGGGCCAATCGTAATGGGCGAGGCGGTTGAGCGCGTCGGAAGCCAGGCGGTACCGGGTCTCGTTCTCCTGGTTGTACTTCGCGAGGAAGTGCTGGATCAAGAGCGGGACGTCCTCGCGCCGTTCCCGCAGGGGCGGCAGGAAGATCGGGACCACGTTCAGGCGGTAATAAAGGTCTTCCCTGAAGTTACCCTGGGCGATGGCCTCCTCCAAGTTCCGGTTCGTGGCGCAGAGGATGCGGACGTCCACGGCGTGGGTCTTGGTCCCCCCCACCCGCTCGAATTTCCGTTCTTGGAGCACCCGGAGCAGCTTCACCTGGATGGTGGAGGAGACATCGCCGATCTCGTCAAGGAACAGCGTCCCCCCATCGGCCAACTCGAAACGACCCTTCACGGCCTCCGTGGCGCCGGTATAACTGCCTTTCTCGTGGCCGAAAAGCTCGGACTCCAGCAGTGTTTCGGGCAAGGCGGCGCAGGAGATCTTGATGAAGGCCTGCTCCGCCCGGGGGCTGTTGTAATGGAGGGCCCGGGCGATCAATTCCTTGCCTGTGCCCGATTCCCCCCGGATCATGACCGTGGACCGGGTAGGGGCCACCCGCTGGACGTACTTGAAGACATCCACCATGGATTTGGATTCGCCCACCACGTTGTCCAACCGGTATTTCCCCTTCAGTTCGCTGGTCAGCTCCCTCTTCTCTTCAACCAGTTTCTCCTTTTCCTCGGAGATCATCTGGTGGATCTTCAGGTTTTGGCCCAAGAGCGACGCCACTACGGCAAGGACACGGACGTCCTCCTCGAGGGCGCCTTGGGCGAAGATCCGATCCGCCGAAACCACCCCGAGGGTCTCCCCCTTTACCTTGATGGGGACGCAAAGGAACGAGATGTTCTCCCGCTGCAAATCCCTGGACTTCGTGCGGTTGAGGAAGAGGGGTTCCTTGCCGACGTCGGGGATGATCATGGCCTCACCACGTTCCACGACCTTGCCCGTGACGCCTTCCCCGATGCGGTACTTGCCCCGCTCGATTTCCTCGCGCTTGAGCCCATGGGCAGCCTCGATGGCCAAGTGTTTGGTCTTGCGGTCGAGGAGGGTGACGGTTCCCCGGCTCATGTCGAGTTGTTGGGCCAGGATGCCGAGAATCTGGTTCGCGGCGGAACGGAAATCCAGGGTGGCGGCCAGGACATGGCTGATTTCATAGAGCGCGGTCAGCTCTTGGATTTTTTGGCGGAGCTTTTTTTCGGATTCCGACATGGCGGGTCCTTCCAAGATTGTTCCTAACTGTCAGTTACTACAGTTTGGTATGCTACAACATTAATGTTAATCACGCACCAGGAATTCTCCATCGGGTTCCGGATCCACGCCATGGGTTCCATGGACAATTCAGGATGCGTCGTTAAAAATGAATCGGTCGTTCCAGTCCCCGAGGTCCCATGCGCACCCATACCCTTTTCTTCAAGCTTTTGGCCCTGGTGCTCCTACCCGTGCTTTTTTCCATCGGGGGAAGCCTCTGGATCATCCGGCACCAAGAAACGGATACCGCCAACCAATCCCTCAACCACAACCTGATCGGCAGCCGCACTTACTTAAGGAGCCTCCTGGCCGAGCGGTGGATCCTCTTGGATTCCCAAGCCGCCCGGATGGCGGCCCGACCCGAGTTGACGGATTGGATGGGCCTCAGCGCCTCGGCCCCCCAATCCGTCCAGGCCGAGGTGGCCCGCATGGCGCCGGCTTGGCAGACCCGACTCGGGGCGCGATTGTTCGTCCTGTCGAATCCGTCAGGCGGCATCCTCTACGATTCCTCACGGGTGCCCGAGCCGCCCGCCACGCCCCCGCCGACCCCCACTCCTCCCTATCCGGGACCGCTCCCGCCCCCGCCCGCTCCCCAACCTACGCTTGTGTCCGCCCCGGACCTGGGGGTCGCCCTCAATGGCAACTCAACCCGCGGCTTGTGGGTTTCCCGTCCCGTAACGGACTCGGATTTCCGGCCGCAGGCCTTTTTGGCCGTCACCCATCCGCTCACGACCTCCGAACCTGAAAAAACCGTATTGGGGGCCCTGGTCCTGGGTTCGCCCTTGGACCAGGAATGGGCCGGTGAACTGAAGCGGACTACCGGAAGCGAAATCGTCCTTGTGGATGGGGGACGGGTCCTGGCCTCTTCCTGGACCCCCCGAGACCAATCCGACTTGGAGGAAGCCCTGGCCCCCGCCATCGGGGCCGCCGAATCCCAGTCGGCCGCCGAACCCCTTCCCATCGATTTGACCTTCCGGGGAACGCCCTATCGGGCCCTCTTCGAATCCCTGGTGGACCTCAAGGGACAACCTGCGGCCTCCGTGGTGTTCCTCCGGTCCCGATCCCAGGTCGAGATCCCTTGGGCTTCCCTCCGGGGGTCGTTTTGGAAAATAGCCGCCGCCGCCCTGGTCCTGGCCCTGGGGATTACGTTCCTCTTCTATCGCAGGCTCCGAAAACCCCTCGAATCCCTCCGGGCCGCCTTCACGGCCTTAGGCCAAGGCTCGCCCTCGACCACCCTTGAAGAAGCCCAGGGCTCGGACCTTTCGGAATGGACCCAATCCTTCAACGCCATGGTTCGGTCGCTCCGCCAACAGGGCCGGGTCGCCCAAATCCTCGGCAAGTCCCTCTCCCCCCTCACGGCCCGGAAGATCCTGGCCTCGGGCGAGGAACTCGCCCTCAAGGGGGAACGACGCGAATGCGCCCTCCTTTCGGCCGGCCTGCGGGGCTTTGGCGTGCAGGCCGGGACCCTTTCACCCGAAAAACTGGTTTCGGACCTGAATGAGTTTTGTGAGCGCATGACCTCCGTGGTTTTCGATTCGGAGGGAGCCCTGGACCAAATCAACGGGGACGGTATTCTCGCCTATTGGGGGGCGCCCCTGGACTGCGAGGAAATGGAGGCCCAAGCCTTGGCCTGTGCCTGGAAACTCCAGGCCGACGTTCAAAAGCTCAACCAAAAACGTTCGGAACGGGGCGCCCCGCCCCTCTCCCTGGGCATCGGGCTCCACCGGGGGACGGTCGTCGCGGGAAACTTCGGGTCGGAGCGCCAGGCCAACTACTCGCTTTGGGGCCCCGAGGTCCAACGGGCCCTGGCCTTAGGTTCCCAAGCGGCCTCGGGCCAGATTCTCCTGACGGAGGACTTCCTCAAGAAGCTCCCCACCCGGGTCCCCCACCGACCCTCGACTCCAATGACGGGATCGGGCATTCCGGGATCCCCCAAGATCTACGAAGTCTTGGGCCCCGGCGTTTAAGAACGGCCAACGATAACTTTTGAACCACCAAGATCACCAAGTTCACTAACAGGATGATGAAAAAGTCGAACTGAAGAGACTTTTTCGTGTCTTGCTTGCGAATCACCCCCCCAAAAACCGGGGGATTCACGTCGATGCGCCCGACCCACGTGGCTGTTGGTAGGGTGTAAAAACACTTTTTCAGCACCCTGCTAAGAATGCCTAATGGATAAAGTCATTAAACCTAAGGTTTTCCTTTATAACCTCGTTTACGCCCTCAGCCGAAGGCTGACGGGCAGTGGCCTTTGTGGTGAATAGGTTCGCTTTGCGTGGTTTAGTTAGGTGAGCTAAGTTCATTTAAACAATCCGGGCGCCTCGATTTCACCGGCCGACCTTGGGATACTGGGGCACATGTCCAATCCGCGACCCTCCACCGATCAAAACTCCGCCTGGCCCCGACTTCTCCTGCGCTGGTACGACGCCCATCGCCGGGACCTGCCCTGGCGAAGGACCCGAGATCCCTACGCCATTTTCGTCTCGGAGATGATGCTCCAGCAGACCCAAGTCAAAACCGCCCTGCCCTATTATGACCGGTGGATGAAGGCCCTACCGGATTGGAAATCCCTGGCCCAAGCCCCCGAGGACCGGGTGATGAAGCTGTGGGAAGGGTTGGGTTATTACCGCCGGGCAAGGAACCTCAAAGCCGCCGCCCTGAAGCTGTTGGCGGAGTTCAACGGGCGCCTCCCGGACACCTACGATGAAATTCGGAGTCTCCCGGGGGTCGGCCCCTATAGCGCGGGCGCCCTGCTCTCTATCGCATTCCAGAAGCCCCATCCCCTCGTCGACGGAAACGTCATCCGGGTCTACGCCAGGCTCTTCGCCTTATCCGGCGACCTCAAGACCGGCGACGGGAACAAAAAAGTATGGGCGATCGCGGAAAAACACCTTCACCGGAAACGACCGGGAGATTTCAACCAAGCCCTGATGGAATTGGGCGCCACGGTTTGCCTGTCGGATAACCCAAACTGCCTCCTCTGCCCACTGCGGAAGGACTGCCGTGCGGCCAAACTCGGTCGACAGTCTGAGTTCCCCACGCCCGGCATCAAAGTCGAGAACCGGGCCGTGAACATGGCGGCGGCCTGGATTGAACGCAGCGGAAAAGTCCTTATCCGGAAAAGAACCGAGGACGCCCGGTGGTTGAAGGGGCTCTGGGAATTCCCCAGCGAGGAAGGCAAAATCCACGCGGTAGCCCTCAGGAAGTTGGGGGAGGAACTAGGGGTTATGTTCGAAAAGAAATCCGCCGCGAAAGTAAAGCACCAGATCACAAACCATAAGATCGATATTCGGCTTTACCGCGCCGTTGTCCTGAGAGGCTGGAACCCCCCGGCGGGCGCCCGATGGGTCGGCCCGGGGGGTTGGGGCCGCTACGCCCTCCCCAGCGCGCATATTCGTTTGAAGAAGACGATGTTGGGGAAACAATAAAAAAGCCCCGAGGATTTCACCGGGGCTTTGGGTGCGATTCTTAATTTTCGATGATCGATTCTTGAACCGGGCCGAAGGCCCAGGCGGATCCTTCGGCCCGTTTGGCCTCAGGATGAAACATCCGTTTTGTCATTTACCGGATGTTTCAGTCGATTTCGTCCTGGCGGTCCACCAGTGCCTGGAGTTCCTTGACGGTGATCTTCCCCCGGCTGGTTTCCACCAGGCCGTCCTCCTCCAGCGCCTTGAAGGTGCGGATGCAGGTCTCCACGGTGGTACCGGCCATCTCGGCCACTTCCCGGCGGGTCAGGGGGATCTGGTTTCCGAACTCCCCCACTAGGTGCACCAGCACGTGCAGGATGCGCTTCTCCACGCTCTCCTGGTCGAAGGTGCGCATGTCCTGCATCTGGCGCAGGCGGGTGGAGAGGTGGGCGACCAGTTCCCGGGATATTTCCGGGTGCTTTTTCATCAGATCCAGGAAGTCCCCCATGGCGAGGCTCACCACCACGGTATCGGTCTCAGCCAGGGCGTTACAAGGGTACTGTTCGGAGGAAAAACTACAGCAAGTCCCGAACATGTGGTTGAGGCCCATGGTACAGATGGTCAGGTCGCGGCCCTGCGGCATGTGCTTGACGGCCTTGACCCGCCCTTCCTTCACGAACCAAACGTGGGTCGCGGCGTCGCCCTCCAGGAAGATGGGTTGGCCTTTGGGATAGCGTTTCTCGACCATCTTCCGCTCGATCGCCGCCATCTGGGACGGCGGGACGCTCTTGAAGAGGTCGATGCTGGCCACGAAGTTTTTGGACGGCGCGGTTGCCACGGTGGGCCTTGCCTGGATCGTATTGTCTTTACGGGTTTCAATCATCTTAGCCCCTCCCTCTGGGGACTTCCAGGCTCCCGGGGACGCGGTATCCCCGGTTTTGCCCTTACCTTTACTCACTTGGCCCCAACCCGATAACCCTGCTGAAAGGCCTCTTGGGGAACATAGGCGCAAAAAGGCTCTTCCCCGAGGTAATCCCCGGTGACGCCGAAGGCCCGGGCCCGGCAGCCGCCGCAGGTGGCCTTGTGGTCGCAAAGGCCGCATTTGCCCCCGAGGAGATCCGGGTCCCGAAGGCTGCGGAAAACCATCGACTGTTCCCAGATCTGGCGGAAGCCGGTTTTCTTCAGGTCCCCCGCCTCGAGCGGCAGGTAACCGCAGGGGAACATCCGGCCGTCATGGCTGATGAAGCCCACGCCGCTGCCGGCCAGGCAGCCCTTGGTCATGGCGTGGAGGGCCGCCCCCGAGGGATGGCCTCCCCCGGACTTGGCCTGGTGCTTGTGGAGCATCTGGGCCATGCGCTTACCGCTTTCGGGGTTGCGCTTCTGCTCTTGGGCGGCGATTCGGAAGAAATGCGGGGCGCAGGTGGCCTTGAGCTCGAGTTCGGTGAACTCCATGGCCCGGTAGAACCACTTGAGGACCCGCTCGTAATCGGCGGGGGTGATTTGCTTCTCCTCCTCGATGGTCAAGCCGCAACCCACCGGCACCAGGAGGAAGATGTGGAAGGCGTCCACCCCGAGGCCCTTGGCCAATTCCAGGATCTCAGGAAGTCGATCAAGGTTATGGCGGGTCACGGTGGTGTTGATTTGGGTGGAAACACCCTCGGACCGCAGGAACTCCAGCGCGCGGAGGGTCTTGTCGAAACTGCCGGGCACTTGGCGGAACCCGTCGTGCACCTGGGCGTTCGGCCCGTCCAGGCTGACCGCCACCCGGGCCACGCCGGATTCGCGGATGCGCCTGGCGTTGGCCGCGTCGATCAGGGTGCCGTTGGAAGCCAGGGCCATGCGGAAGCCCAGCTTCTTGGAATGGGCCAGGAGATCGAAGAGGTCCTTGCGGTAAAGGGGCTCCCCCCCGCTGAAGATCATCAGGGGCTTGGCGTACTCGGCGATGGAGTCGAGCACCCCAAGGGCCTGCTCGGTGGTCAATTCCCCCGGCAGGCGTTCTTCCGACGCTTCCGCCCGGCAATGGACACAACGAAGGTTGCAACGCTTGGTGGTCTCCCAAAACAGGAGACGCGGTGGTTGCACAATGGAAACGGCATTCGAGGCTTCAGACATGGTTCCCTCTCCATGACGGAAGGTGTGAAACTGGGATTGCCAAGAAATGTTATCGCCGTCATATCGGATGTTCTATGAGGAGGCTCATAGAGACTTCACAAATACCAGTAAAAATGGCTTGTTTTATTAATTTGTCATGACGAACTTCCTGCTATGATTTCTTGGCCAAATGAAGGGCCAATGGGTTGGGTCATATCAGGGTCCGGGGCGCCCCCCCATAATACCGCAACGGATGCACCCGATTCTTCGTCCAAAAGACACGGGTTCCTCCTGAGGCCCCCGCAGGACCGGGGATCCTGGCGCTTTTTCGCGCCAAGGCCTTTCAAACATTCCGGAGGGAAACATGAAGCGTTTAATGAGTGTGGCTTTGGCGGGCCTTTTCACCGTCGCGGTGGTTCACGCGGCGGATGTGGACGGTAAGAAGGTGTTCGGCGCGAAATGCGCCATGTGTCACGGGCTGGACGGCAAGGGCAAACCCGCCATGGCCAAGGTCAAGAAGCTGGATCCTTCAGCCCTCGACATGACCAAGGCCTCCACCACGGGCAAGCCCCTTGAGGAATTGATCAAGAACACCAGCGACGGCAACGGCAAGATGGGCGCCATGAAGGCCAAAATGACCCCGGCCGAAATCGAAGCCTCGGTCAAGTACATGCTCACGCTGTCGGCCGCCAAGGACGGCAGCAAGAAGGACGCCGCGAAGTCGGATAAGAAATAAGGTCCCCCCAAGGGCCGGGGCAATCCCCGGCCCGGTCTCGGGTGGGTCCTCAAACCAAAAAAGCGAGGGAATGCCATGAAGAAGATCTGGATGACCGCGATGGTCGGGTTGTTGGCGGTGTCGATGGCCCAAGCGGCCGACGTGGACGGCAAGAAGGTGTTCGGGGCCAAATGCGCGATGTGCCACGGCTTGGACGCCAAGGGCAAGCCCGCCATGGCCAAGGCCAAGAAGGTGGATCCTTCGGCCATGGACTTGACCAAGGCCTCCACCCAGGCCAAGCCGGACGCCGACCTGGTGAAGGCCACGAGCGACGGCACCGGGAAAATGGCCGCCATGAAGGGCAAGATGACCCCGGCGGAGATCGACGCCGCCGTGGCCTACCTGAAGACGCTCGGCGCCAAGAAGGACGCCCCGAAGGCCGACGACAAGAAGTAAACTGTTCACCTGTTTCCCCGCGCCGCCGCGGGCGTTCTCGGCGGCGCGGTTTCTTTAATCTCGGAGGGAAAAGACATGAAGAAGATCTGGATGATGGCAGTGGCGGGTTTGATGGCCGTTTCCGTGGCCCACGCGGCCGATGTGGACGGCAAGAAGGTGTTCACCACGCGTTGCGCCATGTGCCACGGCCTGGACGCCAAGGGAAAACCCGCCATGGCCAAGGCCAAGAAGGTCGAACTTTCGGCGATGGACCTGACCAAGGCCGGCGTGGCCTCGAAGGACATCTCGAAGATCGTCACGAACGGAACCGGCAAAATGGCGGCCATCAAGGGTTTGACCCCCGCGGAAGTCGACGCGGTGGCGGCTTACTTGAAGACCTTGGCCCCCGCGGCTGACGCCAAGAAAGCCGACGCGAAGAAGTAATATAACGACGGCCTAGCCGTAAAACCAAAAGCCCCGGCCTTCTGGCCGGGGCTTTTTTTATTGGACGGACCAACCATCAACATCTCTGACCACGGGGTTAAAACGACGATTACGATGGGCCGGCAACTCCAAATTCCTCACGCCTAACAGGGTGCTGAAAAAGTGTTTTTCACCTTGCCAACGGCCATGTGGGTCGAGCGAATCGCCGTGAATCCCCTGGTTTTTGGGGGGATGATTCGCGAGTAGGCCACGAAAAAGTCTCATCAGTTCGACTTTTTCATCCTCCTGCTAATTCCTAACCGCCGTCTGGTTAGGGTTTGGCGGTCAGGAATTTCCCGATGAAGGCCGGTTTCTCGCCGTCATGGCAGGTCACGCAAGTCTTCCGGAAGGTCTTCGCGTCGGGCTTCCAGGTGTGTTTTTCGTGGCATTGGGTGCAGGTCAGCCCCAGGTCCAAATGGGCCTGGTGTTTCCCCTTGTCCTGGATGCCCACATGGCACTTCAAGCAGGTGTCCCCTTTCGATTGGGGCGACCCCAGGTGCAGAACGTGGCACTCCCCGCAGGCCACCTTCGCCATGGGAGCGGTGGCCGGATGGTCCGCCTCATCGTGGCATTGGAAACAGGCGCTGTTGGGCGGCTGGACGCTTCGGAGGCCCTGTCGGTCGGAGCTGGGGAGGCTGTTGTGGCAGGTGTCGCAGGACAGGGTCTTGTGGGTCGTCCCCTTGAGCAAGATCGGGTGGTCCATCTCTTGGGGGGCCTTCCCGGTCCCGAAATCGGGCCGGCTGTGGCACAGGTTGCAGTCCTGGGAGATGGTCTGGCCGTCCTCGCTCACGTGTTTTCCGTCATGGCACCGGAAACAGCCGGGCCCGCCTTGGGTGTGGCCAAGGTGGTTGGGGTTGCTGTTCCAATTGGTGTTCATCTCAGGGAACTGGGTCTTGTCGAAGATCCCCATGAGTTTGTCCGGAAGGGCGTTGATCTCCTGGGTCCGGGACGCGAAGACCTTAGGAAGGTTCCGCTTATAGAAATCCGGGAACTGATCCAATTCCTTCAGCGCGTCCTCCCTTGAACCATAGATCTTGTCCAGGAACTTGGAGGCCTGGTGCTTGAAATAAGGCAGGTCGGTCGGCAGGGTGCCGTTTTCCATCCCCTTATCCAGCCAGGCTTCGGGGGCCAAGTCCACGTGGGCCACCCGGTTGTGGCAATCCATGCAATCCATCCGGCGGAGCCGGTCCTTCTCGACCGCCAACTTGTCCGCGTCCTGGAAGCCCTCCAGCCGGAAAATGGTTTCCTTTCCGTCGCGCTTCACCTTCACCCAGGGGATCACCAGTCGCTTCTCATCGGCGGCGGCGTAATCCACTTCCTGCTCGATATGCCAATGGATGCCGTGGCCCTCGCGCCCCTCCACCTCGGCGCCCCCGGTCTTCATGGTGAGGTTGACCCATTGGCGGGTATTGTCCGGGTCATCGCCGAAGTGGACCTTGGTGATCTTCTTGTCCCCGTAGTATTTTTGGGGCCAATGGCATTGCTCGCAGGTGAACCTGGCGGGACGCAAGTGCTTCACGGGACCGACGATGGGCTTCGGATAGCTGTGGGTGAGCATGGAATAGGTTTCCCGCGAGGCCTCGATCTTCGATTGGACCAGGTGGATGACCCCCGGGCCGATATGGCAGGTCCCGCAGTCCACCTTGGCGTGGGGGGAAAAATCGTGTTCCACCCGTTCGGGCTTCATCACGTGGCAGGTGTAGCCGCAGAACTGGGTGGTTTCCACCTCATGGACGCCCTTGAGGAGCGCGAGGAACACCAAGCCCCCCAGGAGGCCGGCGGCCCCGAGTAGGACAAAAAACCTGAAACCCAGGGGTGCGATCTTTTTCATGTTTCCCTCCAAACCTGCGCGCCCCGCCTCAGCGGGGCGTTTTTTTATCTGATCGGCGCGGTCTGCCGTGCAACCAGGACCAATTCATGGGATAGACGTCCGGATCGAATAGGACCCAGTAAAAGTGCCAAACCGGGATCGCCAGGGACGCCAAGACGGCCTCCCAGAAGTGCACGGACAGGAAGACATCCAAGATCCACTTGGGCATGTTCCCCAGGGACCAGTTCTTGAAGAAAACAAAGGAGCCCGTCAGGCCCATCACGCCCGTTCCCCAGACCAGGGCCCAATACTCCGCTTTTTCGATATACGTGAAGTGGCGGTGGGGCGGAGGCGTTTTCCGGCGGCCGAGAACATACATCAAACGTTGTTGCAGGTCACCCAAATCGTGCATCGCGGGAAGGATCGCCTTGAATTGTCGACGGCCCCTGTCGGTGAAGGCTAGGTAGGCGATGTGGAACAGGCTGGTACCCAGCAAGACCGCGGCGGCCCCCATATGGATGCCGTGGCGCCAGGCCGCGCCGTCGGCGAACCAGCTGAAAGGGGCGGCCCACCAGGCTTTGGGCCAAGTATGGGCGAAACCCGTGTAAGCCAACGTGACGAATGAACAGGCCAAAAGCGCGTGCTGCATCCTCTCAACCCGTTCCAACCGGGTCTCCTGGTAGAAGGATTCCGGGTAAAGGCTATGGCCTGGGTGGGTTAGCTTATAGATAAAATCCAACCCGTTGTGGGTCGCCATGCCCCCGACGGTCAAGAGGATCAGCCAAAAGTACATCCATTTGATGAAGTTGATCGGGGTCTTTTGCTCCGTATCCCGGGGGTTTTCGTGCATCCGGCCCTGGATCACGCCCGCGCCGGCCCCCGGGTGGCATTTGGAACAGGTCTGGGCCAGGTTGGCCGGGTTGACCGTGGACCTCGGATCCGAGGGCGGCAGGATGTTATGCACGCCATGACAGGAGGAACAGTTCGCGGCCTTCAATACACCCGCCTTCAACGCGACGCCGTGGAACCCTCCCTGGTAGGTCTTGGCCACGTCCGGGTTGATCTTGAATTGTCCCGCGATGGCCACGCTGGCGTGGCATTGGGAACAGGTCTCGGGGATCCGTTGGGCCGAAACCGGCGAGTCGGGGTCGTCGGGTCCCAGGAACTTATGCTCCCCATGGCACGACGTGCAGACCGGAGCCTCGGCCACCCCGTTGCGCATGGCGGTGCCGTGGACGCTTCCCAGGTAATCCTTCACCACCTGGGGATGGCACTTGCCGCAGGTTTCCGGCAGTTTGCCCCGGCTGATGGGGGACCGGTCGTCGGAGGGCGGCAAGATCGCGTGGGGCGAACCGTGGCACCGGAGGCAGGCCTCGGGCTCCCGAACGTCCTTCCAGAAGCGCCCGTGGTGGCTGGCCCGGAAAGTGTCGGCCATGTCGGCGTGGCAGGTGGCGCATTGCACCTTCTTCCGGCCGGTCGGGTGGGGGTATTCGGTGATGCCCTCGTGGCAATCGGCGCAGGAGAGCCCCTGGTGGATGGATCGTTGGAACAATTTGGGTTGGACGAAAGGCGCGCCCGAGGTCTTGTCCCCATGGCAGGCCAGGCAAGTGTCGTGGTCCGACCCGGCCCGGAGTGGGCTGATCGCGAGGAACAGCGTGGCGGCCAGGAGGATGCATGCGGTTCGGTTCATGGGCGGCCTCCCTTTTCCCCCGGGATCTTGACTGGGACCCCATCCCTTGTCAACGCGTTCATCGGACCGGCTGAAATAAAAGAGGCCGGCCCTGCGCGTGCGGCGCATGACCGGCCCGAGCCCCGAGCGGGGCCTGTGAACCGGGGGAGCCTCCCTGAAAGGATCCCCCGGGGTGAGCCTTCCTTTGCGGGGTGCGGAAAAAGTGTTTTTGCGCCCCGCCAACAGCCACGTGGTTCGAGCGAATCGCATTAAATCCCCCGGTTTTGGGGGGATGATCCGCGAGTACGGCATGAAAAAGTCTCTTCAGTCCGACTTTTTCATCATCCTGTTAGAACTTCGCCGTCACCTGCGCGCCCGCGATGCTGGCGATGTAGTTCGAGGGATGGTCGCCGAGGAACACGCCCACCAAGGCGCCGGTGACCGGGTTGGTGATGACCTGGCCCTGGAACTGGTTGGCGAAATCATTCACCTTGTAGACTTCCAGGGTGTACGAACCGGCCAACGACCAGGTGTTGTCCAACTTGACGGTCAACTTCGCCGTGTAGTCGTCCTGGAGGGTCGTGGTGTCGGGCAAGCCGCCCTCGATCACGGTGGCGGTGCTGGCTTGGTCCGTCATGAGCACCCGGCCAAGCGAGGAGGCCCGGGTGTAGCCGAGGTTCGAGGACAAGCCCGAGCCCAGGTCGGCGTCCATGCCGATACCGTACACGATGTAATGCTCCTCGGTGCTGGCCTTCCAATAGTGGGCCGTGTCCTGGACACCGGCGGAATCGGCCTGGAGCGCGTTGTAGAGCTCATGCTCGTACATGGCGTTCAATCCGACCTTTTCGGAAACCTGCCAGTCCCCCGTGACCGAATGCATCACGTGCTTGTCGTTCAACAGGCCGTACTGCAGGGTGGTGGTCACCGCGCCGCCCACGTCTTGGCCCGTCAAGTCGCCGTTCGGCTGGAAGTCGTCGGTCCCGTGGGTGAAACGGTAGGAAACGTTCACCGTCTTGATCGGCGACAAACGCAGGTCGCCGCCCAGGTCCTTGCGGATCCGATTGGCCTCGTCGAAGCGGCGGAGGCCCGGCATGTCACCCGAGGCCAGCCAAGCCGTGGCGTTGTATTGGCTGACTTCCCGCTGGGCTTGGGAACCGGTCAGGGCCACCTTGACCCCTTTCACCGGGGTGACGTCCACCCCGCCCTTCACCGTGCGTTCGATCGACTTCGCGAACTCGCGGTCGGTGCGGAAGACGTCCTGGTAGATGTAGCCGCCGTTCAACCCCACGACCTTCAACAGGTCGTAGCGGGCTTCCCCCTCACCGGTGTAGGTCCGGTTCCCGAAGTAAGTGGGATAGGAGTTGCCGCCTGTGGCGCTGCCGCCCGTGGCGGCCTTGCCGCCGACCGTCACGGCGTTGCTCCGGTTGTCCATCTCATAACCCCGGAAGCGGGCCACCAACTTCAGCTTTTGGATCGGCATCACGGTAACCTGGTATTGCTGGCTGAAGGTGTCCACCCGCCCGCCGAGGTTGGCGGGATTCGGCACGGCGTTGTAGCCGAAGGTGGCCGCACTGTCGGCCGTATAGGGCAAGAACGCCGCGTTTTGGTACCAACGGCCCACGGCCACATTGGCCGTCACCCGGGTCTTGGGGATCTGGTCCAACGACACGAACAATCCGGCTTGTTGCGCCAGGTTGCTCGGCGGCTGGCTGTAGAGGCCCTGGCTCGGCTTCGAGGAAGTGGGGACGGACCACATCAGGTCGTCGAAATGGATCGAGCTGATGTTGTCCTCAAAACTTGAGACGTTGCCGTTCAGCCGAACGACGGTCTTCGCGGGCATCCATTCGATGGAAAGCCCCCCGTCCGTCGTGCGTTGGTCGATCGGCGCGGGCAACTGGTTGATCACGCTGTTTTCGTACACGCTGAGCGGGCGGGTCCCCTGGCGCATCTTGACCTGTCCGTCCACGTTCATCGTCAACTGGGGCAATACATGGTACGTCACCCGGCCCCCGCCGAGCGTGTCCCGGAACATCACCACCGAGGGCGCCGTAGCGTTCTCGGCGGTCACCAGGTTGTTGAACTGCTGGGAGGCGTTCCCCACCTGGTTGGCGGCCGCCAAACCCGGAGGCAGGGTCAACACACCCGGCGCGGTCTCGGTATAAAGGGTGTGGGCCTGGTCCCCATAGAGGTGCTGGTAGCGCTGGTAGTTGATGTCCACCGACACCTTGTCGGTTTCACCCAACCCCAACCCCACCCCGAGGGACTCGTTGTTCTCGGTCGGGAAGGCGAAGTCGGCGCGGAGGCGCTTGTCGCCCAGGTCGGCCCCGATCCAGCCGGTGGGGCCCAGCAGGCCCCCCGGCAGGTTGTTGTACTCCTCCAGCTTGGGGTTGGAGGACGTGGAGTAAACCCCGCCCACGCCCGTGGTGATCTCCCCATCCCAGATGGAGGCCGAAAAGGCTTGGGTCGTCAAGATGAGGGCCGCCGCGGCCGCCATCAGGCCCATGATCCCGGTTTTCAACGTGGTCTTCATGTAGTTCTCCTTGCTTGTTCCGGTCAACGGAAGAAGGTCTGACCGGACGGGTCGTTGCTGCCGTGGATGTTCGAGTGGCAGTTCGTGCAGCCTTGCACCATCAGCCGGGCCGCGTTCTGCGACAGCTGCGTGTTGCCGATGCCGCCGGACCACTCCGTGCTCGGGTGGCCGCTGCCGCTGTGGCAGCGCTGGCAGAGCAGGGGTTCCCGCTCGCGCAACAGGTGGTCGTTGTGGCTGCCGTGGGGATCATGGCAGTTCAGGCAGTTCTCGCGCACCGGGGCGTGCTCCCAGAGGTAGGGGCCGCGCTTGTCCGCGTGGCAGGAGTAGCAGTTCTCATTGACCGAGTCGCCCTTCAGGTTGTGGTCGATCACCCCGCCGTGCGGGTTGTGGCAGGAGGTGCAGTTGATGTCGCCTTCCCGAACCGGCATGTGGGCGGAACGCTTCATCTGGGCTTTCTTGTCCGTGTGACAGCCGTAGCAAAGCTCGGGAGGCTCGGCTTTCAGCAGGTGGGCCTTCATGGTCTTCTCGGCCTGGTGGACCTGGTGGCAGTCGACGCACTTCACGTCCTTCAGGTCGTGAGGGCTTCCCTTCCAATGGCTCTGCATGCCGCCCCGGTGGCAGGTCAGGCAAGCCGCGTTGGCTTCGGACGCCGGGAGGTTGGTGAGGTTCTTGATGGTGTGGAACCCGGGGTTGTCCTTGTCGCCGGCGGCGGCGGCATGGAGGCTGCCGGGGCCGTGGCAGGTCTCGCAGGTCCGTTGGAATTCCACACCCTTGCGGGCGGGCATCAAACGGGCGTGGATGGATTGCTTAAAAATCCCGCCCTGTTCGTCGTGACAACCCAGGCAAGTGTCCGCCCCGACGTATTCGGCCTTGTCCATCAAGGCCTTGGTTTCTTTCGCGCTCGACGTGTCGGCGGAGGCCGCAACGGGGGTTGGGTCAGCCGTCACCGTCTTTGTCGCGGTCTCGGCGGCGCTGGCGATCGCCAACCCCCCCAAGAGCGAAATCAAGACGGCTCCGACCGTCCAGCCGAGGCGCTGGATGTCTTTCCGGCTCAGGGCCATGGAAAAGCCTCCTCAAGAGTTTCCTGCGATGTGAAGGTTATCAATTTCTTTGCAGACGCAAGATGATACGCATCACACAAGGCATTTTTTTGATTCATTTTTCCATTTTATTTATTCTTGTTTAAAATCTTTAAAAATGGCCTTTTTTCGATAATCTGCCCATTATTAACCGCTTCTGCGTCACCCTTAGAAGGCCGTAAGTGAGTCCCAGATCATAAAAAAACGATATTCCGGAACATCTCGAAAAGCGTTATAAACCGGGCGATTTGGACTGTAAAGATCAAGAGCGTAAATTCAACGACGAAATGTCCTCGAAATAAACCGACCGGTCCGTTCAGCCTTCCCAGAACCGGAACCCATGGTTTCGAAACCCAATCCCCTTGAGGCGAGTTCATCCTCCCGGGCACCCACTAACCCGATCATCCAGGCCCCTTTCCACTATTGAGAAAAACCGCTTCAGCTTTCGACCTGAATCACCCAAACTTTTATAAGGCACTCTTGCCCTTTTTGATTTTCCAAGAATGGAGACCCACTGGAATTTAACCGAGGTGTGATTCCGGTGTTTCGCCGCATTGTTGTCTATATCATTATCCTAAACTATGATAGATAACATATCATTCAGTCCAAGTCGCCTTTATCCTCTGCTGGCTGGCGGATGCCCAAGGGGGCCATTCGCGCCCAGCCGCTGAGCAATCACTACATGGAGGAAACGCATGTTTCATTTTGACGGTTTGAAGGCCTGGGGCCTTCGCCTGCGGTCCATCGTCCGCATGGCGGTACCCGCCCTGGCCGCATTACTCGTGGCTCCCGCGGCTTTCGCGAGTGATGCCGATTTGATGCTTCCCGACCTGAAGTCGGTGAACTTCCTGGGGACCGTCCCCGGACACGACCTCCTGTTCTACGGCCTATTCGTCTGCTTGGCGGGCATCGGGTTCGGCCTCTGGATGTATATGAACCTCCAGAACCTCCCGGTCCACAAGTCCATGCGGGAAATCTCGGAGTTGATCTACGAGACCTGCAAGACTTACGTGGTCACCCAGCTCAAGTTCATCATGTTCCTCTGGTTGTTCATCGGCACCATCATCTTCATCTACTTCCAGTGGTTGAAGCCCGTCGGCTTCGGCAACGTTCTGGTGATCCTGCTCTTCAGCCTGGTCGGCATCGCGGGGTCCGTGTCGGTGGCCTGGTTCGGCATCCGGATCAACACCTTCGCCAATTCCCGCTCGGCCTTCGCCGCGCTCAAGGGCAAGCCGTTCCCGACCTACGCCATCCCCCTGAAGTCCGGCATTTCCATCGGCATGGTGCTGATTTCGGTGGAATTGCTCATCATGCTCCTGATCATGCTTTACGTCCCCGGTAATTTGGCCGGCATGTGCTTCATCGGTTTCGCCATCGGCGAATCGCTCGGCGCGGCGGCACTCCGCATCGCGGGCGGCATCTTCACTAAGATCGCCGATATCGGATCGGACCTGATGAAGATCGTCTTCAAGATCAAGGAAGACGACGCCCGGAACCCCGGGGTCATCGCGGACTGCACCGGCGACAACGCGGGCGACTCCGTCGGCCCCACCGCCGACGGTTTCGAGACCTACGGCGTCACCGGCGTGGCCCTGATCACCTTCATCCTGCTCGCGGTGAACGACCCGGTGGTGCAGATCAAGTTGTTGGTCTGGATCTTCGCGATGCGCGTCATGATGATCATCACCTCGGGCGTCTCCTACGTGATCAACGAGGCCATCGCCAAGGCGAAATACGCCGATTCTTCCAAGATGGACTTTGAGGCCCCCCTCACCAGCCTGGTGTGGATCACCTCGGGCATCTCGGTGATCGTCACCTACATCTTCTCGAACCTGCTGATCGCCGACGTCGGCGACGGGTCGATCTGGTGGAAGTTGGCCACGATCATCACCTGCGGAACCTTGGCGGGCGCCATTATCCCCGAACTGGTGAAGGCCTTCACCTCGGTGAAGTCCCGCCACGTCCTGGAAGTGGTCCAGGCCTCCCGTGAAGGCGGGCCGTCCCTCAACATCCTGGCCGGTCTCGTGGCCGGCAACTTTTCGGGCTACTGGATGGGCCTGTCGATCATGGGACTCATGGGCCTGGGCGCCTATGTGGCGTCCATGGGCGTAGGAGCCCTGATGGTGGCCCCCTCGGTTTTCGCCTTCGGCCTCGTGGCCTTCGGCTTCCTGGGCATGGGCCCGGTGACCATCGCCGTAGACTCCTACGGCCCGGTCACGGACAACGCCCAGTCGGTGTATGAGCTCTCGACGATCGAGACGCTCCCGAACATCAAGAAGGAGATCCAGGCCGATTTCGGGTTCACCCCCGACTTCACCAAGGCCAAGCAATACCTCGAGGAGAACGACGGGGCGGGAAACACCTTTAAGGCCACCGCCAAGCCGGTCCTGATCGGGACCGCCGTGGTCGGGGCCACCACCCTGATCTTCTCGATCATCGTCCTCCTGGCCAACCAGCTCAACCCGGCCTACGTGCCCGGCATGAGGATCACTGAGGACGCGCTCAAGAGCGCCTCCTACATGTTCTCGCTTTACAACCCGTTCTTCCTGCTGGGGTTGATCGCGGGCGGCGCGGTGATCTACTGGTTCACCGGGGCGGCCATCCAGGCCGTGTCCACCGGGGCCTACCGCGCGGTCGAGTTCATCAAGCAGAACATCAAGCTCAACAGCAAGGTGAAGAAGGCCTCCGTGGAGGACTCCAAGAAGGTCGTGGCGATCTGCACGAAGTACGCGCAAAAGGGGATGGTCAACATCTTCTTCGGCGTGTTCTTCAGCACCCTGGCCTTCGCCTGCTTCAACTCGTACTTCTTCATCGGGTACCTGATCTCCATCGCGATCTTCGGGCTCTACCAGGCCATCTTCATGGCCAACGCCGGCGGGGCCTGGGACAACGCGAAGAAGATCGTGGAAACCGACCTCCGGGAGAAGGGCACTCCCCTGCACTCCGCCTGCGTGGTGGGTGACACGGTGGGCGACCCGTTCAAGGACACTTCCTCGGTGGCCTTGAACCCGGTCATCAAGTTCACCACCCTCTTCGGCCTCCTGGCGGTGGAACTGGCCATCAGCCCCATCATGGCCGGGATCCGGGTCGGCGTGGCCCTGGTGTTCTTCGTCGCCTCCATGTACTTCGTCTACCGGTCGTTCTATGGGATGCGCATCGGCAGCAAAGACTAGCCTGACGGAAAAAAGCCCGTGGCCTTTCGGCCACGGGCTTTTTTATTTTGGGGATTATTTCATTTGGAAAACAGCGGGTTTAAAGTGCTTTCGCCAGCCGATAGTCGTCCATCATGTAACCCCCGCCGATGTCGGTCACCACGGGTTCCAAGATCTTGAATCCCAGCCCTTGATAAGCCCGGAGGGCGACCTCGTTTTGTTTGTGCGTGGTGAGGGTCATGCGGGAACAGCCGGCGGCCCTGGCCTGGGACTCGATGAAGGCAAGCATTTCGCGGCTCAATCCCTTCCCACGGCAATCCGCCTTCAAATAGAGTTTACTGATGAAAAGGTCGTCCCCCCTGGGAATGACCGCGAGGTAACCCGCCTCACGGTCGTCTTCCAGTGTGAGGAAATATCGAAGGCCGTGGTTCTGGACCTGGTCCCCGATCGCCTCGGGGGATTGGATCTTCGCGAGCATGTACTCCACTTGGTCGGGGCTGATGATCGTTGGGTAATATTCCCGCCAGATTTCCCCCGCCAGGTCGGCCACCCGCAGGATGCCGCCCTCGTCATGGATTTCATGGAATTGAAGCAAGGGAAAACCTCGAGGCGCCGTCGGCGGTTAGCCGTTTGCCGTTAGCTTAAACTCAAAAGGCAACGACAGACTGATTATCCTCGAGCTCAGATTACCCACCGGGACATTTGGTTTTGTCTGAGCAAGCGGCTAACGGCAAACGGCTTTGTTCGGTCACTCCACGAACTCCAGTTCGAAGTGATAGGACTCCTTCGTCAACGTACTGATGACCTTGGTGGGGCTTTTGTGGAAGACCGCCTGCATGGACTTGTTTTCCTTGAGGACCTCCGCGGTGAAGCCCTGGATGCCGTTCCGGCGGGCCAGTTGGATGAGCTGTTTGAGCAGGTAGGTGCCGATCCCCTTGTTCTGCCACTGGTCCCGAACCGTGAAAGCCACCTCCGCCCGGTTGGTCTTCGGATCCAGGTAATACCGGCCGACGGCGATGATGACCTCCCCTTGGGCCTCCGTCAGGGTGCCCACCAAGGCCACCTCGGTCCGGTGGTCGACGTAAGTGAAGTTCTGGGCCTGCTTCTCCGGAAGGGTCTTCATGCGCGACAGGAAACGGTAATACACCGTTTCCTGGCTGAGCGCGTAAAAAAGGTCCTTGATGCGGGCCTCGTCGGTCGGGTTGATGTGCCGAAAATTGACCTGGGTGCCGTCATGAAGGACGTAGGCCGACTTGAAGGCGGGAGGACGCACGTTGATCCGTCCGGCCAATCCCACCAGGTCGGCCCGCAGGTACTTGTATTCCACCGCGTCCTTGATCAGCTGGGCGCGGTAATCCGGGTGCGCGATGGAGATGAGGGCCATGGCCCGTTCCGCCACGCTCTTGCCGTGCAGGTAGGCCACGCCGTGCTCGGTCACCACGTAATGGACGTCACCCCGCGTGGTCACCACCCCTGCGCCCGGGGACAGGCGGCTGACGATCCGGGAGACCTTGCCGCCGAGGGCCGTCGAGGGCAGGGCGATGATGGCCTTGCCGCCCCGGGACCTGGCCGCGCCCCGGTTGAAGTCGACCTGGCCACCGATGCCCGAGAAGAACTTGCTTCCCAAGGAGTCGGAACAGACCTGTCCCGTCAAATCGACCTCCAGGGCCACGTTGATGGCCACCATCTGGTTTTGCTGTCCGATGACGGTTGGGTCGTTCACGTATTCCGTGGGCCTCAACGAGTACATCGGGTTGTTGTCGATGTGCCGATAGAGTTTTTCCGTGCCCAGGCAGAAGCTGGCCACGATCTTCCCCCGGTCCAACGTCTTTCGGGCGCCCGTGATGACCCCCGAGTCCACCAGGTCCACGACCTCGTCGGACAACATTTCCGTGTGGATCCCCAGGTCCTTCTTGTTCTTCAGGAACTGGAGGGTCGCGTGGGGGATCTGGCCGATCCCAATCTCGATGGTCGCCCCATCGACGACCAGGGACGCCACATTCTCGCCGATGGCCCGGGTCACCTCGTCGGCTTTGGGAACTTGGGCCTCCAACAGGGGCTCCTCGACCGCGACCAGGGCGTCCAGGTCGCGGACATGGATGGTGTTTTCACCATGGGTCCGGGGCATCCGCGGGTTCACCTGGGCGATGACCCGGGAGGCGTTCTGGGAAGCCGAGAGCACGATATCCACCGAGATGCCCAAGCTCACGAAACCCCGTTCGTCGGGGGGCGTCACTTGGATCAGGGCGACATCCAGGGGCAACTGGCCCGAGCGGAAGAGCCGGGGGATATCCGAGAGGAAAATGGGGGTGTAGTCCCCCAACCCCTCTTGGATCAAGTCCCGTACGTTTTCACCGATGAAGAAGGAATTGACCCTGAACTTGTGGGCCAACTCCTTATGGGCGTAAGGCGCGTCCCCCGTGGTGAGAAGGTGGACGATCTCGATATCCTCGAGGTCGTTGGAACGTCCCACGAGGGCCCGGACCAGTTCCTGGGGTTGGGCGCAACCCGTCCCGATGAAAACCCTTTGGCCCGGCCGGATCCGGCTCACGGCTTCCTGGGGGGTCGTCAACTGATCCTTGTACTTTTCCTTCCAATTCGGGTCGAAGCTTGGTCCGTTCATGGTCAAGCCCCCGCGGAAAGGGTCATGCGGCCGTCGGCGACGACCGGCTGGGTTTCCACCCCCCCGACGATGAGCGGGTTGATGTCCAACTCGACGATTTGGGGGAAGTCGGTGACCAGCTGGCTGATGCGCTGGAGGGCCTGGGCGATGGCGGGGATGTTGACCCCGGCTTGCCCCCGGGCGCCTTTGAGGAGCGCGTAAGACCTGGTTCGGGTCAGCATCTGCATCGCCTCATCGGCGGTGATCGGCGCCAAGTGGAAGGTGACGTCCTTCATGACCTCCACGAAGATCCCCCCCAACCCGAACATCAGCATGGGGCCGAACTGCGGATCGCGGGTCATGCCCAGGATGACTTCCAGTCCCCGGTTGCCCATCCTCTCCAGGTAGACCCCGTCCAGTTTCGCCCCGGCGGCGCGCTGGGAGGTGCGAAGCATCATCAGGTCATAGGCGTCGAGCACGGCATCCTTGTTGGACAGGTTGAGCTTGACCCCCCCCACGTCGGACTTGTGGATGATGTCCGGCGAGGATATCTTCATGACGACGGGATACCCGATCCGTTCGGCGGCCTCGACGGCCTCCTGGGAGGTGGCGCACAGTTGGCCCTCGGGAACGTTGAATTCGTAGGCGCGCAGGATCTCCTTGGCGTCCACCTCCCCGATCTGCCGACGGCCCTCCTTGAGGTTGCGCTGGAGGACCCGCTCCACCCTGGTCCGGTTCACGGGAAAACGGGTGACGACCCGCACGGGCCGGTTGCGCCAAGCCGCGTAATCCACCATGGCCTTGAGGGCGCCGACGGCGCGGTCAGGCGATGGATAGTCGGGGAGGCCGTTTTCGACCAGTTTTTCCCTGCCCGGAAGGACGTCGGTCCCCCCCATGAAGACCGCGAGGACGGGCTTGACCCCCTTCACGTTCTTCGCGACGGTCATCGCGGTTTCCGCGGGTTGGGTCATGGCCTGGGGGGTGAGGATGACGATGACGGCGTCCACCGAGGGATCATCCTGGGCCGCCTGGACCGCGAGGGCGTAACGTTCGGGATCCGCGTCGCCGAGCACGTCGATGGGGTTCCCCACGCTGGCGGCGGCCGGCAGCTTGCTCTTGAGGGCCGCCGCGTTTTCCCGGTTGAGGTTGGCGACGACGAGGCCGCTTTGTTCGAGCGCGTCGGCGGCCATGGCTCCGGGACCGCCGGCGTTGGTGACGATGGCCACCCGGTTTCCCTTCGGAAGCGGCTGCATGGCGAAGGCCGTGCAGTAATCCGACAGTTCCTCGAAGGTCTGGGCCCGGATCACGCCCGCACGGCTGAAGGCCGCCCCATAAGCGATGTCGGCTCCCGCCAAGCTTCCCGTGTGGGAACTGGTGGCCTTCTGCCCGGCGGAGGTGACCCCAGCCTTCAGGACCACCACGGGCTTGACCGAGGCGGCCTTCTCGGCGGCCTGGATGAACAGTTCCCCGGACGCGATGGATTCCAGGTAGGTCATGACGACCTTCGTCTCGGGATCGTCGGCAAGGACCTCGAAGAAGTCGTTCTCGGACAGGTCCGCCTTGTTGCCGATGGAGAAGAGTTTGGACATCCCCAATTTGCGTTCGGCCGCCCAGTCAAGGATGGCGCACATCAGGGCGCCGGACTGGGAGATGAGGGAGATGTTCCCGCGTTTGGGGATCTGCTTGGCGAATGAGGCGTTCAGGTTGAAATGGGCGTTGATGAAACCCAGGCAATTGGGACCCAACATCCGGGCCCCCCGGGAGCGGACCCGGTCGGCGACCTCCTTCTCAAGTTTCGCCCCCTCGGGGCCCACTTCCTTGAAGCCGGCCGTGATGACGACCAAGGCTTTGGCCCCGGCGTCGAGAAGCGTATCGACCGCCCCCATGACGGAGCTCGTCGGGACCACCACGATCCCCAGGTCCACCGGGTCCTTCAAATGTTTCAGGTCCGGATAACAAGGCTGGCCCAATAATACCTTGGTGGTGGGATTCACGAATGTCAGGGTACCCTTGAAGCCACCGTTGAGCAGGCCTTCGGCGATGGCGTAACCGACTTTTCCGGGGGTCTTGGAGGCGCCGATCACGGCGACTGATTTTGGGGTCAAGAGGGATTCGAGCATGGGGTTCCTTATGGATTGAAACTTGAGGTGGTTAAAGCCACGGTGATTGTATAAATCAGTTTTGCAAACAAACATGTCCGTTGACATAAATTAACGAAAAAGCCGCATTAAATAATAATTTGTTTCGACAATTATTCTATGCGTTCACCCCCCCTAAATGGAAAAAATACTCGACAATTTATTTCACAAACCAAAGATTTTTGGCCAGGTTTCAGCTAATTACGTTATGAATAAACTCTCTTCAAATCACAACCAACGCGCGTAAGGCCATTCGTCGAGGGAGAGGCCGGCCCTGGATCGACTCCGGGCCCGTGGCCCCCCCTCCCGACCCTCAACTTACGGAGTCCTTCATGAACGATGCGAGCCAATCCATCACATCACTTCAGGGTCAATCGGGGAAATATCCACCCCCTGACGTCCTTTCCCAAGGGGCTTGGATTAACGGTTTCGACAGCTACCGGAAAATGTACGACCGCTCGATCCATGATTCCCATAATTTCTGGATGGAGATGGCCGGGACGCTTCAGTGGTCCAAAAAACCCTCCGTTTCCCTCAAATGGACCTGGGATACGGACCACAAAATCGTCCAACACACATGGTTCGAGGACGGGGAACTAAACCTTTCGGTCAATTGCCTGGACCGCCACTTGGCCGAGCGGGCCGACAAGGTCGCCATCCTTTGGCAGGGCGAGAAGGACGAGGAGGTCCGAAGGGTCACCTATCGGGAACTGCACCGGGAGACCTGTAAATTCGCGAATGTCCTCTCTTCCCTCGGGGTGAAAAAAGGGGATCGCGCCTGCCTTTACCTACCGATGATCCCCGAATCGGCGGCCGTCATGCTGGCCTGCGCGAGGATTGGGGCCATCCACTCCATCGTCTTCGGCGGCTTTTCGGCCGAAGCGCTCGCGGCCAGGATCCAGGACTCCGGGGCCTCTATCCTGGTGACCAGCGACGTGAGTTACCGCGCCGGCAAGGCCATCGGACTTAAGGCCCTCACGGACCAGGCCATGCCTCAGTGCCCCACCCTCAAGAACGTGGTGGTCATCAAGCGCGGCGACGGCGACGCGCCCATGACCGAGGGCCGGGACGCCTGGTACCACGACCTGATGGCGAAGGCCTCGGACAAACACGAGGCACCCGCCCACAAGGCCGAGGATCCCCTGTTCATCCTCTATACCTCCGGGTCCACGGGCAAACCCAAAGGCGTCCTCCACACCACCGCCGGGTACCTCCTTCACGCCTCCCTCTCGCACAAATACGTATTCGACTACCACGACGGGGACCTTTATTGGTGCACCGCGGACATCGGATGGGTTACCGGCCATTCCTACGTCGTGTACGGCCCTTTGGCCAACGGGGGCACGACCTTGATGTTCGAGGGTGTTCCCACCTGGCCTGATGCCGGGCGGTTCTGGCAGGTCGTCTCCAAACATAAGGTCAACATCTTTTACACGGCCCCGACCGCCATCCGGTCCCTCATGCGGGAAGGAGAACAATGGCCCGCCCAATATGACCTGTCCAGCCTGAAGGTCCTGGGAAGCGTGGGCGAGCCCATCAACCCTGAGGCCTGGATGTGGTACTACGACCATATCGGCCATCAGCGCTGCCCCATTGTGGATACCTGGTGGCAAACCGAAACCGGGGGCATCCTCATCACCCCGCTCCCCGGCGCCCATACCTTGAAACCGGGCTCCGCTTCCCGTCCCTTCTTCGGGGTGGACCCGATCATCCTCAGGGACGATGGAACGACCTGCGGGGTCAACGAGGGCGGCAAGCTCTGCATCAAACGCCCTTGGCCCGGCATGATGAGGACCACCTATGGCGATCACGACCGATTCATCGAAACCTATTTTTCGCTGTACAGGAATCTCTACGTTACCGGGGACGGCTGCAGGATCGACGAGGACGGCGATTATTGGCTGATGGGCCGCATCGACGACGTGGTGAACGTCTCGGGACACCGCATCGGCACCGCCGAGGTGGAAAGCGCCTTGGTGTCGCATCCCTCCGTCAGTGAGGCGGCCGTGGTGGCCATGCCCCATGAAATCAAGGGACAGGGGCTCTACGCATATGTCACCCTCAAGGAGGGGCAGCCGGTTTCCGATGATATGAAAAAGGCCCTGGTGGACCATGTGCGCAAGGAGATCGGGCCCATCGCCTCGCCGGACGTGATCCAATTCGCGGACGGCCTGCCGAAGACCCGGTCCGGCAAGATCATGCGGCGCATCCTCCGCAAGATCGCCGAGAACGAGACCTCGAACCTGGGCGACACCTCCACCCTGGCCGACCCCTCAGTGGTCGAAAAGCTGGTGGCCGGCCACAATGCCTAACACGGTGCTGAAAAAGTGCTGTTTGCACACTTCCGTGAGGCGATATAACCGCCGGACGACCCAAACGAAAACGGGGTTTCACAGGGCGTGTCAGCAGCCACGGGTTTTGAGCGAATCGTTGTAAATCGCCTGTTTTTGGGGGGATTCGCGAGTAAGACACAAAAAAGTCCCTTCAGTTCGACTTTTTCATCATCCTGCTAATCCGCCGGTAAGCTGCAAACCTCCAAAAAGCGAAAAGCCGCGCCGTTTCCCCGGCCCGGCTTTTTTATTCGGGAAGTTTCCCTCTCAAATGCTTCCGATAAAAAAACGCCGCCGGGGTTCCCCGGCGGCGTTAACTTCGTAAGGTTTTACTTTTTCTTAGATGAAACCTTCACGGGTTTGGCCGCGCCCTTCGGGGCCGCTCCGGCCCTTTGACTGGCCAGGTAGTGCGAAAGGTCCTCGATCTGGGCCGGTGTCAGGTCGCCCTCAAAGGGTGGCATGGCTGAATCCTTGTTCACCTTGGGCGGATTCGTCACGTAAGTCTGGATCCAAGGCGCGTCCCGGTATTGGCCGATGCTGGAAAGGTCGGGGCCGATCTCCTCGCCCTTGCCGTGGAGCTTGTGGCAGACCATACAACGCTCCTCGAACAAGGGCGGGGCCTTCGGGGAGTAGGTGCCGCCCCCCAGGGTGCTCATGTAAGCCACCAGGGACTGGACTTCGTTGTCCAAGAGGTTGAAATTCGGCATCACGGTCCCCTTGGTGACCTGTTGGGGGTTGCGGAAGTGGGCGGTCAACCATCCCGCGTCCCGCCGGGAACCTACCTCGTCGAGGACCGGGCCGATGTGACCTCCCTTTCCGTCCAAGGTATGGCAATATTGGCACTTCAAGTCGCCATAGAGCCGTTTTCCCTCCATCACCAGGGGATTCCTCGCCAAAATTGGGTTGGTCAGGGGCGACCGCAGCCCCTGGAACGTCAGGAAACCGATCCCGAGGATGGCGGCCAGCCCGACCGTCGTCAGGATCGGGCGGTCAAACGGATGGCGACGGAAGCTCCGGTCCAGGAACGGAAGGGCCACCAACGCCGTGACCCCCAATCCCGGCAGGAGAATCGTGGCGATGGCCTCCAGGGACCCCGGGAAATACTTCAAACCCTGGAAGATGAAAAGGAAGTACCATTCGGGCCGCGGGTTGTAGGAAGTATCCGTCGGATCAGCCAACCCCTCGAGTTCCGCGCCCTTCCAGAGGGCCAGGCCCGCGATGACCGCCAGAAGAAGGGCGATGGCGAAGGTGTCCTTGAAAACGACGTAGGGGAAGAAAGACTTGCCCTTCTCCTTCATTTCCAAGTACCGGTGATGGAGCTTTTCCTTCCAGCCGGGCCCCTCAGGATTGAACGACTTGATTTTCTCCGGGGGGGCTGAAATGCCGTGCCACACCACCAGGAAAAGGTGGAGTCCCATCAGCCCCAGGATGGTCATCGGCAAAAGGAGCATGTGGATGGCGTAGAACCGCGTGAGCGTGATGGCTCCCAGTTCGTCGCCGCCCTTGAGGATCTTGCCCACATAGGCCCCGATGATCGGCGTCTGTTCGGAAATATGGGAACCCACCACCGTGGCCCAATAGGCCTTCTGGTCCCACGGCAACAGGTAACCCGTGAACCCCAAACCGATGACCACCAGGAGCAGGCCGACGCCGGTCAGCCAGGTCGCTTCCCGGGGGTACTTGTAGGCCGCCATGAAATAAACCCGGATCATGTGCAGGACCACCACGACCACCATGGCGCTGGCGCCCCATTTGTGGAGCCCCCGCAGGAAGGCGCCCATGGGCACCACGTCCATGATGAAGCGGATGGAATCATAGGCGTGGTCCGGCGAGGGCGAGTAATGCATGGCCAAGAGCATGCCGGTCACGGCCTGCATCAGGAACAGGAAACCCGCCATGCTGCCGAGGGTGTAACGCCAATCCACGCCCTTCGGGATCTTCCGGTCCAGCAGGGTCTCCTTGACCTTCCGCCAGCCCGTCCGTTCATCCAATTCGTCCAGGAAATTTTTCATGCCTTCTTCCCCTCGGGCAGGATCAGGATGGAGCCATTGGCGATCTTCGTGGGAAACCGGTCCAAGGGCCGGGGCGGCGGCCCGGACAGGACCTCCCCGGTCTTGCTGAACACCCCGGAATGACAGGGGCACACGAAGGAATTCTTCGAGTCGTCCCAACGGTAGGGACAGCCTAAATGGGTGCAATGGGGGTCGAAAGCGGTCAATTGGTCGCCGTCCTTCAGGAGCCAAACTGAGCTCCGGCCCTCCACCACCATCCAACCGTCGGTCTTGCGCTTCACGTAGTCGCGCTTGGTCGGGACGCCGGAAGGAAGGGACGCCAAGGGGCCGACGTCGATCCACCCCTCATCCTTCTTGCGCCAAGCCGGGGACAGGAAATACATCAGCCCACTGCCCCCCAGCACCAACCCCACCAGGGAACCGATCAGGAAGATCCCCCAGGACAGGAAGCTTCGACGGCTCAACCCCTCACCCTCCGGGTGCTGGTCCTCGTTCATTTTCATTGCGCCTTATCCTTTTCCATGGATTTCGCTCGGTTCCGGACCTCACGGGAATGGACGAACACTTCCTGCGCGAGGCGTTTGACGCGCTTCAGGTCGAAGGTGTGCCATTCGTGTTCGGCCTTATTCAGGCTTTCATGGCCGGCCGCCAGTTCCTTTTCGAGGTTCCCCACGGGTTTGCCTTGGGCCTTCAGGCTGGCCACGGTCTCGTCGGCGATCTCCAGGAGCTCCTTGGATTGGCTCATCAACAGCAAGGTATCCTGGGCCCCGGCGGGCTTGTTGTGGCAAAGATTACAGGTCTGGTCCAAATCCTTGGAGGTCAGGATGGTGCCCTTCATCACCCCATGACAGGTGGTGCAGGTCGGGCCCTTTCCGGTCCGCTCCAGGCGCTGGTAATGCCTGCTCTGGATAAAAGCGGCTTTTTCGTCGGTGTGGCATTTGCCGCAGGTTTCCGGCAGGTTTTTGTAATAAACCGGGCTGTCGCTTTTCGTGGACCGCAGGACACCCTGGTGGGCCTTGGAAGGGTCGGTCTCCGTCGGTTGGCCCCCGTGACAAGCCTCGCAGGTGACGCCTGACTTGCCATGGGGGGATTGCGCCCAATCCGCGAACGAATGGCTCACATATTCGGTTTTCTTGACCTTATCGTTCTTGTGGCACTCGACGCACTGGTTCTTCGCCTCATCCGTCTTCGGCTTTTGGGCCTTCGCCGCCGCAAACCGGGGGGCCGGACCGAAGCCGGCCATGATCGCCAAAACGAAAATCATCGCAAAACGTTTCAACACGTTCCCATCCTCCTGGGCCGGTCCGCCGGAGCCAAAGGCTCCCGGGGCATCCCCACCCCGTTCGACGGATTCCGCCGCTGATTCCTCCGCCCGTCTTTCCCGGGCGGTCTTGTTCGCCCGCCCGGGTCCGACCGAAAAACAGTTAACAGGGTGCTGAAGCATTTTTGATTCGCCCTGTCAGCAGCCACGTTGTTCGATCGAATCGTTGTAAATCCCCTGGTTTTCGAGGGGATGACTCGTGAGCAAGATATGAAAAAGTCTCTTCTAGCTCGACTTTTTCATCATCCTGTTAAGACTTCTTGGAACTGCCCCTCGGGATCATGAGGGAGAAAATCGCCATGTTGATCATATGGAGCACCCCCACGAGAAGGCATTGCCAGCCGACGAAACTCGTGAGGAACTTCCTCATGTCATCCGCCGATTCCTGACCCGAGCCCGGGCCATAGGCGATCATGAGGAAGATGTACCCAAAGTTGATGAGATAAAACCCAATCTGCAGGAGAGCGATGAGGGATTTGGCGCCTTCCGGGTGTTTTGGAAAAAGGTTTTTGAGAAAGTAACTCCCATATTTCAACAATAACCACGAAAGAGTGAAGGTAAAAACGACCCCTAAAACGAAATAAAGCAAAGTGAATCCGATCATGCCTTACCCTCCTTGAAAAGTGACTGGCATCACCAATCGCAATGTGACAAAAGCCGAATTTAGTGAGTCCGTAGAGATCTTCGTTTATCATCACAATGTTCAATATGATATTCGTCAGTAAAATTGTTGCCAAAAAACGAGCCAGCCACACCAAGAAACGGCTCCGATCATCAGCCTTTTAAAACATTGGGTTTTTGGAGCTATTCGACATGGATAATACCATCCCCCGCTCGCTGGAGGATCCCCCATCGGGTGTTGGGAATGGCTTCAAAACGATTTGAATCGGGTTTTTTCCACAACAGATGCATGAAAAAGGCTCCGTCCCCTGGGACCTTGAGTCTTAAGGTGATGGGATATCGCCCTTGTTTCAAGGCGACCTCACCCCCGGGATCCGTCCCGATCCCCACCCAGTCCTGCCCATTCGAGGACAAGATGGCATCAGCGTTCGGACCGCATAAGATCCGAAACAGGTAGATGCCTCTCCGGTCCACTTGAAGCGTCCCCGACCAGTTGAATTCCTTCAGTCCCTCCTGTTGGGGCAAGTCCCGCCAAGCGAAATCCACCACGGGGTCCCAGGTTCCGTCGGGGACGCCGGTCCCGGTCCTCCAAAGCCCATGGGGCGGCGTGGAGGGCGTGGCCTCCATCGGGCCGGATTGATAGATCAGGGCGTAGGCCGGGCCGGGCTGGGTTGAATAGGCCGAAAGGTTGCCCGCGGGGTACCGCTCCTGGAGATATTCCAAGAGTCCCCCTTGAAGCGGGTCGAGAACGAAGACCGCGGGAGGTTTGGGAAGGTGGGACGCGTCCAAAGGTTCCATGGATTCACGGGCGGGGTACGCCGCGTATCGAACAACCGAGTGATGGGCGTAGGGCCCGGCCAACCGGATGGGCTCCCCACTGGGAAGCCGCGTGAGGGCTTGGCCGAGTTCGGTTTGATCCCGGTTAAAGGCGTCCCGCCATCCCTCTTGCCGGACCTGGAGCCCAAAATAAGCGGCGCCGTTCCAAAGGGCCACCGCGCCTAGGATCCCCCAACCGATGCCGCCCACCCGCCCACTGGGGAATTTTCGGTTTAAAACCCCGAGGGATGCCTCTAGCGCCGTCGCGGCCAGGAAGCAAAGAAACGGGAGCATTCCCAAGCTCCGCATATCATTCGGACAACCCCGAGAGAGGGCCATCGGAAGGCACATCACCAAGAGTCCCAAGAGTGGCGCAACCCCCTCCCTCCGACGAAGGCGATGAAGCGCCCAACCCACTCCCCAAGCCGCCAGGATCCCCATCACGGGATCCAATTCAGGCCATCCCCGGAGGTTATGGTCGGCCATCGGATCGCCGTGGGCATGGAACATTCCCAAGGCCAAGAGGAGGTTGTGTCCCAACGAGGTCCACCCCCCCTGGGCGGTGTTCCCGAAGATCCAAAGTTCCCCTTCCCGCCGCCCAAACCATCCGGAAACGGGATCCGTCACAATGATTGGCAGGACCGCCAGGGCCCAACCCGCCGACATCCAAACCAAGCGTTCGAGGGCTTGGGGGCGGCCCACCAGTTCCCGGAGCTCCCAAAGGGCCAGGACGATCAAGAGCGCCCCCAACACCTTGGAGGCCTGATAGGCGTAGAAACCGGAACCCGCGACCAAGCCCGCGAGAAAGACCCATCCCCGCGAAGATCGTTCCACGCCGCGGCCCCAGGCCTCCAGGCAGGCGGCCGTGATGAGCATGATCTCGACCGAGAAGTTCTGGTGCCCCGTATAGGTCATGCCCCATCGGGAAGCCGCGTAAAAAACCAAGGCGAAGAAGGCCACACGGGTCCCGCCCCATCTCCGGAAAACCGAATACCAGAGAGGCGCGGAAAGGGCCCAAAGGGCCACATCGAAAAACGCCTGGGCCCGGATGGAGGCGCCGGCGATGGCAAACCAGGCCGCGAGGGCGTAATAAGTGAGGGGTTCCGGGACCTGAAGGAGACGTAGGCCCCCCCAAGGCCGCCAACCCTCATGGAGGATCCTCAAGGCTGTCCATGCCACTCCGGCCCGATCGTCTGAGACTCCCTCGAAACAATACAGGACGTCCGCGATTCGAAGCGTCGACCCTAAAAGTAGGACCGCGAGGATCCCCAGGGCTCCCGGCCCCCCCACCCGGTTTTGAATATCCGTCCCACGACCCACCCAACCACTCCAAACTTTCGCTGAAACGCCCAATCCCAGGACCATGAGAATGATCCCGCTTGGTCCAGGGACCCAAAACCCCAGGAGGACACCCCCAAGGGCGGGCCACCCAATCATCCCGAGCGGGGAACGGGTGTTCGGCGCGGCGATATCGGGCATGGGATCTTTCAGCCTCCAGGGACCAGCATGACAAAAAAAAAGCCGCCTGGGAATTCCCAAGCGGCGTTTTGAATTGTCCGGACGGGTGGAATAGGGCCTTTTAGACCTTGGCCTTCACGGCACCGGCTTCCTTGGACTCCCGGGCCAGGGTATCCATCCAAACCTCGGGATCCAGTTCATCCAAATCATCCCCCCCAAGGCCCGTTTCCCTCCGAAAATGCTCACCGATCTTGCGAAGGACCCACGCCGCCACGGGTTGGTACTTGAGGAAATAGGTCCGGAAATCATCCGACCGGATGGCCAAGAGCACCGACTTGGTCAGCACCCGGGCGTCGGAGGTATAGCTGCCGTTTTCCTCGGAAGCCTCCGTCCCCACCAAGTCACCCCGGCGGGCGAAATAGACCTGCCCATCCGCTTCCCGGATCTCCACCTTTCCCCAAGCCACCACATAGGCCTGTTTGGCGGGGGCCCCTAGGGCGAAAAGGCCCTGGCCCTCCTGGCAAAGGGTCAAGCTCCCGTGCTTGAGGAGCCGTTGGACCACCTGGGGCCGCAGGCCCTCGTTGATCGGCAAGGTCGCCACCAACGCGCCCAAGATTTTCGATTCAGCCATTTTTTCCCTCCACGGTTTTGACGGATCGAAAGCCGCGCGACTCCAGCCGTTATTCCCCGGCCACGGCCTTGACGACGCCCCCGGCTAATTTTTGAAGCCCGTCCCGGTCCAGGATGACCAGATACCTCCGCTTGGGGACCACGAGTTTCGCCTTGGTCCACTTGCGGATGATCCGGATGGCCGTTTCGACGGTGGTCCCCACCATCTCGGCCACATCCCGTCGGGTGAGCGGCATGTTGATCCGGACGCCGCCTCCCGGTTCATCCTGGGCCATGCCCGGGCGGGACAACATCGACACGCAAAGCTGGGCGATCCTCATCTCGACCGGATCCGCCGCGGACATCTTCGAGCGGTAAGCCTGGTAAAGGAAATCCCCCATCTGAAGTAAAGCCCCGGCCGAAACGCAGGGGAACTTCAGGAACCGGTGGATAAAATCGTCCCAACGGGTCTTCAGGAGGACCGACTCGGTCAGGGTGAAGGCGCTCAGGGCGTAGGGCGCCCGCTTGAGGGACGAGACTTCGCCCACCAGGTCCCCCTTGCCGAAGACATGGAAGGTCACATCCCGACCATTGGTGTGTTTCTGGGACAGTTTGACCTTCCCATCCGCGATGAAGAAAAGGAATTCCGCGGATTCCCCCTGCCGGAAGAGCGCTTGGCCCGGGGGAAGGATTTCCATGACGCAGTACTTCGCCAGGTCCTCCAATTCGCTGGGAACCAATCCCTTGAAAACGGGGAAGGAGGCGAGGCAGGACGCGATGGTATTGGGGGGAGAGATGGATTCTGTGATCGTGTAGGCCATTTCCGATGGATCCTTATGTCCGGCGGAGCTTCCGGTCCCACAAAGGGACTTCGGCGTCTCCGCCTTTCTGAGTTCCCGGCGGCCGGTTGGGCCACCAGGTCTCCACTCGGGTTCCCTCTCCCGTTCGACTCGACAACTTGACCTTCCCGCCATGCCAATCGACGATCTGCTTGACGATGGCGAGTCCCAACCCCGTCCCGGGTTCCCCCTGCGCCTTAGCGTTGGAGGCCCGGACAAACTCCTCGAACAATCCTGCCTGCTCCTCCGCGGGGATGCCGATCCCCGGGTCCGACACCGTCACCACGATGAAATCCCCCAGGCTCTCCAGGCCGATCTCGACCCCGCCCCGACCCACCGGGGTGTACTTCACGGCGTTCGCCAGTAGGTTTTCGAGCACCCGCTGAAACGCCCGCGGGTCCGCCCAGAGCTCGGCTCCCGCCTTCCCCTGGACCTGGACGGTGAGGCCCTTGGCCTTCGCCCGGGCTTCCACCCCCTGGACCGCCCGTTGCGCCAGCGCGTAGGGGTCCAGGGTTTCCGGGCGGAAGGGTTGGGTCGCGGTCTTGGCCTGGGAAAGCCAGATCAAGTCGTCGACCAACTCCGCCAACCCTCCCAACCGGACCTTTGCCCGGCCCATCATGTCCAGCGCCGCCTGGCTCCGGCCATCCGGTAGCGTGACCTCGGCCGCCTCCAAGCAGGAACTGGCGGCCGCCAATGGGTTCTTCAGGTCATGGGCCACTTGGCGGAAGAACCTGTTTTTATGCTCATCCAGCCGAAGAAGCCCCTCGTTCGCCTCTTGCAATTGACGCCCGGTTTTTCGGAGGGCTTCCTCCTTATCCAACAGGTCCCCGGTCAACCGCGTCAGGAACATCCATAATCCGAAGGTCGTCACGCTGAAAACCAGAAGGAACGCCTGCTGGACCGACGTGCCCAGGTGGGATTCGCCGCCCCAAAGGGGCCGCACCCAACCCAAGTCCTGCATCATCCAAAGCGCCCAAGGCAGGGCCGTAATGAGAAAGACGTAGGCCCGGCTTTCCCCCTTCGGCAAGGCCATGCTGCCGATGGCCAAGTGGAACAAGTACAAAAGCACCAACGGGTTCTCGATGCCTCCCGACCAGGTCAACAACAACGTCAAGAGGAACAAGTCCCCCAACATCTGGACATGGATGTGGTTACGGGCCCGTTGGGCCAGGACCGAGGGGTCCCGCTCCGACGCCCTCACACCGCTCCACACCGTCCGGTACAATCCATTCAAGCCGGCCAAGACCGCCAAGACCGCCACTAACCGGACCGGCGGGTACTGGACCGGTTCCAACGCCGGGGCCAGGAAAATGATGAACAGCCCGACCCCCACAGCCCACCAACGCAGGTGGATGAACCACTCCAACCGCTCGACCGGGACCTGTCCCTCAAGGTTCCTCATGGCGACTCCCCTTCTCAGGGACCCAGAAGGTCCTTCACCTTTTGGAGCAAGACCTCCCGAGGAACCGGCTTCTCAAGGAACCCATCCACGGGGACCCATCCACCACCCGCCGCGGGATAATCAGGCACCACGCCGGCTTTCTGTGTCACCGCGGTCATCATGAGGATCGGAAGTTTGGCCGTTTGGGATTGGTCCCGGAGGACCGACGCCAACCGGAACCCCTCATCCGTGTGTTCCATCATGACGTCGAGGATCACGAGGTTCGGCTTCCATTCCACGCATTTCTTGAACCCCTCCTTGCCGCCCGAGGCGGTCTCCACGGAGTAGTTCTGGTTCTCTAAAATCAGGCGGAGCGACGCGATCAAGTCCCGGTCGTCGTCCACCAGTAGGATTTTCTTTTTGGCCGCCATTTAAACCTCGCTCTTACGGGACAACCGGACTTTCAGGTCCACGGCCTGGGAGTGGGTGCAACCATCGGTGGATCCGCAAAGCTCGTTTTGATAGAGGTGTGGGGCCAAGGATTCGGCCAATTTGGGACCGAGTTTTTCCCAACCGGACCCCAGCTGGGGAACATGGCGCCTCATGGCCGTCGCCAGGGTCTCGGCGATCTCCGGCAAACCCCGGAGGTCGGCCAAGCTGTACCGCTCGACCGGCGCGTTCACCTTCGCCTTATCAAACCTGTCGGGAGCCGTGTTTTCCTCCGCCGGGGAGCAGCCCTCATCGCATTCGGCCTGGAGACCGCAAAGGTCGGAAGTCCGGACCATCCCCAAGAGACCGTCCCTCAGGGCTTTTTTAAGGAGGATCAAACGAACGCCCAAGGGTTGGGGGGGATTCCAAGAATCGGGTGAAAACAGTTTTTCAATTTCCTGGGCCGCCTGCTTCAGCCAAAGGTCCAGTTTTAACTCTTCCGAAAACCGTAACTGGTAGATCATGGTTCCCTCCTGCTGGTTCAACATTCCACACTTGATCGATGGGATTCCCCCGGGACAGGTTGCGGAAGCCTGAATCCAAGGACACCATCGATGGGGGTTCAGCCGACTTTCCCAAAGATCAAAAGCCCCAATTAAGGTTAGTCTGGAGGTGGAAGAAGGCCATATGACGCCAGTCACAAAGGGCGTCTTGACAGACAAATCCAAGCAATGGTCGAACCTTCAAATAACCGCATTTTTAAATAAAAAAGGCCCGCGGCGACCGGAAGCCGCGGGCCCAAGGCTTATTGTGCGGGCCCTGAAAGAGGGCTAAGCCTCATAAAGATGTGTTCCGAAGGCCGGGATCTTGATCAAGACCCGACCCTAGGCGGCGAGCTGTAGCACATCCGACTGTTGAGCGGCTACGCCGACACACTCAACAGCTTGAAGAGCCGGTCCCGTGGATCGGTGAAATAGGCCCGCACTGAGTTCAAGAAGCCCATCCCATGGGCAAATCTGGCCTTGGAAGGTTGACTTAAAGTTGGCCGTTGATTCGTGAGTAACTATATTCCTGAAGGCATTGCGAGTTTATGACCTGCGTCACCCTTTAATCACGCAAATAACCCAGTAATTACGATCACTTCTAAGGCTGCTGGACTTTAAAGGGCTTTCCTTTCAAACCATACTCTCATTCCAAATGGCTTGAACTTATGAGCGGGCTCATGGCTTACGATCAACAACTACTTAAAATGCAGTCCGGAGGCTGCACATGAATTATCCGGTTTGGGAGATCCCCCAGTTGGGGGGAGGAATGTTGATCGGTATGGTGGCGATTTTTCACGTGTTCATTTCCCATTTCGCCGTGGGAGGTGGGTTGTTCCTGGTCCTGACCGAACGCAAAGCCTACCGCGAACGGAACGACGTCCTGTTGGCCTACGTCAAATCCCACTCGAAGTTCTTCGCCCTCCTCACCCTCGTCTTCGGGGCCCTTTCGGGTGTCGGCATCTGGTTCTCCATCGGCCTGGTGTCCCCCCCGGGCACCAGCGCCTTGATCCACCTGTTCGTCTGGGGATGGGCCGCCGAATGGGTGTTCTTCCTGGTCGAGATCACCGCCGCCCTCCTTTATTACACCACCTGGGACCGGTTGGACCGACGAACCCACGAGGCGATCGGCTGGATCTACGCCCTCTCGGCCTGGATGTCCCTGGTCATCATCAACGGTATCCTTTCCTTCATGTTGACCCCGGGGGGCTGGCTGGAGGACGGCTCCATCCTCTCGGCCTTCTTCAACCCGAGTTACCTCCCCTCCCTGATCATCCGCACCCTGGTCTGCCTCGCCCTGGCGGGGCTCTACGCCATGGGCACCGCCTCCTTGCTCAAACAACAGGACCTCCGGGAAAACCTCATCCGATATTCCGCCCGGTGGCTGATGCCGGCCTTCCTGTTGCTCCCCTTCGCCGGGGCTTGGTACGTCGCCTCCATCCCTCCATTGGCCCGGCAGATTTCCATGGGAGGGGCGGCCGCCGTCACCCTCTTCGCGGTGGGAAGCGTCGCCTTCTCGATCCTTTTGTTTGTTTTCGCCTACCTGCTCGCCTACCGGCACCCCCGGGGCTTCTCCCCGGCCTTGGCCGCTCTTTTCCTAGTCTTGGGGCTCATGACCACCGGGGTCACCGAATGGGTCCGGGAAGCCGTCCGCAAGCCCTACTTGATCTACGGCTATATGTATTCCAACGGCATGCGCGCGAAGGATCTCCAGGCCATGCCGACCGGCGAGAGCCTTTTGGCGGCGTCCAAGTGGTCCCACCTGAAAACGGTGCCGTCGGGCCAGGAACCCGCAGCCGGGCATGAGGTCTTCCGCATCCAATGCGCGGCCTGCCATACGCTGCGGGGGTATAACGGCATCGCGCTCCTGGTGGACGGTTGGGACGAGGACCTGTTGGCGGACCAAATCCAGCACCTCGACATGCTCAAGGGATTCATGCCTCCCTTTAAGGGTTCCAACCCGGAGCGGTTGGCCCTCGCGAAATATCTTTTCAACCTCGAAAAGCGATCGCCCGTCTCGACCACCCTGGAGGTGAAACCATGACACCCCTTCCCATCCCGTCCGCCGACCCGTTGGGAATCCCAGGCCCGGTTTGGTTGATGCAGGCCCTTTCCTGCCTTACCCTCTTTCTCCATTTCTTGGCGGCCCATTTGGCCCTGGGAGGCACGCTCTTGGCCGTCCTGGCCCGGGGGCGGGGCGACGGCGCCGGGGACCGGCTTGCGGCTTGGCATTTCAGGATCCTGCCGGTGTTCATCGCCGCCGCCGTGACCCTGGCGATCCCGCCCCTGTTGTTCCTCCAGGTCCTGTACGGACCCTTCTTTTACTCGGCCAGCGTTCTGACCGCGGCGCCCTGGTTCAGCCTGCTGTTCCTCATGGGGGCCGGTTACCTCCTGGCCTACCTGTTGAACTTCCAATGGGACTCCTGGAAGGCCCGCGCGGGTTGGGTGGGTGGCGCCATCGTCCTCCTTTTCTCCGGGGTGACCCTGATCCTGACCTCCCTCACGCTCCTGTCCCTGCACCCGGATCGCTGGAGCGCCCTCTACGGGGATCCCCACCTGGGTTTGAAGTGGGACGGCGGGTTGCCCACCCTCTTGCCGCGATATCTGCATCTGTGGCTAGCCGCTCCGGCGGTCGCAGGGGCCTTCTTCGCGCTTGTGGGCCAGGGGTGGATCCGAAAGGGGCTCCGGGAAGGGGATTGGGTGGCTCAATACGGGGCCGCCTGGTTCCTCTCCGTCACCTTGGTCCAATTTGGGGTCGGGACCTGGTTCCTATTGTCCCATCCCAGGGACATCTGGATGGGGGTGATGGGAGGCGACTTGGCCGCCACAGGGGCCTTCATGACCGCGATGGGGGCGATCTTGGTTTCCATGGTTCTTTACGGGGTCGGGCTCTTCAAACTCCGGGCCTACGGCTGGACCTGGGCCGGTTGGATCGGCCTTCTGGTGACCCTGGTCTCCATGACCGCGGTTCGGCTGCACCTGAGGGACCTTGATCTGAAGCCTTACTTGGAGGGGATGTGGATCACCCACGACCAATGGGGATTCATCACGATCTTCCTGGCGCTTTTGGTCGCCGGGTTCGGGACAGTGGGTTGGATGCTGGTGAAAGTCTTCGGGAAAAAGCCGACGGCCTAACCACCCAATAGATCCAATCACGGAAAGAGAACGGCTCCAATAGCCCGTACGACTTCATTTTTTCTTGATTCGATCAGACCCGGCGGCCTTTCGGTGCCGTCGGGTTTTCTTTTGGGGAGGCGACCCCAGCGTTGGGCCGTCCGCCTCGGCAAAGACCACCCGACCCGCCAGGACGCAGCCCTTTTGCCCGGGCAGGCACTCTCGCCGCACCCGCTTGCATTGTTCGTCGATTTGGTAGGGACAAGACCAACCGGACATCCGATTCCCCCATTCGACCGAATCAGTCCCATCAGCTTATAAAAAAGCCTTCCAGGTAAACAAGGTCAGGATCATGTAAACCAGTGAATGGGCCATTTCCAGGAGCCCTAATTTCATGATCGGTAGCCCGGGTCTTCCTTGTGAGACGCCCCCCAGGGCCCTTAAAAAAGCCACGAGGGGCCCGAGGGCCAGCCAACCGCCCCCATGCGGACAAGCCAAAATCCCCAGGACAAATAAACCGTGGAGCGCAACGGTTCGGCGGCCATCGCGCCAACGCCGAGCCCCACCGATTGCCACGCCATTCCGGGAGGCCGCCAGCCAACCTTGGCGAACCTTGACATAGGTCAGGGCCAACAACGATTGACCCGCGAAGAGGGCGTAAAGCCAAAGGGCCTTGTCGTTGGAGCCCTGGGGGCCGCAGAGATAGATCACGGGGACCAGCAAGGGCAATCCGAGGAACCCCAATGCCTCGGCCCAAAAGAACCGGAGGGACTTCTTCCAAAGGTAAAATCCCGCCATGGCCGCGCCGAGGGGGATCACCCCCAAAAGCACCCAACGAATCGCGGTCGGGGGGGAGGCCGCCCAGAACCACCAGCCCGACAGGAGGAAGGCCACGCATTCCAACAGGAAAATTCCCAGGGCTTGGGTCGCTTTGGCCGGGTCGGCGACCCGCCATTGCCGCCAAACGTTCAGGGGGGCGCGAAGGATGAACCCTAGGACGAAAAAGCAGGAAACCGATAGGGCGGCGCCGTTCCAGGACCCCAAGGTGAGCCATCCGGCCACCAGGGAAACCCATAGGACGTTCCAGGCGCCGTGTTCTTTGGGGAACATGTCCTCACCTCCGGACTGATCTTAGCCGAGGGCCCCGGGGAAGGCCGTGATTTAGGTCTCGGAATAATGTTTGTCCTTGGAGTACTCAGCAGATCCTAGGAAGCTGTTCGCCGGACAAAAGGTCGAGGTATCGCTCACTCCCCAAGGGGGTATGGAGGGTCACTCGGGGTGATTCACCCGGAATGGCGGTTTCCACTTTGCCGATGCGAACCGCCCCCGAGGAGACCGGAATGCACCGGAGAACCTTCAGGGCGCGGTCGGATTGATCTCCCGGCACGAAAATCGCGAACCGTCCCTCATTGGCCACGTACAACGGGTCCAGCCCCAGGATCTCGCAGGAGGACCGAACCGGTCCTGAGACGGGTACCAGGGATTCCTCGACGGAGAGCGGAAACCCGGAATCCCTTGTGAACTCGTTAAGGGTCGCCGCGAGACCCCCCCGGGTGAGGTCCCGGAGGCCGTGCACCTCCACCCCCGATTCCAGGAGAGCCTTCACCGCGGGCCATAGACAGGCGCAATCGGAAACCACCTCGGTCTCGAACGCCAGCCCCTGTCGGACCGCCAGGATCGCCACCCCGTGGCGTCCCAGGTCCCCCGAGACCAAGATCGCGTCGCCTGGGCGGATCGCTTGGGGACCGATGGGATGGGGGGCCAGGACCTCGCCGATCCCGGCCGTGGTCACGAACATTCCGTCGCCCTTGCCCTTATCCACGACCTTGGTGTCCCCCGTCACCAGGGCGACCCCGGCCTCGTCGGCGGTACGCCGCATGGAAGACACCACCCGTTCCAAGTCTTGGATCGGCAGGCCTTCTTCCAGGATAAAGGCGCAGGACAAGGCCATCGGTCGGGCCCCCGCCATGGCGAGGTCGTTGACCGTCCCGAACACCGACAAGGAGCCGATGTCGCCCCCGGGAAAAAAGATCGGTTGGACCACGAAACTGTCGGTGGTGAAGGCCAGCCGGCCCGCGGCCTCAAGGATCGCCGAGTCGTGGCGGGACTCCACTGATTGGGTTCCGAACCCCTTCCGGAAGACCCGGTCAATGAGGTCGTTCATGACCGTTCCGCCCCCTCCATGGGCCATGACGATCTTGTCCCCAGGCCCGAAAGGAACGGGGCAATTTAATTGTAAACTGTTCTTGGGCTCGTCTGGCATTTCTAGCGTCTCCATCCTCAGGTCGCCACCATCTAGTCGTGTCTTGAATTTATAATTTAAGTATTAAGCCAACAACCCAAAACTGAATATCCAAAGCTATCTTCGATAACGGAAGTACGCCGAACAAGCCCCCTCGCTGGAGACCATAGGGGCCCCGAGGGGATGTTCGGGGGTGCAGGTTTTCCCGAAGGCTTCGCAGGCCTGGGGTCGGATCTTACCCGTGAGGACTTCCCCGCTCCGGCATTCAGGGGATTCCTCGGCCGAGATGCCCTGGAGAGAGAACTTGGTTTCGGCGTCGTAGGCCGCGTAGGGTTCCGACAAGCCCAGTCCGCTGGCGGAGATCTCGCCCAAACCGCGCCATTTACGGGTGATCACCCGGAAAACCTCCGAGATCAGGTTTTGCGCCCCGGGATTTCCCCCGTCACGGGCGGTCCGAAGGTAGGGGTTTTCCACCCCGTAAGAGCCCTTTTCAAGTTGCCGAACGCACAGGAGGATGCCCTGGAGGACGTCGAGGGGCTCGAACCCAGTGACCACGATGGGAACCTTGTACTTTTTGGCCAGGGGAACGTATTCGGAGGTGCCCATGACCGTACAAACATGCCCCGCGGCCAGAAACCCTTGGACCTTGTTTCCGGGATCCGAAAGGATGGCCTCCATCGCGGGGGGGACCAGCACGTGGGAGACGAGCAGGGAAAAGTTCTTCAGGCCCTCCCGGTGGGCCTGGTACACCGCCATGGCGTTCGCGGGGGCCGTGGTCTCGAAGCCGACGGCGAAGAATACCACTTCACGGGTTGGGTTGTCCCGGGCGATTTGGACGGCGTCCAAGGGCGAGTAGACGATCCGGACGTCGCCGCCAGCGGCTTTGACCTTCAACAGGTCCGTCTTGGAACCGGGAACCCGAAGCATGTCACCGAAGGAGGTGAAGAGGACCCCCGGCCGTTGGGCCACCGCCATGGCGCGGTCCAACACCTCCACGGAGGTCACGCAAACCGGGCAACCCGGGCCATGCACCAGGGTCAAAGTCGGGGGCAATAGGTCTTCGAGCCCATATTTGACGATGGAGTGGGTCTGTCCCCCGCAGATTTCCATGAGGGTCCAGGGGCGGGTCACCGTTCGAGCGATCTCCCGGAGCAGGCCCTTGGCCATCCCCGGGTCGCGGAATTCATCAAGGTACTTCATGTCGGATCCCCCGCCCAGGAGGGACGGGGAAACGTCAGGCGGATATTCACGGGGTTCCCTCCCACCCTGAATCCTGCGATCACCAGACTACTCCCTTCCGCCGGACGAAAGCCATGATTTGCGTCACCGATTAGAAGGGCCGTAAAATCAAAAGCCCGGCCAAAAGGCCGGGCTCCGTAGGACCGATGGGCGAAAAACATCCCGATCCAGGGGACAGTGGATCGACGAACCGCGGGTTAACGCCCCTTTATCGATTACCCTATTTTCAATTGCGCCATTGTTCTTGCCGCCCCTCCGGGGCGGCTAGACTTCCCAGAATTCGTCGGCGCGGGTGCCAAAGAAGCTCTTGTCGTCCCTAAAGCTCTTGAGCGTCCTCATGTATTGCGCCCGCTCGAACGCCGTGGGGTCCGAACACTTCTCCTGGCTCATGGAACCCTTCATCTGTTCGACGGACTTGTACTCGTGATCCGTCATCCACTTTGCCATGTCGTTTTCGACGGTCCGAATATGGTCCACGCCGTTCTTGAGGAGGGTGGAGCAAAGCATGGTGACGTCGGCGCCCGCCATGATCATCTTGAGGGCGTCCTCCCCCTGGTGGATCCCGCTCGTGGCCGCCAGGGAGGACTTCACCTTGCCCCGGAGGATGGCCACCCAACGGAGTGGAACCCGAAGCGACATAGGGGTCGACAGGAGGGCCTGGGGCCGGACTTCCTGGTTCTCCAAGTCCATATCGGGTTGGTAGAAGCGGTTGAACAGCACCAACCCGTCCGCGCCGGCGTCCGAAAGTCGCTTCGCCACATTGGCCATGTTGCTGTAGAAGGGCGACAACTTGATCGCCAAGGGGATTTTCACCGTGGATCGGACCGACTTGAACAGGTCCAGGGTGTTGGACTCCACCGTGGCGCCCGTCAACTCCACGTCCGTGGGGATGGTGTAGACGTTGAGTTCCAGCGCGTCGGCGCCCGCGTCCTGGATCTTCTTCGCGAAGGAGGTCCAGCCGCCCCGGGTGGCGCCGTTGAGGCTGGCGATCACCGGGATCTTCACGGCCTTCTTAACGGCCGCCACATGCTTCAAATAACGCTCCGGACCCACCCCGTAGCTCTCCAGTTCCGGGAAGTAGGACAGGGCCTCCGGGAAGCTGTCGGCCCCCTGGTCCAGCGACTTGTTCAGCTCGTACTCCTCCATCAGGAGTTGTTCCTCGAACAGCGAGTAAAGCACCACGGCGGACGCGCCGGACTGCTCCATCCGCTTGACGTTCTCCACGTCCATCGAAAGGATGGAGGCCGAGGGCACCAACGGCGTCCTCAGTTTCATCCCCATGTATTTCGTGCTTAGGTCCGGCATTTTCGTCCTCCTACCCTCTTTAGGGTGGGCCAACGCCCACCCACTCTTTCGATGGGTTCAAATCAAGACGGTCCCCGATCCGCCCCCGGTCCTGCCCCACCCTTAGGTCGTGGCCGGAGCGGGAACCGCGGGAGTCTCCAGCACCCCGGCGAGGATCTTGGGGTCCATAGCCGCCAGGGCCCGGTAATACCCCACGCGCGCGTTGGCGTCCACTTGGGCCTCCGCGAACAACCTCGTGGATTCCTCGGGCTTGGCCATGGCCAGCATCCGGAAGCGGTTCTCGGTCATGAGGTAGTCCTTGACCGGGATCTTGGGCATCCCCGAATCGATCTGGAGGGGGTTCTTGCCCTGGGCCAACAACGCCGGGTTGTGCCGGTAAAGTACCCACTGGCCGGATTCCACCGCGGCCTTTTGCTGTTTCAAGCCGTTGATCATGTCGATGCCGTGGGAGATGCAGTGGCTGTAGGCGATCACCAGGGAAGGCCCGTCGAAAGCCTCGGCCTCCAGGATCGCCTTCAGGGTCTGCCCGTCGTTGTATCCCATCGCCACCCGGGCCACATAAACGTTCTTGTAGGTCATGGCCATGAGGCCCAGGTCCTTCTTCATGCCCTGTTTCCCCGACGCGGCGAATTTCGCCACCGCGCCCCGGGGAGTGGACTTGGACATCTGTCCGCCGGTGTTGGAGTACACCTCGGTGTCCAGCACCAGGATATTGACGTTGAGCCCGCTTCCCAAAACGTGGTCCAAACCGCCGTAACCGATGTCGTAAGCCCATCCGTCACCGCCCATGATCCAAACGCTCTTCTTGACCAAGGCGTCCGCCAGGCCGAGGAGCTGCTGGGACTCGGGTGCGGCGTTGCCCTTGAGCTTGGCCCGCAATTGGTCCACCCGCCGGCGTTGCTGGGCGATTCCGTCCTCGTTGGACTGGTCCGCCCCCTCGATCGCTTGGGCCAAGTCCGCGCCCACCGCGTCCTTCAATCCCGTCAGGAGCCTCAGGGCCTCTGCTCGCTTGAAGTCCCAGCTCATTCGGAAGCCCAGCCCGAATTCCGCGTTGTCCTCGAAGAGCGAGTTGCACCAGGCCGGGCCGCGACCGTCGGCGTCCTTGGCCCAGGGGGTCGTCGGGAGATTGCCGCCGTAAATGGAGGAGCAACCCGTGGCGTTGGCCACCAGGAGCCGGTCGCCGAAGAGCTGGCTCACCAGCTTCACGTAGGGAGTCTCGCCGCAACCCGCGCAGGCGCCCGAGAACTCGAACAGTGGGCGCTGGATCTGCTGGGTCGAGAGGATGTCGTTGCGCATCTTGGCCCGGTCGAACTCAGGCAGGTTGAGGAAGAAGTCCCAGTTCTTGCGCTCGGCTTCGACCAGGGGCGCCTGGGGCTTCATGTTGATGGCCTTTATCTTGGCCTCGGTCTTGGACTTGACCGGGCAGGCCTCGACGCAAAGCCCGCAACCCGTGCAATCCTCGGTCGCCACCTGGAGGCTGTACTTCAGCCCCTGCTTCTTGAAGTCGATGAACTTGGCGTCCGCCGACTTGAAAGCGGCCGGGGCGTTGGACAGCAGGGACGGTTCGTACACCTTCGGGCGGATGACGCCGTGGGGGCAGACGAAGGCGCACTTGTTGCACTGGATGCAGAGGTCGGTGTCCCACACCGGCACGTCCAACGCCAGGTTCCGCTTCTCCCAACGCGCCGTATCCGTGGGGTAGGTCCCGCTGACGGGTAGGGCGGAGACCGGCAGGGAGTCGCCGTCCCCGGCGATGATCTGGCCCAGGACCCTCTGGACGAACTCCGGGGCGTTCTTCGGGATCGGGAGATGGAGGTCCTGGTTGCCGGTTTTCCGGCCCTCGACCTTCACCTCGTGGAGGTTCTCCAGGGTCTTGTCCACGGCGTTGAGGTTGGCCTGGACGACCTTCTCACCCTTCTTGCTGTAGGTCTTGACGATGGATTTCTTGATGGACTCGATGGCCTCCTCGCGGGGCAGGACTCCCGAGATGGCGAAGAAGCAGGTCTGCATGATGGTGTTGGTGCGCCCCCCCATGCCCGTGTCCTTGGCCACCTTCGTGGCGTCGATCACGTAGAGTTTGATCCTCTTCTTTTGCAGGTGTTCCTGCATCGTGCGGGGCAGGTGGTCCCAAATTTCGTCCTTGGAGTGGGGGGTGTTGAGCAGGAACGTCCCACCCGGCTCCATGCACTTAAGCATGTCGAACTTATAAAGGAACACCGGCACGCTGCAAGCCATGAAATTGGCCCGGGTGATGAGGTAGCTGGACCTCAGGGGCTTCGGCCCGAACCGCAGGTGGGAGGTCGTCATGGACCCGGACTTCTTGGAGTCGTAAACGAAATAGCCCTGGGCGTAGTTCGGGGTGTTTTCCCCGATGATCTTGATGGAGTTCTTGTTGGCCCCCACGGTGCCGTCGGCCCCCAAACCATAAAACATGGCCCGAACCACTTCCGGCCCCTCGGTGGAAAAATCCGGGTCATAAGTCAGGCTGGTGTGGGTCAAGTCGTCGTTGATGCCGATGGTGAAGTGGTTCTTCACCTTGGCTTCCTTCAGGTGGTCATAGACCCCCTTGATCATGGCGGGGGTGAATTCCTTCGAGGACAGGCCGTAGCGGCCGCCCACCAGGCGCGGGATGGTCTTGGTGGCCCCGGACTGGCTGGACTCCATGTAGGCGTCGACCACGTCGAGGTAAAGGGGTTCCCCGGCGCTTCCCGGTTCCTTGGTGCGGTCCAGGATCGCCACGGTCTTGACGCTGGCCGGCAGGGCCTTGAGCAGGGCGGCCCCGTCGAAGGGGCGGTACAGCCGCACCTTCAAAAGTCCGACCTTCTCACCTTTCGCCAAAAGAGCGTCCACCGTCTCGTGGGCCACGTCGGCCCCGGATCCCATGAGCACCAAGACCCGCTCCGCCTCGGGATGCCCGACATACTCATACGTCTTGTAGGATCGCCCCGTCAACTTGGCGAACTCGTCCATCACGCCCTGGACGATCCCGGGCACCTTTTGGTAGTAGGAATTCGCCGCTTCCCGTCCCTGGAAGTTCACGTCGGGGTTTTGGGCGGTGCCTCGCAGCACCGGCTTGTCCGGGGTCAGGCCCTTGGCGTGGAGTTGATCGACCCGGTTCTGGTCGAAAAGGGCCTTGAGGACCGAATCGTCCAACATGGTGACCTTGGCCACCTCGTGGGAAGTGCGGAACCCGTCGAAGAAGTGGACGAACGGGAGTTCGCTCCTCAAGGCCGAGGCATGGGCGATGAGGGCCATGTCGTGGGCTTCCTGGACCGAGTTGGAGCAAAGCATGGCCCAGCCCGTGGATCGGCAGGCCATGACGTCGGAATGGTCGCCGAAGATCGAGAGTCCCTGGTAGGCCAAGGCCCGGGCCGCGACATGGATGACCATGGGGATGAGTTCCCCGGCGATCTTGAACATGTTGGGGATCATCAGGAGCAGGCCCTGGGACGCCGTGAAGGTGGTGGTCAAGGACCCATTCTGGAGGGCTCCGTGGACAGCGCCGATGGCGCCGCCCTCGGACTGCATCTCCATGATGGAAGGGACCTGGCCCCAAAGGTTGGTCTTGCCTTGGGAAGCCCATTCCTCGCAGAACTCCGCCATGGGGGAGGATGGCGTGATCGGGTAGATGGCGACCACTTCGTTGAGTTTAAACGCCACCTTCGCGACGGCTTCGTTGGCATCCAGCGTGTAATGACTGTCCTTCGCCATGTCTCGGCTCCTTTGGTTCGTTACGGTTTGTTCCACACCCGGAAACTTGGTTCCCGGGTCTTTTGCATTCAGGCCTGGTCCATCGCCGCCAGGACGGCAAAATCCTTCAACGTCTTTTCTGCCTCTTCCTCATCCAACACGCTCAACGCGAAGCCCACGTGGACCACCACATAATCGCCGGCCTTCGCCTCCTGGACGTAGGCGAGGGAAACCTCGCGGATCGCGCCCCCAAAATCGACACGACCGGACCGCCTCACGGGGTCGGCTTCAGTCACTTCCAAGATCTTCCCTGGGACCGCTAGGCACATTTCGTCCCTCCTTCCAGCCGGGCCCGAGCGACCACGGCTTGCCCAAGGGCCAATCCCCCATCGTTGGGTGGGATTTCCCTGGGCCAATAGACTTCCAACCCGGCCGCCCGGAGGCGGTGGACACAGGAGTCCAACAACACCTTGTTCTGGAAACAACCCCCGCCCAAGAGGACCCTATTTTGGCCCAAGGACTCCGCGGCCTTTATGACCCCCTCTACCAAAGACCCATGAAATTTTTGGGCCATTTCCTTGGGCGAAACTTTATTTGCCATGTCAATTATCAGCCCTTCCACAAGGGGACCCCAATCCAATTGGCCCATCCCCTCTTTTTCGGTCCACAACATGGGGTAACCCTGCACGTTTGACGGCAGGTCACCCGCCAAAAACTCGAGGTCCATGGCGGCCTGTCCCTCGAAACGGATCTTTTGCCGGAGGCCCAAAAGGGACGCCACCGCGTCGAACAACCGGCCCATGCTGGAGGTCAGGGGACTGTTGAACCCGCTCTCCAACATGTTCAGGAGGATTTTTCTCTCTTCCGAGGGAAAGGCAGTCACCGGCCAAAGGTCGGGACGGTTCACCGCGTCGACGCCACCCCAGGCGTGAAGCAGGCCCAAGGCACTGCGACGGGGTTCCTTGACCGCCGATTCCCCCCCCGGCAACCGGAAGGGTCGCAGGCGGCCCCGCCGGGTCCAGGCACCCCGGGCTCCCGTGAAGAATTCTCCCCCCCAAACCGTACCATCAGCCCCCCAACCCGTTCCGTCCCAGGCCACCCCTAGGGCCTGTCCCATGACCCCGTTCTCTGCGGCGCAGGCCGCCACGTGGGCCTCATGGTGTTGGACCGGAACCACCGGCCGACCCAACCCCGCCGCGGCCCGGGTGGATACGTAATCGGGATGGGCGTCGCAGGCCACGACCTCCGGGTTGGCCCCGAAAAGGGTCGGCAGGTCCCGGATCGCGGATTGGAACGCCTCGGAGGCCCGGGGGGATTCCAAGTCCCCTAAATGGGGACCCAGGACCAAACGGTTTCCCTGGAGGATCGCCACCGCGTTCTTGAGGTGGGCCCCCACCGCCAAGATCGGAATGGAGGAACCGTTCTCCGGCAGGTAAACGGACCTGGGCGCGTAACCCCTGGCCCGGCGAAGGACCATGGAGCGCCCCCCCATCACCCGAACGACCGAATCGTCCAACGCTCGGGCGATCGGCCGGTCGTGGACGAGGAAGACATCCGCCAGGCCCCCCAAGCGTTTCACCGCCTCCTCCTCATCGGTCACCATGGGTTCGTCGGACAAGTTGCCGGAGGTCGCCACGATGGGAAACCCCAGTTCCTGGAGCAGGAGCGCGTGGAGCGGGGTGGTCGGTAGGAGGACACCCAGGTTCGGGTTCCCGGGGGCCAACCCCCGGGTCAGGGAGCTGGGTTCCCTTCCCAGTCCGGCCGCCTGGCGGCGCAGGATGACGATGGGACCCGCCGGTGATCGGAGGATGGACTCCTCCAATTCGGAGGTCTCGCAATCCTTCCGGATGGATTCGATTGAGGGGAACATCACCGCGAAGGGTTTTTCCTCCCGGTGTTTCCGCAATCGCAGTTTGGCGACCACTTCCGGGTCGCGGGCGTCGCATAGGAGTTGGAACCCCCCCAAACCCTTGAAAGCCACGATCAAACCGGCGCGCAGGGCCCAGGCCGCCTCCAACAGGGCCCGATGACCGCCGGCCGTGGGGGTTCCCCGCCCGTTCCAAAGGGCCAGTTGGGGTCCGCATTCGGGGCAGGCGATAGGTTGGGCGTGGAACCGACGGTCCCGGGGATCCTCATACTCCGCCCGGCAGGCGTCACACATCGGAAAGGCGGCCATCGTGGTGCGGGCGCGGTCGTAGGGCAATCCCTTCAGGATCGAGAACCGGGGGCCGCAGTGGGTGCAGTTGGTGAAGGGATAGCGGTAACGACGATCCGAGGGGTCGAAGATTTCCCGGAGGCAATCCGGGCAGACCACCGCGTCCGGAAGGGCCTCCGTGGTGGAGGGACCCTCCAGGCCGCTGTCGAGGATTTGGAATCCCGTTCCGGCCTTCAGGGGGAGGACTCGGCTGTCGAAGGAACGCAGGGAGGCGAGGGGGGGCAATTCACAGGGCAGGCGTTGGAGGAACAGGGCGAGGGTATCGGAGGGCCCCTCCACCTCCAAGGTCACCCCCTGGGGGCTGTTCCGGACTGTTCCCGCGAGGCCTAATTCCGAGGCTAAACGGTGGAGAAAAGGACGGAACCCCACTCCCTGGATGGATCCTTGAAAGAGAATCTCCAGCCTTTGCCGCCCGGCCCCGACGAGGGGAATGGGGGCCCGGATGATGATTTCATTCTCCATGCGGTTCCCCCTTCACGCATGCCCGTAAGAAAACAACGAATCCATGAGCCACGGAGAAAGCGGAGGACAAGGAGTAAGAAGGCCTGACCTGCTAGTCTTTTAAACCCGTGTTTAAACTCCGCGGCCCCCGTGCCCCCCGTGGTGAAATAGTTTTAGCCGTCGTTAGACTTCCGCTTCGATCGGCTCGATTTCGATCTTGTTTCCGGCCGTGACGACGACCTCGGTGGAGCCGCAAGCCGAACAGTTCGGCAAGTGATGGTCCGCCACCCCGCCCTCGGCCCCGCAGGCAGAGCACTTGATCGCCATGGGCACTTCGATCAAGTCCAGGGCGACACCCTCGAGGCGCGTCCCCTTCACGGAAAGTTCGTAATGGAGCAAGACGCTGTCCGGTTGCAGGTGGTACACGTCCCCCACCCGGACCCCCACCCGTTTCAACCGGGCGTTGGGATAGGGTTCCAATCCCGTTAGGATGGCCTGGACGATGTCCTCGGTGAATTTCCCCTCATGCATGGGTGCCCTCCCGGTCGGAAATCGAGCCTTCCAGGACGGGGACCGGAACCGGCTTGTCGAGGAGGAAGGACCGGATCCGTTCCACCGCTTCCCCCACGGCCCGTTGGGTATCCTCGGTGAAACCCTCCCCAAACCCGAAATCGCGGGCGGGCAGGCGGCAAACCCAAAACTCGGGGGATCGGCCATAAAGGGCTTGGCACATGCCCCGAAGCGCGCCTGGGGAAAGGCCATGGGTGGAGGAGGCCCCCAGGGTCTCGGTGACCTTTTCCAGGACCACCCGGTGGCCCTTGGGGTCGGCGTCCACCACGAGTAATAGCTCGACCTGGGCCAGGTCCTCCAAAAGGGTGGTGTCCAACTGCTGTTCGCCGCGGCATTCGGTCTGGGGGATGGAAAGGTCGGACAGAAGGCGGACCACTTCCAGGCCCGCCCCGTCGTCCCGGCGCGTGGGGTTTCCGGTACCGATGATAAGTCGCATGTTGTTCCCTCCCGCCATTACGACCATCGGCGCCCGGGGACGGCAGGACGTCTTGCGGTCCGTCCCCGGAAGCCCACGACCGGCCACTTCTATCGTTTAATCCCTGGCGATCGTCTTGAGCACCCGCCCCGACTCGTCCTGGATCTCCAGCACCAGGGGCATGGAGCCCAAGGCATGGGTCGAGCAGGATAGGCAGGGGTCGTAGCAACGGATGGCGGCCTCCACTCGGTTGAGGGCCCCCTCCTTCACGTCGTTCCCCTTCACGAACTGCTTAGCCACGTCCAGGACCGACTGGTCCATGGACGGGTTGTTCTGCCCGGTGGCGATCAGGAGGTTCACCTTCAACAGGCTCCCCCCCTCGTCCACCGTATAGTGGTGGAACAAGGTGCCCCGCGGCGCCTCAGTGCAGCCCACTCCTTGGGGATGGTTGCGGCCGGCCGATACCACGATGTCCGTCGAGGTGATTTCCGGGTCGTCCAAAAGTTCCTTGATCATCTCCACGCAAGCCAGGTTTTCGATGAGCCGGGCGTAGTGGAAATACAGGGCCCCATGGAGGGGCTTGCCCCCGCCCAAGGCCTTGTAGGCCTCGAATTCCTTCTGGGCCAACGGGGTCGTCATCTTCGTGGCCACGTTCAAGCGGGCCAAGGGACCCACCCGATAGAAGCCTTTCCCCTCGCCGAAGGGCTTGTAGAAGGGATACTTGAGGTAGGACCAGTCGATGGGTTTCTCAGCGATGAAGGACAGGTAATCGTCGGGGTTCAGCTTGTCCGCGACGATCTTGCCTTCCGCGTCCACGAACCGAATCAATCCGTCGTAGACCTCGAACTCGCCGTTCGGGCCCGTCAAGCCCATGTAAAGGGTCTTTGCCGGGGCGAAACTCTCCATCAGCGGCTTGTTCTCCCCAACCCACTTCTTGAGGATCGAAAGGGCCAATTGGGAAGTCTCCAACACCTCGGGGTACCAGGCCAGGAGCGCCTTCCGGTTTTCCTCCGTGAGGGGGAATCCCATGCCGCCGGCCATGATGCCCATGACGTGGATCTTCTTGCCCGTGATGCGCTCGGAGATCTCCTGCCCAAACTTGCGCAGGCGGATCCCCTTCACCGCCACCTCGGGGAACTTGGCCGCCAGACCCAAAACATTCCGGGTCGCGGGATCGGAGTCGAACCCCAACAGGAAGTCAGGCGCCGAAAGGTGGAAAAAGGACAGGGCGTGGGACGACACGAATTGGCCCAGTTGGATCATGCGGCGGAGCTTCACGGCCGCCGGGGTGATCTTCACCCCCATGATCTTCTCCCCGGCCTTCGCCGAGGCGATGGCGTGGGAATGCGGGCAGATGCCGCAGATCCGCGGGGTGATGTTGGGCATCTCGGTGTACATCCGCCCCTCGCAGAACTTCTCGAAGCCGCGGAATTCGTTGGTGTGGAACCGCGCCTTCTGGACCGCGCCGTTGGCGTCCACATGGATCGTGATCTTGGCGTGGCCCTCGATGCGGGTGACGGGATTGATCGATATTTTCTTGAGCTCAGCCATACTTCACCATCCTTTCCTGGTCCAACACCGGGACGCGGTCCTGGAGGATTTCGGCCACCACGTAGAAGATCAGGTCCGCCGATGGCGGGCACCCGGGCAGGTAGTAGTCCACTTTCACGTGCTCATGGAGGGGCGCCACCCGGTCGATGAGGCGCGGCGTGTCCGGGTCCATCGGGACATGTCCCTCGGAGTTGCTCTCGACCTCCACATAGGCCCGGTTCAGGCACTCTTCCTTGGTGAACTTCATGCGCATGGTGGGCACGTTGGCGGTCACCGCGCAGTCGCCGAAGGCCACCAGGATCTTGGCCTTCTTTCGGATCACCTGGATCTCATGCTCGTGTTCCTCGTTGCAGACGCAGCCTTCGACGAGCACCACGTCACACTCGGGGAACTCCTTGGCGTCCACCACGGGGCTCTTCACGATGTCCGCGAGTTTCGCCACCTCGAGGATCCGCTCGTCGATGTCCAGGAGCGACATGTGGCACCCCGAACAGCCGCCGAGCCAGACCGTGGCCAGCTTTTTCTTGCTCATGATTTCACCTTCCGTTTCGCGACCAGATCGCTGACCATGGCCGGTTTTTTCTTGAGGAGCCCCTGGGCGGTGTTCTTGGGCCAAAGCGCGCCCGTCGGGCAGACCTCGACGCACTTGCCGCAGGAGGTGCAGGTGGTGGACTCTCCCCAGGGCTGGAAGAAGTCGGAGATGACCTTCGACTGGAATCCCCGCCCCATGACGTCCCAGTTATGGGCGCCTTCCACCTCGTCGCAGGTCCGGACGCAGCGCGTGCAGAGGATGCAGCGGTTCTGGTCCAGGATGAAGTCCTTGTGGGTGGAGTCCAGGTCGCATTCCGGGTACTGGTAGGCGTACCGGACGTGGGTCATCCCGACCTTGTAGCCCAGGTCCTGGAGTTCGCAGTCGCGGTTCGCCACGCACACCGCACAGGTATGGTTTCGCTCCGCGAAAAGCAACTCGGTGATCATGAGCCGGTACTTCTTGAGCTTGTCGGTCATGGTCTTGATCCGCATGTTGGGCTGGGGCACCGTGGTGCAGGCCGGGAACAGCCGGGGGCTCCCCTCCACCTCGACCAGGCAAAGGCGGCAGGCGCCCACGTCCCCCAAACCGTCCAAATGGCACATGGTGGGGATCGGAACGTTGTTGCGCTTGCAGATCGAGAGGATGGACTCGCCCTGCTCCGCGGTCACCGGCTTTTCATCGATCGTCAGTTGGATCGTCGGCATCAGTGCGCTCCCTTCACGGCGGCTGGTTGATTCATCTTGCAAACCCCCGCCGCGCATTTCTTGTCCTGGATATGCGCCATGTACTCATGGCGGAAGTACCGCAGGGTGGACAACAGCGGGTTCGGCGCGGTCTGGCCCAAGCCGCAGAGGCTGGCTTCCTTGACCATGACCGCGAGTTCCTCCAAAAGTTCCAGGTCCCGTAGGGAGGCCCGTCCCTGGCAGATCTTGGTCAGGAGGTCGTACATCTGCTTGGTGCCGGCCCGGCAAGGCACGCATTTGCCGCAGGACTCGTCCATGCAGAATTCCATGAAATATCTCGCCACGTCCGGCATGCAACTGGTCTCGTCCATGATGATGAGACCGCCGGACCCCATGATGGTCCCCACGGCCTGGAGCGAGTCGTAATCCATCTTGGTGTCCAGGTGCTGTTCGGGGATGCAACCGCCCGAGGGACCGCCCGTCTGGGCGGCCTTGAACTTCTTGCCGTCCGGGATCCCACCCCCGATGTCGAAGATGATCTCACGGAGGCTGATGCCGATCGGCACCTCGATGAGGCCGGTGTTGTTGATCTTTCCCGACAGGGCGAAAACCTTGGTCCCGGTGGCTTTCGGGGTCCCGATCTCGCTGTACCAGGCCCCGCCCTTCAGGAGGATCGGCGCGATGCTGGCGTAGGTTTCCACGTTGTTGATGAGGGTGGGTTTGCCCCAAAGGCCCGATTCCGCAGGGTAGGGCGGACGCGGCCTCGGGGTGCCCCTCTTCCCCTCGATGGATGCGATGAGGGCCGTTTCCTCGCCGCACACGAAGGCCCCGGCGCCGATCCGGATCTCCACGTCGAACGAGAAATCGGTGTTGAAGATGTTGGCGCCGAGCAGGCCGATTTTCTTGGCCTGCTTGATCGCCATCTCCAGGCGCTTGATGGCGAGGGGATACTCGCCACGGACATAGAGGTATCCCTTCTTGGCGCCGACGGCGTAGCTGGCGATGGCCATCCCCTCCAAGATCCGGTGGGGGTCGCCTTCCAGGACCGACCGGTCCATGAAAGCCCCCGGGTCGCCCTCGTCGCCGTTGCAGATCGCGTATTTCATCTCGTTGACGTGCTTGTAGACCGTCTCCCACTTGAGGCCCGTCGGGAACCCGGCGCCGCCCCGGCCCCGGAGTCCCGATTGCTTGACCTCGGCGATGACGTCCTCGGGCGACATATGCACCAGGGCCTTGTGGAGGGCCTGGTAACCGCCGACCCCGATGTAGTCCTCGATGTCCTCCGGGTTCACCGCCCCGCAATTCTCGAGCACGATCTTCATCTGCTTCTTGTAGAACGGGTGGTCGGGGGCCTTGGGGGTGGATCCCTGGGCCGTGCCCTCGAAAAGCAGGTATTTCGGGAGGGTCTTCCCGGCCTTCAGGTGCTGGTCCAAGATCTGTTCCGCGATGGTCCCGTCCACTTTCTGGTAAACGATCTGGTCGGGTTCCACGCCCACCAGGGGACCCTGGTTGCAGGCGCCCATGCAGCCCGTCGGGATGACCTCGATCTGGTTTTCGAGCCCGGCGTTCTTGACGCCTTGCTGGAGCTTGTCCAGGACCGCGGTGGCCCCGGAGGAGATGCAACCGGCCCCGGCGCAGACGCAGGCCCGCTTGCGGCCCGCCTTGCGCTCCCGGACCTTCTTTTCGATGGCTTTCAGTTCTTCCAGGTTCATGCCGTCACCCCCATTTTGGACCGAAGGACCTTGGCGATCTCGCCCGGGGTGACCTTGGCCAGTATTTCCTCGTCGATGGTGGCCGCGGGCGCCAGGCCGCAGGAGCCGATGCAACGCGCCGTCTGGAGGCTCAGCTTGTTGTCCGGCGTGGTCTGCCCCGGCTTGAGGTTGAAGTCCTTCTCGATCTGGTCGAGCAGGAGCTGGGCGCCCTTGACGTAGCAGGCCGTCCCGGTGCAAACCAGGCAGTTATGTTCGCCGTTGGGTTTCAGGGAGAAGAAGTGGTAGAAGGTCACCACGCCGAACACCCGGGAGGGGGAGGCCTTGAGTTCCTTCGCGATGAAACGGATGACCGGCAGGGGTAGGTAACCGAAGAGGTTCTGGGCCGCGTGAAGGACCTGGATGAGGGATTCGGGTTTTCGGCCGTACGTATTCATCGCCACGATGACCCGTTTGATCCGGGGATCCGTGCGGTTTACGTCCGGCATTTGGCTGGCTCGATTGAGCGTCGCTTGCATCGCCATTTCCTTTCCGAAATGAGGCGTTCGCGCGGACTCAAACTGAACCTGGGGACTTCCCTCAAAATCCTCTGGCTCGGTTACTCCTGCGCGGCTCGATAGGCTTCCACTAACTGCATCTGGGTGGCGTTCAACCGTTTGACCGCCACCGGCAACAACCGCTTGAGAAACGCCCTCTCAAATTCAGGGTTCAACTCGAATTTCCCCCGGACGCACCGCGCGTCCACTTGGACCGCCTGAACTCGCGTCAAGGCCCTGGCCCGGAACTGGACCCGACTCTCCGGCAGGATCCAGGACCAGCCCAGAAGGTCCCCCCCGGTCAATTTCTGGACCGTGATGGCCCCATGTTCGTACGGTACGTCCAAAACCACTTCCCCCGACCGGAGGACGTAGAAGCAGTCGGCTTCCTGACCCGGATCCAGAAGGAGTTGATTCTCCTCCAACTGGACGTTCTTCGAGCAATCCGCCAACAGGTTGAGGTACTCGGCCCCCAACCCGGCCAAATCGGCGTTTTCCGCCAAAACCGAAGCGATGGCTTTCATGGTTCCCTCCCACATGAGCCCGCGTTGGTGTATAAAAAGCCCCTCCCACCCTGGTTTATGGGGAAAAGGCCGGATGTCTTGTGGATGTACGATAGGGCTGATACAGAATGAGTCATATGACCATCGTCATCATTTCTGGACGGCAAATCAATCTATCGGCTTCATTGCGGGAAGAAAGTTCAAAAATGCCTCAAGGGGGGGCGGCTCTCAATTTGATCGGGTCCTTCAATCCGTCCCTTAAACCGGTTCATCGAACCACGCGATCCCTTGGGTTTTCCGGAGGGATGAAAACGAGGATCAATCCCGGGACGCGGTGGGAAAATCAACGCATAAAATGAATCGCTTTGAGGTTCCCCGTTCCGTGAACCAAATGGAAGCGGTCACGCAAACTCGACCTGTCGCCAAGGATATGTAGGGTTCCGTCCGGTAGGCCTCGGCCCCCCCCTCCGCGAGGCCATAATAATATTCCTTCAGGGAATGGTCGGTCCCGGCCGGAGCCGGTTGGAAGATCGCCTTGGCGCGCCTTCCCGCCCTCGCCCGACCCACGGTCGAGGAGGTTTGGACCCCGAAACGATCCAGGATATAGAGGCATTCGGTCTCGGGAACCCGGTCCAACGCGGATCGAAGGGCCTCCTCATACCGATCAGCTGTCTGCATCGCCAACCAACCCACGATTTCCGCGATTTTTTCCTGGGAGGTGGCGCGGTCGGCCTTCGACCGGCGGATCGCCTCGACCTGTCGCCGCTTGTGGCGGGAAGCCACGTAAAAGAGCCGGGGCTTAAGCCCGGCCGGCGGAGGGCTCCCGGCGGGTTGGGGCCTGGCGAAATAATGGCCCTGCAAAAGATCCGCCCCCAATTCCAACGCCGCCAGGGCCTCCTCTTCCCGCTCAACGCCCTCAACCACCACCAGGCTTCCGGTCCGCCGGGCCAGATTCACCAAGGAGCGGAACACCTCCCGCCGGGCCGGCATCCGGTCCAGGGAAGCCGTTATTTCCCGGTCAATCTTCACCAGGTCCGGCTCCACTACCAGGACCCTTTCCAGCGGGAATCCGGCGGATCCCATGTCGCCCAGCGCGATCAAGAAACCCTTTTCCCGATAGGCGCGGACGAATTTCAGGAGAGGCTCCAAATCGCATTCGGCGGTCCGGCGCAATTCGATCACCACGCGCTCGGGTTGGAATCCCGCCCGTTGGACCTGCTCCAGGAGCTTCCCGGACCCCACGACTTGGGACTCCAATACCGAGGCTTCCAGGTTCAGGAAAACGAGGTCGCCTTGGTCTTCAGGAAGGTTCCGTGGGAAAAACTCCAACGATTTTTCACGGAACAACCGGTCCAGGTCCAGACGGTCCTGGACTCCCACGGCTTGGGAAAAGAGGCGGGAAGGCGAGGTCCATTCCTTGGGGTTGTCCCCGACTCCCCGGCAGAGGGCCTCCAACCCGATCACCCGTCTTGTCTTGATCGAGACGATCGGTTGGTAGCAGGCCACGACCGTGCGGTTCCCTAATACCGTCTCCAAGGCGGCGGGTTCGTGGGGCTCCAGTGAAAAACCGGGGGTGGGGATCATGGCCCGAAGATATGCAAGGGTCATTCCAACGTGGACCCCCCCAGAGCCCTATTTGGGAAGCCGGGAGACCTACGATTAGGTCGAATCGTCTTCCCTTCATTTCAAAAAGGAATCCTGATAAACGGGCCAACAAAAAAGGGCCCCGGTCTTGACCGGGGCCCTAGGGTTCTTCCGGGGGGGCGGCTCCCCCGCGTTTAGCAGGGTGCTTAAATTTTCTCCACCGTGCCAACAGCCACATAGTTCGTGCGAATCGCCGTGAATCCCCCGGTTTTTGGGGGGATGATTCGCGAGCAAGGCGCGAAAAAGTCCCTTCAGTTCGACTTTTTCATCATCCTGTTAATTTTTCTTGAGGAGCAGGGCCACCGCGGCGGCCACCAGGAGGATCGCCAAGATCCACCAGCCGTAGGTCTTAAAGAATCCGCCCGGAACCTCTTGGACGTCGATGGAACGTTCGAGGACCGGATAAACATGCTTCTTCTCGCCCAAGGAATTGGCCAACCGCAAGGTCATGGTCAAGGCCAAGGGGCGCTTCCCCAGGACATCGGACTTGACGTCCCAAGCCCAGACGGTGAAGGACTGATCCCCGACCGGTTGTTCCTCGGGGGAATCGCTCTTGAGGTCGAAATCCGTACCCGAGAGCTGGAGTCCGATGAAGTTCTTCACGGTGATGCCGCGAAGTTTCGGGTTCTTTTGGATCGCTTCGGTCAGTTTGAGCGGAAAATCCTTGGAGACCCTGGCTTCCAACCGGGAAACCATGCCCTTGCGGAGGGCCGGAGGGGTATCGAACGTGAACAACCCTTCCGGCAAGGCCAGGAGTTCGTCCTGGATCAACCGAGCTTGCTCATCCGATACTTCCTGGAGGGGTTGGGCGTGGGAACGGCCGACGTGGTGTGCGCGGGGAGCCGTCGGCCCTTGGGTGTCTTCTTGGAGGTTGGAGCCGGGAGCGCTTTGGATGGTTTTTTGGCTCGAGCAACCCGCGAGAAGACCGACCCCCAGGAGGGCCGCCATAAGCGTCATTCGAATGGGAATGAATCGGGTCATCTTGGATCTTCTCCGGTTTGTATTGGGCCGACGGCGACAATTGTAACAACCCAGGGCTTCCCAGGGAGCGTTTTTTTGGCTCTTCCCGTGGGCCGCGAGATCCCCGACCGCCCTAGGTAGAAAGGCCTATTTCGTCGCGTAAAACCTGCCGCTGGCGGTCCCGAAATAGGCGGTCCCATCGTCCCCCAAGGCCGGATCCGCCCGAAGGAACGCGTCGGCCTCGAAGACCGATCGTAGCCTTCCGGATAGTGGATCCACGCGGGCCAACCGCTTGCCCGCGCCGAAGACTACGGATTGACGCCCCAAAAGCGGACGGGTCAAGACCGGTAAGGGGGACTTCCCCTCATAGAGAGGCCAATCGATGAAAAAGCGCCAGAGCCTTTGCCCCGTATCCGGCAGGAGGCTTTGGAGGGAATGTCCGGAGCCGTCCCTCGAAGTGAAGACCACGGCGTTGGCGTCTGCCGCCGGGAGGCTGACAAAGGGAACCGGCGATTGGGACGCCGACTTGAAGGGTTCGGTTTTGAACGACCACCGGATCCCGCCGGTTTTCCGGTCGAGGGCAGCCATTTCCGTTTGGCCGGTATGGGGCAGAACCAAATAAAGCCGTTCCCCGCCCAGGACCGGGGGATAGACCGGAGGCGCGGTGAGATCCGTATCCCAAAGCATGGATTGAGCCGTGGTATCCCATGCCTGGATCCCAGCGGGGTTGACGGGATCCACGGGACTTTTCTGGTAAACCACGTATAGCCGATCCCCGTCGAGGAACAGGGCGGTCACCGCTTTTCCCGTCCCCAGGTCCCCCAACCAGAGGTCCTTACCCTTGTCCAAGTCCTTGATCTTGAAACCGTTCGCCGAAGCGCAGGCGATTTGTCCCCCCGAGACGCTATAGGCGTTCGGCAGGTTCTCGGACCATACCTCACTCCCATTGTTGCGGTCCAGGACCATGAGTTTCCCGGCCCAAGTCGCCACACGGTCGCCCATCACCCGGGGCCGTCCCCCAAAGCCGCCTGGGACATCCGGATGGTTCCAGAGGGAATCCCCTTGGGCGGCGCCCAAGCAATGGAACCCCGATCCGGCCGGCACGAACACGGCGTTCCCGGCAACCTCGGGGTCGGCCGTCAGGGGGCCCTGAAATTGGACGGTCCAAGACATCAGCCCCGTCCCGACGAATAAGCCGCAGGCCGGGAGGGCCCCAAGGGCCAGGCCCAGGAACGCCCATCCGACTAGGCCAAGGACAAACGGACGCTTCAAAGGAACCCTCGGAATGAAAGGATGATCACGGATGAAAACAGCGCGGGATATTTAAGGACAAGTCGGGGATTCTGGCAAGGACGTCCAACGGAAAACTTCGGACGAGCGCGCCGGGAAGGAATTTGAAAACGAGGGATTGGATGCCCGGTTCAGGAAAGGCGTTTTTTCAGGAGATCGATGAAGGGAATCGGGGTGGGGTCCACACCCTTGAGGTAGGCCAAATAGACGCTGACAAAATCACCCAGCAGGACCAGCGACAAAACCCTCGCCAGGGCCCCGCCCCCATGGGCCCGCGCCTCCCGGACGCCCGCGGCCCTTCCCGTCAGGAGGTCCCTCATCAAATCGAAACGCCGTTTCACCTGTGGGTGGTCCGACTCGTCCCTGAGGCAGATGACCGCCAACCGGCGCGTATCCGTCGTGGGGGCCGAGTAGACAAGGATCTCATTGTGGTTCATCTCGGGAACACCGGCGGACAACGAGGCTTCCTTGGCGTTCTCATTGATCTGGCAGCGCCACCGCATGGCCACCGCCTCCAACAGGTCGGCACCGGCGTAAACCACGGGAAGCCGCTTTTGGAGGAAAACCGCCAAGCGCTTCGCGTCGTTCCGGGCGGCCGGATGCCCCGGTCCCCACTCCACGGCCAAGCGGTCAAGGACCCCGACGGCCTCCCGGTAATCGTGGCCCATGTCGGGAAGGAGTTTGAGGCTTTCCAGGGCGGTGGTGAGGGTGCCGAAGGCGTAGCCGAACGCGGCCCGGGGAGGTAACCCGCCCGTCAATCGGCAGAAGGGGATCTTGTGGGTCGCGGCCTCCTCGGCCAGGCGGCCGCCAGACGCCATCACCAAGATCTTGGCTTTTCGCTTCAGGGCCTGCTGGAAGGCCGACAGGGTTTCCTCGGTGTTGCCGGAGTAACTGGCGCAGACCACCAGGGACTTGGGCCCTACGGACCCGGGCAGTTCGTAAAAACGGTTCACTGAGATGGGGCGGGGGCTGGTCTTCCAGACGAGGGACCGCAGGACGTCCCCCGAGATGGCCGACCCGCCGAGGCCGGTGATGATGATTTCCTGGACCCCGTCCACCTTGAGCTTGGGGGGGGCCGCCTGGACCCTTTCGCGGGCCTCGGCCAGCTGGCGGGACAGGGCGGCGACGTGGTGGATCATGCCACCCGGATCGAGGCGGAGGATTTGTTTCGGGTCGTCGAGGAGCGAAGAGGACATGGGAAGCATTGTAACCCCCGGGAGCCTGGTGGGGGGGTCCTTTTAACCGGGTAGGGACCCGGCGTAAGGCTTTGTTCAGAAAAGGATGGCTTTGAGGTCCGCCGGGATCCTCTCCCGGATCAGGTCCAGGATCTCCCCGGAGGTGTGCTTCGTGAGCGCCTCCGCGGCGATTTCCTTGGCCAGGGCGTAGGGCATCTGGCGGATGACCTTCTTGATCTC
>CAYMOV010000005.1:0-3788 GCA_964392085.1 uncultured bacterium
CCGTGGGCCGTTCCCAGGGCTTGGGCGTCGTCCCCCGACCCGTGGAGGAACAGGGTGAGGAAACCTCCGAGCAGGAGAAACCCGAGGGAAAGGGCCAGCGCCAGACGGGCGGGGCCATTGAAGGGAACTTTGTTTTTTTTCACGTGGAAACCGCCGGCAGGGTCCTTGGCGGGGAAAAACCGGCGGACGCCCGATGGGGCACAGGGGTCCTCGATGGGGATAAATCACGAATCCACGGGACTTTGGGTTGGAGGGGGACGGGCAACATTAAATCACTCTCTATGATCTTGGTCAATGTTGTTTTTGTCGTGGTTCAACCCTTTTTGGCGTTCGGCCCGGTTCCCCGAAAGTCACGGTTTCGACCCGCCGGGAGGGGGGGCATTTAACTGGCTTTCTTCCTCTTGGGCTTGGCGTCGGATCCAAAAAACCAGGCCGCCGATCATGAGGAGGGGTAATGGTAAGAGGAAAACGGCGGCCCAAAGCAGGCCGTGGGCGAAGGGGGTGCTCCCAAAGCAAAGGGGGCAGGCCTGAATCGAGGGAACCCAAGCCGCCATGCCCAGGTAAAGCGCCAGGATCCTCAGGTTTTTTTTCATCGCAGCGCCTCCCTCACCGACCCATTCAGCGTACAACTCCCGGCTTAAGAAAGATAGACGAGGTAGTACAGGATGGGCCAGATCCCCACCACGAAAAACCAATAGATCCTGCAAAGGTCCAATCCAATGGAGCTGTCCCGGGTGAACCGGCCCAGGGAGGACTGCCGCCAGGCCCAGAGGAGCGCCAGGAGCCCCACCAGGACATGGAAAGCGTGGACCCCGATCAGGACGTAAAAAAGGCCCGCGTAGATGCCCGAGGAGGCCGTCAGGCCGAAGGCGATCAGGCGCGCCCACTCGGTGCCTTGGACGAAAAGGAAGGTCGCGCCCAGGAACAGGGTGGCGCCCAGCAGGGGACGGTGGGGTTTGCCGGCCCGGAGCGCCGAGCTGGAGAGGTGGATCGTCACCCCGCTGGCGAGGAGCGCCAGGGTGTTGAGCGCGGTCAAACCCACCGGGAACCGGGGCTGGCCGGGGGGCGGCCAACCGTCCATGCTGAGGCGGAACATGAGGAAGGCGCTGATGAGCCCGCCGAAGAACATGACTTCCCCCGCGAGGAGGAAGTACAGGCCGAGCATTTGGAACGGGATCCGGCCGCGGGGATTCCGGGGCGAAGGGTCGGGACGCGCCCCGTCCGTCACGGCTGGACCTGGGCCGGGGACGAAGGGGGGGGCGGGATGGCGTTCTTGCGGACGAGGAAGTCGGGCACCAGCAACGTGACCAGGATGATGAACAGCACCACGGGGATCAAGGCGATCATGTAGATAAGCCGGCCCTCGCTCTTGAGGTGCATGAAGTTCCAGGCCACCAGGCTGGCCTTGACGAAGGCGATCCCGAATACCAGGGCGTTCACGAGCTTCACGGGGAGGTGGAAAACGCTCCCGATCACCGAGATGGCCGCCAAGCCCACGAGCCAGTAGAAGATCTCGTTGTAATTCGTTTTATGCGCTTGTTCGGTCATGGCGAATCCCTTTCGTTTTTTCGGGGGTCAGGACAAGTACAGCAGGGGGAACAGGAAGATCCAGACCAGGTCCACGAAATGCCAGTACAACCCGCAGATCTCGACCCGGTGCTCGAACTGGGGCATTTGGCCCTTGAGGCCCCGGACCAACAACACCCCGAGCGCCACCGCGCCGCCGATCACGTGGAGGGCGTGGATCCCCGTCATCAGGAAGTAGAAGCCGAAGAACATGTTGGTGTTGGGGTAGATGCCGTGGGCGAACTTGATCCCATACTCGTAGGCCTTCACGTTGAGGAAGCAGAGGGCCAGGAAGATGGTGAGCGAAAGCCACATCTTGATCATGTTGCGCTGGCCGAGGTGCACGGCCTCCAGGCCCTTGATCACCGTGAAGCTGCTCGTGAGCAGGATGACCGTGTTGAGGGCCCCCAGCCAGACGTTCAGGTGCTCATGGGCGATGGCCTCCCATTCGGGGTGGGAATGCTTCAACAGCAGGTACACCCCGATGAGGGCCCCGAACAGGATGATTTCGGACCCGATCAACCACCAGATGCCCAAACGACCGATGGTCATGCCGGCGGGAGCGAGTTCGGTCTCCGGCCGGGCGTGGGCTTCAGGGCCATGGCTCATGGTCAACCCCTCCCTTGGGGATCCGTCTGGGGAAGGAAATCCTTCTCCAGGCCGGGCTTGCTGTACTCGTAGGGACCGCCGTAAACCGTGGGGATCTCACCGGGCCAGTTGCCGTGGGGCGGCGGAGTGGGGGTGGTCCACTCCATCGTGTTGGCCTCCCAGGGGTTCTCGGGGGCCTTCGGGCCCTTCACCAGGCTGTGGAAGAAGTTGTAAAGGAAGATCGTCTGGGTGGCGATCAGGCAGTAGGCCGCCACCGTCACGAAATGGTTGAGGCCGATGAACTGGTTGAACTGGTGGTACCAGGAGGGGTCCGCGATGCGGCGGACCATTCCGCCCGACCCCGCCGTGAAGAGGGGCCAGAAGGTGCAGTTGAAGAAGACGAGGGTGAGGATCGCGTGCAGGGCCCCCAGTTTCTCGTTGTACATCCGGCCGAACATCTTCGGGTACCAGTAGTACACCGCCGCGAACCCGCCGATGAACACCGAGGGGAACATCGTGTAGTGGAAGTGGGCCACCACGAAATAGGTGCCGTGCAGGAAGATGTCCACCGACGCCGCTCCGAGGAAGATGCCGGTCAGCCCCCCCACCAGGAAGGTCCCCAAAAAGCCCAGGGCCCAGATCATGGGCGTTTTGTAGCGGATCGACCCGCCCCAGAGGGACGCCAACATGCAGAGCATGATGATGGCGAAGGGCACCGAAATGAGGATGGTGGCCAACGAGAAGGGCGTGGCCAGGGCCGGGTTGATGCCCGACACGAACATGTGGTGGGCCCACACCACGTAGCTGAGGATCAGCGCGCTCAAGGTGCAGTACACGATGGTCCGGTAGCCCACGATGGGCTTGCGGGTGAAGACCGGGAGGATCTCCGAGATGGCGCCGAGGGCCGGGAAGAGGATGACGTACACCTCCGGGTGGCCGAAGAACCAGAACAGGTGCTGCCAAAGCAGGGGTTCCCCGCCCTTGGCCGGGAGGAAGAAGCCCGTATGGGCCACGTTATCCATCAGCAGCATGAAGGCCGCGGCGATCAGCGGGCCCACCGAGAAGAAGAACGCCAGGGTGGCCGCCATCAGGAACCAGATCATGAGGGGTAGGCGGAAATAGGTCATGCCCTTGGCCCTCATGCAGATGACGGTCACCAGGTAGTTGATGCCGCCCATGGTGGACGAGACGAACAGCACGGCGAGGGCCAGGAGCCACAGCACCACGCCCCAATAGACGCCGGTGTACTGGGAGTCGGCCGACAGGGGCGGGTAGCCCGTCCAACCGCCGGCCGCGGGGCCGCCCGGGACGAAGAAAGTGGAGATGATCAGGAGCGCGGACACCACGGCGAACCAGTAGGACAGCATGTTGATCTTGGGGAACGCCATGTCCCGGGCGCCGATCTGGAGCGGGATGACGAAGTTCGATAGGGCGCCGACGAGGATCGGCATCCCCACGAAGAAGATCATGATGGTTCCGTGCATGGTGATGAGGGCGTTGAACTTGTCCGGCGAGACCAGGCCCCAACCCGGGACCGGCTTGTTGGGGAACCCGATTTCCCAGCGCATCAGGAGGGCCGTGTAGGCCCCCGCGCAGGCCATGATCATGCTCAGGATGAGGTACTGCTTGCCGAT
>CAYMOV010000005.1:3888-74403 GCA_964392085.1 uncultured bacterium
TGTAGGCCCCCGCGCAGGCCATGATCATGCTCAGGATGAGGTACTGCTTGCCGATCGTCTTGTGGTCCGTGGAGAAGATGTACTTGGACCAGATTCCCTGCTTGTGACCTTGTTCCATCCCTTTACTCTCCTTCAAGACTTCCCGGGTGTCCGGCAAAACCTTCTCCCCTTCCCCCTGGAGGGGAGAAGGTCGGGATGAGGGTGCGTTGAAAACGCGCGACACGGAAACTCACAGGGGTCATTACCCCTATGTACCCCCAAACCTTTTCAAACTCGTTTAAAGACCTACCTCCACCCCTCACCGGACACCCTTAACCCACTTAATGCGGGAGGCTCCCCTTATTGGGTAGCAACCCATCACATCCCTACTGCGCTCTCCCCCAAGGGGCGAGGGTTCCTCGTGCGCCTCCCCGGCTTAGGGCTTCGGGTTCCTCTGGGCGGCCAGCCAGTCGTCGTAGTCCTTCTGGTCCTGGACCACCAGGTTGGCGGTCATTCGGGTATGGCCGAAACCGCAGATTTCCGCGCACAGGATGTCATAGGTCCCGGTTTGCGTCGCCTCGAACCAGGCGGGGATCTGGCGGCCCGGCATGACGTCCTGTTTCAGGCGGCAGGAGGGGATGAAGAAGCTGTGGATGACGTCCGCCGAGACCAGCAGGAGGCGGATCTTCTTGTTCACGGGAACGTGCAGTTCGCGCAGGCTGACGAAGTTTCCGGGCCCGTCATAGGAACCGTCGGGGGCGGGATAGTGGAAATTCCACTCGAACTGCTTCGCCTCCACCCTGAGGTTCACGTCGCCGGCCGGGATGTCCATCTTGATCAGTTCCCAGATCGGCGCGCTTTTGTAGTCGATGCTCAGGTCGAGGGCCAGGATCAGGACCGACAGGACCAGGATCCAGAAAACCGCCCGCCCTTCCCCGGCGAAGTACCTGGCCTTGACGCCGTCCTTTTTGCGGAATTTGACCATGGCAAAGGCCATGTACCCCAGGATCACGACGAAGAAGAAGCCCGTGAGGGCGTAGATGTAGAAGATCAGTCCGTCGATTTTTCCGCCGAACGTCGAAATGTCAACTGGAAGCGAACCGAACATGCCGCGCCTTTCGTCGAGCGGATTGGGTCTTTGGGGGACGGGCGATTGTAACGCCCGGCCCCAAAGAAATTCCACCACCCCTCCGAATGAATCCCGAGGGGGGTGTGACCGGGGTCATAACTCAATTTGGGTGGAAACCGGGGCCAATTGTAAGGCAAAGGGCGCATAAGTCAAAAGGCAATTTGTACCGCACGTGATGGGCCCGGAAGAAGCGTCAATACCCTAAAACCCTCTTGAACCGCCAAGAACACCAAGTTCACCAAGAAGGCTTCAACAGGGGAAAATGGACCGATCTTTAAACCTTGGTGTTCTTGGTGAACCCGTTTACGCCCTCAGCCGCAGGCTGACGGGTCGGGGTGAATAACCTGCTGTTTTCTTATGAAGCGGAAATCTTGACCCACCAGGGGGGTTGCAGCGGGTGGGGTTCCCTCCCGATCCGGAAAGGATCCAGGGACAGGTCGGTTTTTTCACCCATGACCGCCTGGGCGATCAAGTGTCCTGAGGCCGGAGCCAAAAGGTGACCATGGGTGTGGTGACCCGCCGCCAAAAACAAACCCTCCACGCCCGGCAGGGGGCCCAAGGTCGGATGGCCGTCCACTGAACCCGGGCGGAACCCGGAGAACATTCCCGATACCTTCAACGGTTCCAAACCCGGAACCATTTGCCGGGCGGCGGCGGTGAGGGCTTCCAGCGCCGCGGGGGTCACGGACCGGTCAAACCCCACTTTTTCCAGGGTGCTCCCCACGTAAAGTTCCCCATCCCGGCGCGGCACGATGTAGTAGCCCGAGGCGAAGAGGATGTGCTTCAACCGGCCCGAGGGTCCTTTCAAGAGGAGTACCTGGCCCTTGAGGGGATAGACCGGAAAGTCCCAACCGAGCGGCTTGAGGAGGTCCGCCGACCAGGCCCCGGCCGCCACCACCACCCGTTCGGATTCGATGCGGCCCACGCAGGTCCGGACGCCCCGGACCCGGCCTCCCTCCACCAGGATTTCCTCGATCGCCTCATGGGTGTGGATCGGCACCCCCTCGACCCGGAGGGCCTCAATGAGGGACCGGCATAGCCGGACCGGCCGGATCTGGACCGCGTCGGGCAGGCGAAGGGCCGACCGGACGTCGGGGGAGATGACCGGCTCCTTTTTCCGCGCCTCGGAACCGGTGATCCACTCGACCTTCAGTCCCAGTTCCTCGAGCTTTCCCCCCAAGTTTCGGGCGGTGGTTTCCTCCCGCTCGTTGAACAAAAGCCCCAGGGAACCGGACTCCATCCATTCAGGGTCCATCCCCGAGGCCTTCTGGATCTCACGGATCCAGTCGGGGTAAAGCCCATAGGAGTAACGGCTGAGCTCAAACAGGGCCGGCGGGTCAAAGGCCACGCTGTGAAGGGGCAGCATCCCCGCCCCGGCGGCGGATGCTTCCTGTCCGGCGGGACGGCGGTCATAGATCTCGACCGAAACCCCCCGGCGATGGAGGAACCAGGCCGTCGCGAGGCCCATGAGGCCGCCGCCCGCCACGATGACTTTGTTTTTCGACACCGGAAGGCCTTCCTGTGTGTTTAGTGGAACCCGAATGTACTGGGAGGGGTCCGAAGCGTATGTGACGGCTGTCAAGTTCCGCGCCCGCCACCGGAAGGTATATTGCTGAAATGGATACCCAAATGGAAGAACTTTCAATCGCCGTCCTCCAACAAACCCACCAGGAACTTCGGACCGTCATGGCCCGCCACCAGCTCGCGCTTTTGGCGGGCGACCTGCCCCTGGCCCGCGAACGGTTTTTGGAGGTCATGGACGCCCTGGAGACCCATGCCTTCGAGGAGGACAACGTCCTGGTCCCGCCCTATAAGGACCGTTGCCATCCGTCCCCCGGGGGGGATTCGCGGAACTTCACCGGCGAGCACGAGAAGGTCCGGTTGTTCCTGGCCCGGATCTGGCAGAAGGTGGAGGACCTGCCGAAGTCCGTGGACGCCAAGTCGGCGACGATCGCCTTGTTCGACGACGAGGCCCGGTTCAAGGAACTCTTGGAGCACCACTTCAAGCGTGAGGAGATCTTCCTCTTCCCCGAACTGGACCGGGTGTTGACGGACGACGAGAAGCGCGCGGCCCTCGGCAAGCTCACCCTCCACTTCACCTGACCGGAACCAATATCCACCACAGGGACACTGGGACGGCTAAATAAAATCTTATGAAGATTTTCCGCTTCAAGTTATTCCTTCGGTCTCTGTGGTCCATGTGTTTCAAATGTTTCCTTGGATATGATGTTTGAAATGGATATAAGCCCCGGCCTGTCGAAGACCTTCCCGACTAGTGACGGGGTTTCCATCGCCGTGACCCTCTCCCCCTCCGCGAATTCCGGTCGCCTGGTCATCCTCTCCCCCGGGTTCGCCCAACACCGGAACACTCCCGTGATGCGCCAACTGGCCCAGGGCCTCACGGACTTCGGGGAAGTCGCGGCGTTGGACCACCGGGGGACCGGCGGAAGCGGGGGCCGTTACGGCTTCGGCTGGAAGGAATACCTGGACCTGGAACCGCTCCTGGAATGGGGACGCCGTCGGGGAAAACAAACGGTCCTGGTCGGCTGTTCCATGGGCGGTTACCACTGCCTGAGGGCCGCGGCCGCCTGGCCCCAGTTCGTGGACCGACTGTTGATGGTATCTCCCCCGTCGGTTTTCGAGGATGTCCTGGGGTCCGGCGGCGCTTGGCGGCAGGCCCTCCACGTCTCGAAGGATTGGAAGCTTTGGACCGTCCGGCTCCGGACCCGGCCCAACGTCTTCTTCCGCTACGGCCACCCCTTCCGGCCCAAACCCCCGGGCCGGGAACTGGCGGCCCAAATCCGGTGCCCCGCCCATATCTTGGCGGGCGAACGGGACCATTTGGTGTTCCCGTCTTTGAGCCGGGAGATCCATCGCGGCTTGGCCGGGAAGCGGAGTTGGACCTTGCGGAAGGGCGGCGAGCACGCCGAGGTGATGTATTTGCAGGACCCGGCGAGGTTTTTACGGTGGGTTGAACTGCATTTATAAACCCGCGTCTTCAACGCCGACCCAGAAACCAGCCACACCAGTAAGTACCCCTCACCCAACCCTCTCCCTCAAGGGGAGAGGGATAAAAAAAAACGCCCCGGCGGTTCCCCGCCGGGGCGTTTTTTTTATTGCTTGGCCATCCGCTACCCGCTATCCCCCATCAGCGATTTTCAGCCCCCGCTTCCCACCTTGCGCGGAGCGCTGACCTGCTTCACCGACACCGTAGGGGGCTTCACCGCGGCGTTCGGGGCGTAACCGTGCGGCTTCTGCTGGTCGTGGCCGTGGTCGGTTTCATGGGGATGGTCATGATCGTGGGCGTGGTCGTGCCCATGTTCCTTCTCGTGTTCTTCCGCTTCCTTCTCGGCCTTGGCCTTGGCCGCCGCGTTCGTCTTGGCCATCTCGGCGCTTTGGGCCTCTTCGTCGATCCTCAGGTGGCACTTCTTATATTTCTTCTTGGACCCACAGGAGCACTCGTCGTTGCGTCCCAAGGACTTGAGCCGTTCCTGCCAGCCCTCGCTGCCCAGGGCTTTCGCCGGGGCATCGGATTTCGCCTTTTTCTTGTCCGCCATGAATCTCCACCGTCCTTTCGTGCCGCCTATCCTAACCGCCTTTAACCCGCCTGAAAAGCTTCCCTCGACTGCCGCCAGGGTATTTAAGCCCCGGAATGGTCTTTCCAAGTTTGTCGTCTCTACATTCCAGGCTTTGCCTACTTTGGGTTGTGCCGTGGCTAACCGCCAACCGCTAACCGCTTGCGGTGCCGAGGCCACGAGCCGAGTCACATGCTTGGCATGTGCCGCGCAAATAGCGCGGTTCCACCTGCTGTCGTTCTTATTTTTTTCCCGACTTCTTCCCCTTCTTCACTTCCCGCTCCTGCCATTCCTGGTAGTCCTTGAAGGTGCCCGGGAAGTCGTTCCACTCCCCGTCGGCCTTCAGTTCCACGATTCGGGTGGCCACCTTGTCGATGAGGTCCTGGTCGTGGGTGGTGAAGAGCACCGTCCCCGGGTACTCCGCGAGGGCGTTCGAGAGCGACTCGATGGACTCCAGGTCCATGTGGTTCGTGGGCTCGTCCAACAGCAGGGTGTTGCCGCCCATCATCATCATGCGGCTGAGCATGAGTCGCTGGCACTCGCCCCCGGACAGGACCGTCACCTTCTTATCCTGTTCCTCGCCCGTGAAGAGCATCCGGCCGAGGATGCCCCGGATGAACTGGATATCCTCGTAGGGCGCGAATTGCTTGAGCCACTCGGCGCCGCTCATTTCCTCCTGCAGCTCCTCCTTGGCGTCCTGCGGCATGTAGGACAGCCTGACCGACTTGCCCCATTTGATCTCGCCCTCGTCGATGGGATGTCCCCACTTGCGGATGTACTCGCCCTTGCCGCCCTCGGGGTTGTAGGCGCCGATCAGGCTCTTGAGGAGCGTGGTCTTGCCGAAGCCGTTGGGCCCCAGGATGGCCACGCGCTCGCCCTGGCCCACCAGGAAGCTCATCCGCTTGATGACCTTCAGGTCGCCGTAGGACTTGGAGATGCTGCGGACCTCCAGCACGTCCTTGCCGAGGGGGTCCTTGGCCTTGAAGGCCAGCTTGGGGTACATCCGGCTGGAGGGGACGATCTCCTCGAGCTCGATCTTCTCGAGAAGCCGGGCGCGGCTGGTGGCCTGGGCGCTCTTGGAGGCGTTGGCGCTGAACCGGGCGATGAAGGCCTTCAGCTCCCCGATGCGCTTTTCCTTGCGCTCGTTCTCGGCCAATCGGGCCCCCAGCACCTGGTCGCTGGCCATCTTGAAGTAGTCGTAGTTTCCCGGGTAGATGGTGATCTTCTGGCGGTCCACGTCGGCCATGTGGGTGCAGATGTTGTTGAGGAAGTGACGGTCGTGCGACACCACCAGGATGGTGCCCTCGAAGGCGTTGAGGTAGTCCTCCAGCCACTTGATGCTCCGGATATCCAGGTGGTTGGTCGGCTCGTCGAGGAGCATGAGGTCCGGCGAGGCGTAGAGGATCTGGGCCAGCAGCACCCGCAGCTTCCAACCCCCGGCCAACTGCTTCATCTGCCATTCGTGCTTGGACGACTCGATGCCCAGGTTTTCGAGGAATTCCCCGGCCCCCGCCGTGATGGCGTAGCCGTTCTTGGCGGCGAACTCGTCCTCCAGCTCGGCGATCTTGTGGCCCTCGGCGTCGGTGAGGTTGGCCTTGGCGTACAGCCGGTCCCGCTCCTCCTGGAGCTTCCAGAGGTCTTCCCGGCCCATCAGGACCGTGTCGATGATCTTCATCTCGTCGTAGGCGTACTGGTCCTGCTTCAGCATCCCCATCTTGACGCCGCGGTCGAGGTCGATCTTCCCCTCGTCGGCGGCCATCTGCCCGGAGAGGACCTTCAGGAAGGTGGATTTGCCGGAGCCGTTGGCGCCGATGATGCCGTAGCAGTAGCCGGGCTTGAACTTCAACGTGACGTCGTCGAAGAGCGCCTTCTTGCCGAAGCGAAGGGTGAGGTTGGAGACGGAAATCATGAAATCCTCAAGGGAATCAAAATGGGAGGCTGGGGGGCCCCGGGCCGGTCCTGGAAGCCGGGATGATACACCTTCAGGGCCCTTTCACAACACCCGCCGGGACCGAAAAGAAGGCGGCGCGGGGCCCCAACGGCCCAGCCCATCCCCCGGGGGACGTTGGACCGAAAACCCCCCAAGGGAGGTCCCAAAGAAAGGATAATGCGCGGACACCAACGGAAGTCACGGACATGGCCGACCCCCCCAAACGATCCCACCGCAAAGCCCTTCGACGGCTGGGGTATGCCCTCCTCTTGTTGGTTGCCCTCTTGGCGGCATTTTTAGGGTTCCTCACCACGCCCCCGGGCGAGAGGCTCCTGAAGGGCTGGGCCGAGGAATCCCTCTCCTCGGCGCTTCGGACCCGGGTCAAAATCGGGTCCATCGAGACCGACCTCTTGAGCCGCCTGGTCCTCCGGGACGTGCGGTTGGAAGCGGGCCCACCGGACCACCCCGACCCCTTCGTCCGTTTCTCCGTGGGCCGGGTGGATTACCAGCCCCTCGCCTTCCTGTCGAAACGGTGGTTTGTGCGCAATGTCCGGGTGGAGGACCTCGACGCGGTGCTCCGGCGCCAGGAGGACGGCACCTGGGAGTGGCCGTTCCTCCGCAAGAGCCCGGGGTCCCCATCCCAGGCCCCGAAGCCCAAGGGCTCGGGGTTCCAGGTCGACCTCCAAAAGGTGGAGTTGGCCCGTTTCAAGGTCCGGTACGACAATGAGGCCACCGGCCTCCGGGCCGCGATCGAGGGACCCGGGGGATCCTTGGAGAAAACCGGCGCCGGATGGAAAGCCTCGATGGACCTCACCCAGGTCCGCCTCCAAAACCAACGGGGGGCCGTGGTGGATGGCCAGGACCAGGGCCGGGTTGAGGCCGTCTGGTCACCGGAGAAGATCGAGTTGGAGCGCCTGGCCCTCACCCTCTTCGGCGGGAAGCTCTCGGCCCAAGGCACACTCTACCCGGGCGGGGTCATGAGGAAATTCCACCTCGCCCTGGCGGACGCCGACGCGGGGACCTTGGCGGCCTTCGCGCTCGGGAAAAAAACACCCTTTGAGGGTCGGCTCTCCTTCGACGCCGACCTCGACGGTTTGGTCTCGAAACCCCACAGCCTCACCTCAAGGGGACGCCTCACCCTGGACGACCAAACCCTCGGCGGTGATCCCCTGTTCACCTTGAACGCCGACTGGTCCCTCGCCCAAGGCCGCTTGGCCCTTTCCGCTTCCCAAGGCCCCAACGAGATCCTGCTGAGGGCCAGCTTGGACCGGGCCGACCGGTGGAGCGGGCTTTTCACCGGGTCCATCGCGGATCCCGGGCCGCCGGCCGGCCTCCTGGGGATCCCGAACGCCACGGGCCGTTTGGCCGCCACCGGCGACATCCGGGGATCCTTTTCCCGCCCTGAGGCGGACTTGGTCCTGTCGGGCGACAACGTCCGGTTGGACGGTTTCCCGGTGGACAGCCTGTCCGGCGGCCTCCTCCTCGGGACCGCGGGCGTCACGTTCCGCAAGGTCCAGGTCGACGGCGCCCTCCGTTCCCCCGATCCCGACCATCCGCTTTTGGGGCTCAAGTCCTGGTCCGGGGGCTTCCGTTACCACGCCGAGTTGGATGGGCCCTTGTCCGGACCCGAAGCCTCCCTGCGGGTTGATTTCACCCGGCCCGGCTTCGGCGGGATCAAGCTGGACCGGGCGGCCCTGCGGGCCACGATCCACCGGGGTGAACTCAAGCTGGACCTCTTCAAGGGCCAGCGGGATTTTGTGGTGGCCCAAGCCGTCGGGAGCCACTCCCTGAAAAAACGGACGGGTTCCCTCACGCTCTCCTTCCTGGAGGTCAAGACCAACAAACGCAAGGGACGGAACGACGCGGGTTTCGACCGCCTGATCCCGTTGGAGAAGCTGGGGCCCGGCCGGTCGGAAAACCTGGAACTGAAATGGGCCCTCCAGGACTCCGGGGGCTTCCGTTTGGAAGCCCAAGCCGACAGCCTCAAGCTGGACAAGGTCTGGGCCTTGGCCCCCTCCGCGGCCCAAGCCGAAGGCCTCCTGGGTGTCCGCTTGGTCCTCCAACGCGAGCCCGGGGTTCCCCATCCCGGCCCGCTTGAGGTCTCCGGGGGGGTCACCCTGAGGGACGGCGCCTGGCAGGCCCAACGGGACACGGCTCCGGTGGAGAACCTCCAAGCCGTGGTCTTGTTGGATAAGTCCCGGTTGGTCCTCCAGAAGCTCCAGGGAACCGTCCACGGCCTCGCCTTGGAGCTCAAGGGATCGGCGAACCTACCAGGGTCCCGTTCGGAGAGGAAATGGGGCCTCACGCTCCTGGCGGACCGCCGGGAAGCCGCGACGGCCTCGGGCACCTTCGCCCCGGATCGGTTGGAACTCCAGGTCGGCCTGGCGAAACTTCCCGCCCAGGCGTTGGAACCCTTCCTCCCTTTCTTTTCCGGCATGGGTGGGGAACTCACCGGGCGGTTCAAGATCTCGGGAACCCCTTCTTCCCCCCGGTTGAACGGTCCCCTCACCGTGGAGGACCTCTCGTTCTTTCTCCCGATCCTCAACGCGAAAATCACCCAAGGAAACCTCACGGCGGCGTTCAACGGGCAACGGCTTGACTTGGCGGAATCCAAGCTCCTGTTCAACGGGGGCCCCGTCACCCTCCAAGGCGGGTGGGACTGGGGCCAGGGTCAGGAGGATTTCGGGGTCGAGGCGAACTTCGCCAAGGTCAAGGTCGACCTGCCCCACCTCCTGTCCGGGACCATCGATACCGGGCGGGCATCCTGGAAATCCTCCGAGGGAGGGTACCTCCTGGAGGGCGACCTGGATCTGGCCTCCGCGAAATGGCAGAAGGACTTCGCGGTTTCGGAGCCTTCCTCCCCGCCGGACCTGCCGCCTTTCCTGGCCCAAACGCGGTTTTCGGTCCGCTTCCGGGGGACCCATGACGCCTACCTCGACAACAACTGGGGACGGATCGAGGTGGACGCCGACGCCGCCCTGGCCGGCACCTGGGCCGCCCCGACCCTGCTGGGCCAGTTCCAGGCCCTGGGCGGCAAGGTCTTCTACCTCGACCGGAAGTTCAACGTGGCCGAGGGGTCGGCGCAGTTCAACGACGCCACCCAGGTAAACCCCCTTCTTCACCTTTTGGCGGAAACCACCGTCCGGTCCTACGGCCTCACGGGAACGCCCTTGGACTACTCCGTCGTCCTGTCCATCGACGGTCCACTGGACCAGATGAGGCTCAACCTCATCTCCGACCCCGTGCTGGACTCCGCCGACATCGTCTCGCTCCTCACCCTGGGAGCCACCCGCAACCAGATCCTCGTGAGGAACCCCGGGGGGCCCGCCGCCGGGGACCAGATCGTCAGCCGGGCGGGGTCCTTCACGACGAACACCCTGGCGGACTATTCCGCCCGGAAGGTCGGGCGGATCATCGGTTTGGAGGACCTCAGCGTGGAGGGCAACCTCTGGGGGGCCGGGGGCGCGTCCACCACCGATCCACGAATCAGCGCCACCACCCGGGTCAGCGACCGGATCAGCGTGACCTACAGCACTTCAGCGGGCCGGGACCTCAACCAATCGGTCAAGGTCGGTTATTACCTATCCAACCGGTTCTCCGTGGTCACCCAGGCCGGCCAAACGGGCGCCTCCAGCCTCGACCTCAGCTATCGGATGCTCTTCAAATGACCCGGCCCCCTTCACCGAATCCTCAACAGGACGGTTTGTCCTGGGTCCATGAAATGGGGGCCGCCCTCATTTCCCCGCGCGGGCCCTGCCCGCGGATGCCCAAAACAATGGTGAGGGGGCGGAAAATGAACCCCAACGACACAATGGCCCGGGTTGGGCGATCCCTGAATTTCCCATGCTCCAAGATGCGCGGTCATTCCGAGGGAGGGGACGACTTGCCCGGCGTAACCGAAGGCGAAGATGGGAACGGCGCCGACGGGGAATCCGCATTTGCCGGGGGCGCATTAGGCCTTCCGGTTAAAGCGGTCCTGCTTTGCCTCCTCTTTTTATGGCCCGCCCTCCCGGCCCGCGCGGTCCTGGTCGCCTCCCGGAACCTCCGGGTCGGTTCCTTGACGTTCGAGGGGAACGAGGCCTTTTCCGACGGGACCCTCCGGAAGGTCTGCCTCACCCAACCTTCCGGGCTCTTCCACAAGACGGAATACCTTCCCGACGTCCTGGAAAAGGACCTGGTCCGCCTGGCCGATTTTTACCACCGACGTGGATTCCTCCAGGCGGGCGTGGAGGACAAGGAGGTCACGGTCTCGAAGGACGGCCGGAAGGCCGACCTGACCGTCTGGGTCTATGAGGGGCCCGAAAGCCGGATCGGCGCCATCCGGTTCGAGGGCATCCACGCCTTCACGGCGAAGAAGATTTTGGGGTTGTCCGGGTTGAAAACCGGTGAACCATTGGACCGGGACCAGGTGGAATCGGCCATCCGGAACCTGTCCCAGGCCTACCTTAATGAAGGTTACCTGGAAGCCGTGATCCTCCCCGAGAACCGGTGGGAACCGCCGAAGACAGACCCGGTGCTGGTCTTCAAGATCTCCGAGGGTCCCCTCTGCCGCCTTTGGGGCATCACCCTGTCGGGTCTCACCCGGTCCCGGGACTGGGTCGTGCGGAGGGAATTCAGGATCCGACCGGGCGAAGCGCTCAAGTGGAACCAGGTGGAAAAAGCCCAACAACGGCTCTACCTCACCGGAATCTTCCAAACCGTCTACGCGCGGCCGGTCACCGCGCCTTCCCCCGCACCGGAGGGGTCCCGCGTCCTGGCGCTGGAGGTCCGGGAAAACAAGCCGAAGGAACTCGACCTCAGCACCGGCTGGAGCACCGAGGAGCACCTCCGGGGCAAGGCCACCTTCTCGAACATCAACCTGTTCGGGCGCGCCCGCCAGTTCACCGTCACGGCCACGGCCAGCCGCCTGCTCCAAAGGCTCGACGGGACCTACACCGTCCCCTGGACCCTCGGGGTGCCCTGGTTCACCAGCCTGAACCTTTTCGGCGAGATCCAGAACCAGCCGGGCTATTCCCTCCGCACCGGGGGCGGCCTCTTCTCCTTCGGCCGCCACCTGTCCTCGATCTCCCAGGTCCAACTGACCTACCGGCACGAGAACGCCTTCCTTTCCTCGGTGGTGGTGGTGCCGGCGCCCGACATCTCCCTGAACTTCATCCGGTCCTTCGGCCTTTCCCTCTTATTGGACGAACGGGACAACTTCGTGAGCACCCAGCGCGGCCTTTACCTCAACGCCTCCGCCGAGATGTCCGGGTCGTTCCTCCATGGGTCGGACACCTTCTTCAAGGCCACGGGGGCCTTCAAGTGGTTCCATCCCGTCACCTCCTCCACGGTCATCGGCACCGCGGCCCAGGTCGGTTGGGTCGGGAACTACCGGAGCCTGAACCCGATCCCCTTGAGCGAGCTCTTCTACGCCGGCGGGTCCAACGCCCTTCGGGGGTTCCCCTACCAGGGCGCGGGCCCGCTGGACCCGCAGCGCGTCCCCCTCGGCGGCCAGTTCGAGCTGGTGTTGAACGCCGCGGAACTGCGCCAGAGGGTCTGGAAATGGTTGGGGGTCGTGGGGTTCTTCGACGCGGGCAACATCTTCCCCAACCTCGACAAGATCCGTTGGGGGGACATCCGCACCACCGGGGGCTGGGGCCTCCGCCTCACGACCAAGTTGGGCGTGCTCCGGGCGGACCAAGGGTTCATCGTGAACCCGCGCCCGGGCGAAAAGCGGCAGGTGATCTATTTGAACGTGGGGCAGGCGTTTTGACGGCAGCTGTCAGCGGTCAGCTCTCGGCGGTTGGCATAAATGCAGAAAACGAACAGCACCGGCTGGCGGTCAACTCAAAGCCGGAATACCCCCAAATACATTTGTTTCCGCCGTCATGAGGGTTTAGCCGACGGCCGACCACTGACAGCCGACCGCCGCTTGTCATAGAATCTTCCATTCCCCCGGAGGCCCCATGGACGCCGAAGCCAAGAAACACCTTCTCCGCCAGATCCCCCACGCGGTGTACGTGATCACCTGCCAGGCCCATGGCCAAACGGTCGCCTCCACGGTCACTTGGGCGACCCAGGCCTCCTTTGAGCCGCCCTTGGTGGCGATCTGCCTGAAGCGCGATTCCGCCACCTACCATGCCGTCCAGGCCGCCCAGTGCTTCGTCCTCAACTTTTTGGGGGAGGGCCAGAAGGACCTGGCGCAGAAGTTCTTCAAGCACGTGGAACCTGAGGGATTCACCCTGGCCGGGGTGCCCTTCCAGCCGAGCCCCACCTTCCGGTTCCCCGTCTTCCCCGACATGGCGGGCCACCTGGAGTGCCGGGTCCTGTCGGCGGTGGAGAAGGGCGACCATGGCGTGGTGGTGGCCGAATGTCTGGAGGCCGCGAAAGGCGAAGGTAAGGGGATCCTTCTGCTTTCGACCACCGGCTGGAACTACGGGGGATAAAGACGACCCCTAAAACGCAAAAGGCCCCCGGGGTTCCCCAGGGGCCTTTTGCGTTTAGGATCCAAACGACGGTTATTTCTTGTCGATTTGTCCTTCAGCGTCGGAGGCGATTTCGTCGGCAATGGACCGGAGGATTTCGCGGAGTTGGTCGTCGAGCATGGTGTCCTCCCCAACTTGGACTAAAACCGGATTGAGGTGTTGCCTCGGGGCACATAGAGGCAGAGCCCCTACGAGAGTGCGCATCAGAGATCCGCGCTACAACTTTTAGACCACCCTCAAGGGTTTTATTCCCTGAATCCAGTCGGAATTATTCGGAACCTCGGGGACGTCAAAGCGCTTCCCGGCGGGACACCGGAATGGGAGGGAATATGGGCCGGGAGATCAGACGGAGAACTTCATCCGGATCAGGAGGATGATCGAGGCCACCGCCAGGAACAGCAGGAGCATCAAGGCGATGGCTTTCAGGCTCTCAATGACGGTCTTGGTGACTTCCAAGATCCACTCGTCCCGGGACATGTCGTCCGACCGGTCCTTCTTGGTCCTGGCGAAGCGGGTGAACCGCTCCAACTCGTCCACCAGCACGCCCCTCGACAGCCCCATGACATAGACCGAGAGGTAGATCAGGGTTTTCCAGGCGTTCCAGAAATCGAGGGTGAGGGCCTTGATCGCCAGGTCCTCGAAGGGGCCCCTGAAGACGGCCAGGGTCAGGAAGCAAACCAGAAGCGAGACCAATATCTTGGCGAGCAGGAGGCTTTGGACCATGGTGGCGTTTCCTTTCATACCGACGGCCCATTATCAGCGGATTTACCTGAATTGAACATGTCCGAAATCAATCGGATCCTCCCACACCCGTCTAGTGGCTGTGGAAATGGCGCCCTCAACCCAGCGTGAATCCGCAGCGGCGACATGGGTCCATCTCAGGGTTCCAGGCGTAGGATTTGCCGGGCACCTTCACCGCCAGGAGTGGCTCCAGGGCCTTCCGAAATTCACCCCGGTGGGCCTCATCGTTGGGGGCCGCTAAACGGTCATTCAGGAAAATCTCAAAATGCCCCAAGTCGAACTGGAGTTTCCCCGCGGTGGCCTTCTCCAACAGGGCGGCGGCCTGTTGGGCCGTCCCGAAGGCGAACTCGAGGGCCGCTGCGGCATCGGGTTGTGGGGGCCTCTTGAGGGTCACCAGCAGTCCCCGTCGGCCGCCCTCCTCATCCAGGCTCACGTTGGCCTCATGGGCGATCAAGAGGATCCCGGGGCCCTGGTGCATATGGGTGTATTCGGCCACGTCGATCAACAGGAGGCCCGGCAGGAGTTGGTCCTGGATGATCTTATGGAAATGGGGGATCAGGTCCCGAAGGGGCAGGGCCTGTCCCTTCGAGGCCAGGATCTTCACGCCGAGCTTGGTCAAATCCATTTAAGTCCCCTTCAAAAGCAGTTTTGAGTTTTAAATTTTAAGTCGGCTTAAAACTCAAAATTTAAAATCGAGAACTTCAGTTCAGGCGTTGAGGAACGTCTGGACCGCCTCGAGGAACAGCTGGGCTTCCTGCACCCGCCTCCCCGCCTCATCGCGGTCGGGGTTTTCCAGCTTCTGTTCGTGGTGCCTGAAGAAGTGGCCCGCGAACTGGGCGCTGGTGGCGTGCTTGGCGAAGTCCCCCGTCTCATGGAAGAGCGCGCGGAACTTCGAAACGGTCTCGTCGGCTCCGCCCACGTATTCCCGCAGGCGGCTCCTCACGCAGGCCTCCGCGGAGTGGATCATGGCCTGGTAGGCCAAACCGACGGCCCCCTTCTGGTTGCCCCCGTCGAGGGCCACCTGGGCCTCGAAGATCTCGCTCTCGGCGGCGGTCACCGAGAACTCGGAGGGGGTCACCACTTCCCCGGCGCATTCCCCCTTGCCGATGTCACCGATGGTGAACTCCCGGGGATCTCCCCAGTCCTGGTAAAGGTCCGGCTCAACGTCGTGACTGGGCACCACCGCCAGGTCTTGGAGGCGGTTTTTGGTCTCCACCTTCCCCACCCGCTTCACGAACCCGCCGAAGGACTCGCCGTCTTGGCGGTCCGAGGTGAACCACCCAAGGAGGCGGTCCACCACCTGGGGAATCCGCTTGGAGGGCACCGCGATCACGGCCTGGCCGTAGGCCCCCCCGTTGTTCTCCCATTGGCCCCCCAACACCACCTGGAAATGCGGCACCGCGTAACCGCCGGCTTTGCGGGACACCCCGAAGAAGCCCAAGTCCGAGAGGGGATGCTGGCCGCAGGAGTTGGGGCAACCCGACACCTTGATCTTCAGGTTCCGGACCTCGGGAGGCAGGGTTTGGAGCTTCGCGTCCATCTGTTCCGAGAGTCGGCGCCCCAGGCCCCGGGAGGCGGCGATTCCCAACTTGCAGGTGTCCGTCCCGGGGCAGGAGGTGATGTCCGAGATCGTCCCGGCGTTGGGGGCCGCCAGGCCGACGGCCCTCAAATCGGAGTAGAGGGCCGGCAGGTCCGACTGGGCGATCCAACGGAACAGCAGGTTCTGCTCGACGGTGGTGCGCACCGTGTCTTTCGTGTACTTGCGGGTCATTTCGGCCAACGCGCGGAGTTGGGAGCTGGTCAGGTCCCCCAGGGGCACCTGGACCGCCACCGTGGAATATCCGGCCTGGGCCTGGCCCCTTACGTTCTGGCGGGCGAAATCGAGGAAACCCTCCGGCAGCGAGGGGGGCAGGGTTCCGGAAACCCGGAGGGGGGATTCCTTCTTATTCAATTGGGCGGCCGGCAGGCCCACCCACCGGGGGTCCGCCGGGAGGGTTTTCCGCTCCTCCAGGACCAGGCGGCGGAACTCGTCGATGCCCAGCTTGGCCACGAGGAACTTGATGCGGGCCGCGCCCCGGTTCTTCTTCTCGCCCAACCGGCCGAAGACCCGGGCCACAGCCTGTGTCAAGGGGAGGATCTCGTCCGGGTCCACGAATTCCAGGAGTTTTTTAGCTTGGTAGGGCACGGGGCCGAGCCCGCCGCCCACGTAGGCGTCGAAGCCTCGTTTCCCGTCCCGGACCTTCGCGATGAAGCCCATGTCGTGCATCATCACGAGGCCGCAACCCTCGTTCTCGCAGCCCGAGAAGGCCACCTTGAACTTGCGGCCGAAATCCTGTGCGTCAGGGTGCCCGAGGAGGAAACGGAAGATGGCCTCGGCGTAGGGGGTCACATCGAAGGTCTCGCCGGCGCAGACGCCCGCCAGGGGGCAGGCCGTCACGTTGCGAACCGAGTTGCCGCAGGCCTCCCGACTGGTGATGCCGCAAGCCGCCAAACGGCGCATCAGGTCGGGCGTGTCCTCGATATGGACGAAATGGAGCTGGAAGTCCTGGCGGGTGGTGATGTGGGCGACGCCGTCGGAATATTCCTCAGCGAGGTCGGCCATGGTCTCCAATTGCCCGGCGTTGGTGCCGCCCCAAGGGAGCTTGATGCGGATCATGCCGGGGGCGTGCCAATGGGTATCAGGGCCCTTCCAGGTGGAGGCGTCGGGATAGGCCAGTTGGCGGACCTGTTTCCCGTCGTTCCGGCGGCCGTTGTCGTACCGCTGGCCGTAGGCGCCCCGGCGAAGCCGCGTCTCGGCGAACACCCGGGGCTCGATCTTCCCCTGCTTATTCAGCTCGATCTGGGCCTCAAACCCGTCGATCTCCTGGGCCCAGTCCGGGGGCATCCGGCCTTCGAGTTTGGCTTTCCAGGTCTTCAGGTTCGGCATGTATCCCTCGGGTCGATTGAAAAGATTGGGATGGCTAAACTAACCAATCGAGGGGGAAAAATCAACGGGAGGCCATTTCCGGGTGGGATCAGGACCCCTCGATCACTAACACGCCCCGGGTGAGTTTCTCCGGGCCCTTGCGTACCACGTAATAGTGGATTCCCGGGGCCGCAGGTTTCCCTCCGGGGGATCGACCGTTCCAACGGACCCATCCCCCGATTTCCATTTGGGTAAATACGGATTCGCCCGAAACCGTGTAAACGTCCAGTTCGGATCCCGGGGGCATGCACCATGCCTTCAGGGTCCCCCCAACCGCTTGGGAGGGGTTGTAGGGGTTGGGCCACACGTGAAGCGGTTGGACCGGGGTTGGGCTGGGGGGGATGGGGGTCACCGACCAGGTGGCCGTCGGGGTGTCCGTCCAGGTCATAGTCCAAGTGGCGGTGGGGGAATCGGTCGGGGTGTCCGAGGGTGAAGGGGTCGGGGTGAGGGTAGGGAAATCATCCACGACGATGACCCCAGTTGGAGTGACGGTCCAGGTCGAGGTGAGGAGGGAGGTAAGAGTCGGGGTGAAGGTGGCCGTGGGGGTCGGGCTGGAGGTGGGCGTGGCGGCACAGGAACGGACCACGAGGTTATCGAACCGGATCCGATTGATCCCTTGGATGAAATCGGCGTGAAATCCTACGCCCCCGGCCGGAAGGCTCATGTCGGTGAAATCGAAAAGGAGTGTCTCCCCCGAGCCAAAGTCCACGAAAGTCTGTTGCCGGGAACCCGACACCACCGTCCGGAAGTGGACCCAAGTCCCGGGGGGATAAGCGGGGGTGGCCAATCCCGAACCGAAACCGACCCCATCCAGGTATCGGTACCCCTGGGTATCGGAAAACAACACCGCTTGCCAATGGGGGACCAGGTTCTCCGGGTTGGTGTTCATCAACACGCTGTAATAGTCCGCCACCGTCGGCGAGGTAATCGTCGCGCGGAAGGCCGAGCCGAAATCCCCATAGCCGTTATCCAGGTCCATCTCAGCGTCGAAATCGATGGTGTAATCCCGGCGGGACCAGCCCAGGAGCGAGTCCCCGGTGGGGGGCGACGTCACCTGTACAACGGGCCGTTGGTTGACCCCCAAGGGGGCGGACGCTGGGGCGCTGTTCCGGATGACCTGGGCGTTATCCGCGGCCGCGGGGCTTCCGATCGGGACGCCCGTTGCGGCGCCAAGGTAAGTCACGTTGGGATCGGAATAATAGGGGATATAGGATCCCGGCATGTAGGACATCAATGAAATGAACAACCCCGCCCCGGTGTTGATCTTGTAGCCGTAGTTATATCCGGACCCCGTGGGGATCCCCGCCGTCCCCCGGTCGTGGTTACAACCGTAGTTGTGGCCCAGTTCATGAGGGAACGCCACATCGGCCCAGGACGACAACACCACGGTCTGGTCACCCGGCATGTAGCCCACCCCCGCGATGGAGTTGTCGGACCGCCCCAGGAAAAGGCTCGCGTATTGCGCGCCATAGGTCGCCATCAGGCCGAACACCTCGTCCACATAGCCGTCGCCGTTGGCGGCGAATCGCCCAGGTCCAGGGGCAGGTTGCCCGAATCCGAATAGGGTGTTTCGGCGCAATAGACCAACCGGTCCTCGAGCCCGACCTGGCTGTTGTGCAGGGCCAAGTTCAGGACTCCCATGGCCAGGTCGATGACGGTCAGGATCCCCGGGGTCCCACCGGCGTAGGTCCTCGCGGTGGGGGTGTAGAGGATCAGGACTTGGTTGACCTTCAGGTTCTCGGCGTCCGGGCACATGCCGGAGGTGTCCTGTGGGACGACAGGCGGAAACCCCTCGGGGTTGTCGTAGGCCTCGGGCACGGCGGGCTCCCCCGGCCCCTCCGTTCCGCACTTGAACCGCGCGGACGGATCCTGGAGGAAGATCCGATGGACGCCTTCCCCCACATACCGGATTTGGAATCGTCCTCTCGTCGGATCAAAGACCGTGGCCGCGATCACCGGCCCCCGGGCGGCCAGGACCCACCAACCCCCATCCACCCCGTCGAGGGTTCCCGTCCAGACCACGCCTCCCCCGAGGGTCGGCCGCCGAAGGTCGCAGACCGCCCGGTAATCGGCTCCGACCAGGAGGTTCAGGGCCAGGGGCGGGGCTTCCCGAACGGGGACCAGGCCCGCCAGTTGACCGAGGAATTCGGGGGACACCCGCACGTACCGGGATTGGAGGGCGGGGAGGTCAAGGGGCGGGACCTGGGCGGGTGGATCCACCGTGGGGAAAGCGGACGAAGGTGAGGGAGGCAAGGCGCCGGCAAAAAATGGTTCGCGCCCCGGGGGGGACAAGGGCCCACCCCAGGATCCCAACCACCGCAAACCATACCCGTCGTTTCGGTTCCATAGGTCCACTACACCATCCTACAGAATAGGCATTCGGGGCATACACTTGACCCCATCATACCCCGCGCCCCCCCATTCCGCCCCGTATGTAATGCATATTAAAAAAAAGGCCCGGCGCCCCCAAGGGGACGCCGGACCTGGATTCAACCAACCGGGAAATCAGCGGGCTTCGGCTTGCCCATCCGGATAGAAGAGTTTGTAGCTCCCGTCGCCCAGCAGCACCATGACCTCGGTGATCCGGCCGTTGGCGTTCTCGGTGAACCGCGCGTCCGTGGCGCCGGACACCAGGAAGACCGGCGCGAAGGCCGGGGTGGCGCTCATGTCGTAGAGGAAGGCGTCGTTGGAGGCGCCGTAGATCTTGATGGCCCGGGTATTGTCGTGGCTCCAGAAAACCGTCCCGGAAGCCGAGCCCGAGGGGGCGGGGGCCGTCGCGGAATCCGGCTGGGTCACCGGATCAGCCGCGTCGCTGGCCGGGTAGTATTCCTTGTCCCGGTAGACATACACCACGTCCACCCGGGAGGGATCCTGCCACCACCAGTAGCCGTCGTTCCAGTAGCACCAACGGTCGAAGCTGTCGTCGTACCACCAATACCGGTCGCCGTAATAGCGGGTCCAGAAGCATTGGTCCCCGAGGTACCAGCCGTACCAGTTGTAACCCCACGGGTCGTTATAGTGGCAAAACCGGTTGCCGCCGTAATCGTGCCAGTAGTAGCGCCCCCGGACGTTTTCATCCCGGTTGTACCTTCCCACCTGGCCCAAGACCAAGCGGTTGTTCATGTAGACGTTCATGGACTTGGCGGCCGGCGGTCCGCCGGCGACGCGGGACATCAGCGCCCTTCCGTCGGGTCCCCGTTGGGGCACCGCGACCCTCGATTCGGCCCGGGGGGTGCTCAACAGGTGGTCGCGCTCCCGGATCGGCGAGGGCCTTGGAACGCCCTGCAGGTGCGCCCGGTTCTGTTGATAGGTCCCAGGGTGGACGCCCGCCGGACGGCGGTATGAGTTGTCCCGTACCTGGTTCGACCGGTTTCCGGTCCTCGCGTCGTTCCCCAAACGAACCCGTGGGTTTTCCACGGGACGGGATTGCTGTCCGTTGTTCCCGGGACGGGCCTGCTGCCCGTTGGCCGCCGGGCGGACCCTTTGTCCCTGGACCCCGGCGTTTTGGCCGCCATTCGGGGCGACCCGGCCGATCAGGCCCGCGGGTTGTTCGCGTTGGGGCGCGGCCCTTTCCGTCCGCGATTGGGCGGCTCGGTGGGCCCGGACGGGCTGGTCCCCGGAAACCGTCCTGTCCACCCGGGTGTCGTCCCGGGTGGTCGACACGGTGTCGCGCGCCGGGGCATCCCCACGGTCATCGCTAGCCGAAGCCCGGTCGGGTCGGTCCACCCGGTCCGGACGGCTGTCTCCCGGGTCGTCCCGCCTGGCCAAAGCCGGAAGCGCGAGGGCAAACGCGAAAAAGGTGATGGCAAACAATTTGAGGTTCTGATTCATGTCTATTCTCCCGATCCAATGGACTGCCTATAAGTTTAGACGACAGGAAGCGCCTACGGTTCCAGTAAAAACGACTGAATAACCCCGCGCTTCCCTCCCCACGGTGATTTGACGAGGGCAAAGGACGGCGGGTGTCGCCCGGGAATGGCGCTAAAAACCGGTTATACCAACCACAAAGGGGGTTTTCATCCTCCGGCTAATGGCCCGACCCTGGGCTGAAAACGGGCGGGCGCGCTGGGGTCGAGACCGGGAAGACCGTATGGGGTTCGAAATGGAGATCCGATAACCGAACGACCAACCGGTAATCCCCCGGATGGGCCAGGTCCTCCACGAAGGCCCTGCGCCAAAGGTCGATGTCCAGGACCCGCACCTTCATCCCGCGAAACAAGGCCGTTTGCCCGACGAACCAGCGGCGCAATTCCTCCCGTCGAACCTGCGGGAGGGGTTCTTGGATATCCGGTTGGGCCATGGGAGACACCTCAGGCCGCCCATTCTACTCCCGGCCACGGCCTGACAAAAGATGGTTCTAGAAGGCCTTTTGTCGGGTTTATCGGAGCAGGACCAAAGGCAGGACATACCGGCGGACTGGAGTCGTCAACACCAGGTAATACAGGCCGTCCGAGAGCGGCGCGCCCCGCCGGTCCCGGGGATCCAAGGGGACGGACCATTCCCCCGCCTTGATATTCGTAAAGGACCACTCCGCGATTTTCCGGTAGGCCGTCGTGAAGACCGCGACGCGCACCCAAGCCTGGGGACTTTCCCAGTTGGCCGAAAGGGTCAGGGGTCCCGTTCCCCGCCAGGGGTTTGGAAAGAGGACCGGGGGCTCCGGACCCACGCCCGCCGTCCCGGTCGGGGTCGGCGACGGGGACCCGGTCCAGGTCGGAGTGGCCGTCACGGAAGCCGTCGGCGTGCCCATAGGACTCGGTGACGGGGACGCAGTCTCGGTCGCGCTCGGTGTAACGGTCCAGGTGGACGACGGTGTTTCCGTCCACGAGGCCGTCGGGGTGGCGGTCCGGGTCGGCGGGGGCGGCGTTGCCGAAGGCGTAGGGCTTGAGGTGAGGGACGCCGTCCCGGTTGGAGAAGGCGTTGAAGTGTCGACCGGGGGCGCCGTCGGGCTAGGCGTCAACGTTGACGAATGGGTTGGGGTTGTTGTTGTAGTCGGCGTCCCACTCGCCGTCCCAGTCGGCGTTAAGGAAGCTGTCCCGCTCGCCGTGGGGCTTGGGGACGGGGACGCAGTCTCGGTCGCGCTTGGAGTCCGGGAGGGCGACGCCGTCGGCGTCCCGCTTGGGCTCGGGGAGGCGGTTGAACTGGCGGTCGCTGAAGCCGTGGGCGTAGCCGACGGGGTCGGCGTAGTCGAATCCGTCGAGGTGCGGGTCGGCGAGGCGGTGGCGGTACTGGTCGCCGTCGCCGAAGCCGTGGCCGTCCGGGTCGGGGTCGCCGTAAACGTCGCGGATGGTGTCGGGGTGGCCGTGAGGGTCGAGGAATAGGTGGCCGTGAAGGTGGCTGTCCCAGTCGGCGTTGATGAAGCTGTCCCGCTCGCCGTGGGGCTCGGGGACGGTGACGGAGTCACGGTCGCACTTGGAGTCTGGGAGGGCGACGCCGTCGGCGTCCCGCTTGGGGTGGAGGTCCTGGTCGCCGAGGCCGTGGCCGTCCAGGTTCGGGTCGCCGTCAACGTCGCCGAGGAGGTCGGGGTGGCGGTGGGAGTCGAGGAAAAGGTAGCCGTGAAAGTACCCGTCCCAGTCGGCGTTAACGAAGCCGTCCCACTCGCCGTGGGGCTCGGGGACGGTGACGGAGTCACGGTCGCGCTTGGAGTCCGGGAGGGCGACGCCGTCGGCGTCCCGCTTGGGGTCGGGGACCGGGTGGACGTCGCCGTGGCCGTCAAGGTAGCCGTGGAGGTTCTGGTCGGGGTGGCGGTGGGCGTAGACGTCCAGGTCGGCGTGGCCCCCCCGATCAAGCCGTACACCACCAGCTGGCCGGCGGCCGGGACATAGACCTTCCCGTTGACGATGCTGGGCGGCGTGAACTTCACGTTGGCCGCCACGGCGCTGTCCCGGGCCGCGTTTTGGGAGCTGTTGTAGAGCTCGGTGGCCAGGTTCGTGGCGTCGTAGGCGTGCAGGACCGCGGGGGTGCCGGGTTGGATCGCCCAAACGATGCCGTTCGTCGTTCCGTTGGAGGACACGCTGGGAACGCAACCCGGGTAGGCGTAGGTGGCCGAGGTCTGGGAGGAGGCCGTGGTGTTGTAAAGGCCGTTCGCCAGGCTGAAGGCCCGGAGCACCTGCCCCGACATGCCCCAATAGACGAAGCCGTTGAAGATCGCGGGGTTGGTGAATCCCGCGTTGGTGGCGGCCGTCCCGACGTGGAATTCCTGGACGTCGTTGTCCGTCGCGGCGTTGTAATGTCCCATGTTGTCCCGGTCCACCAGGTACACCTCCCCCGTCTTGGCGCCTCCTGTCATGAGGTGGGGATGGGCCGCGCTGCCGTAGGAATCCGGCAAAAGCACGCCTCCGGTGGAGCCCAAGTCCTGGTCGGTGTTGCTGAGGGTGCCCTGGTTCGAGGGCGTGAAGTAGTCCGCCGGGGTGAGGGCCGTGACCCCGGCCGTCAGTTTGAGGAAGCTGTCGCCGTAGTCCCGCCCCCCCGTGTTGGCGTCGAAAGTGCCGTTCGCGGTGAGGACAAACAGGTTTCCTGAGGCATCCACCATCGGGGCCCCGCCGCTGTTCCAGAGGGACGCCTCGCTCCCGTCGGGCGCCACGTTGTAGACGATGGTCTGTTGGCTGATGTCCGAGGCGTTGTAGCCGATGATCCAGCCCTGGTAGGTGCCCCAGTTGTTCAGGTCACAGTGGGAGGTCCAGGAGGTGTAGATCACCCCGTTGGACTCGACCAATCCGCATCGTTCCTTGTAGGCCCGTGCATTGAAGGTATCCGTCGTCCCTCCCTGGCCCGTCCCCGGCACGCTGGCCTGGACCGTGGTGGGGCCGTTCGCCGCCTCGGCCCCGGAGGAGAGGTCGAGCGCGTGCAGGACCTGGTAGAACTGCGTCACGGGGCCCGCGGTCACCTGCTTGATCATCCCCACCAGGTAGATCTTCCCCTTCGCCGGGTCGATATAAGGCGTGTCGGTGATGCCGATCTCCGGGGTGATCTGGGTGCAATTCGCCACGTCGGCCAGGGCCACCGTGGTGACCCCGGCGGCCGCGTTCAGGAAACTGACCTGCCAAAGCGGCGCTTGGGGGGAATCGGCGTCGAAGGCGTAGACGCTGTCGTGCTCCGTGCAGACATAGACCACGTTGTGGTTGCCCTTGCCCAAAATCGCCTGGTTGGGGACGTAAAGGGGTTGGCCGTAAATCTGGCCGTCGACCGCGTCGGAATACAGCTTGCCGAAGGTCGCTTGGTTGACGACCGACGTCGAGAGGATCGTCTCGTTGGGGTTGAGTCCCGTGCGGGAATCGTCGTTATGGTAGGACAATAGGGGGGTCTGGCCCCAGGCGGCGCCCACGAGGGTGACCGAGAGGGCGAGGATCAAGTTGTGGGCAAGCCGCGCAGGACGGAATAAGGGCGCCAAGGTTCCCTCGGACGGGATCCGCGAGGCGACCCCGTTTCATTGGATTGGAGAAGGGCGAATTGTACCGCAGGCCTGTTCAAATAGATGGAAGGGGGCGAAAAGACGGGTTGGTGGGGGAAAACGCTCAACCCGGCGTTAACCTCAGGGGACCGACCATTTTTTGAGGTTGAATCCAAGGAATGAACTGGGTCAGGCGGGGACCCATCGGTTTAAGGACGGGATTCCTGCCCTTGGGGCGACCCCGATCAAGCCGAACCGGGAGGTTCGAGCTATCCGCTTACCGGGCCGAACTGGGTGGAGACGTCCCCGGGGAAAATCGCGGGTCCGATGTGGGTCAAGCGGCTCTGGAGGTCCAACCAGATCTCGCCGCCCTTGTCCGTCCAGCGTTGGCAAAAGCTGAAATCCTCGCTGAGGTAGGTGTTCGTGGCCTGGTCCAGGATGCAGTTGAACAGGGCGTACCGCCAGGGGCTGTCGCGGAGGGAATCCTGGTTCTGGTGGTGGCGCCCGTACTTGAGTTCCGGGTACCAGTCGACCATTTTCTCCAGGGCCCGGCGCTTCAGGAGCATGAACCCCGTACCGGCGTAGCGCACCTTCGCGAAACCGCCCTTCGACTCGATCCGAGCCGGGTTCTCAAACTCCATGACATAGGAAAGCGACGCGGATTCCAGGGAGCCCCGGCCCTCCTTCACGAGGGCCTCCACCTTCGGCCAATCGTATTTCTTGGCGGGATAAACCCCCGCTGAGAAGTCGGCCGCGAAGTCCAGGAGCCGGAAGGCCTGCTCGGGCTCAAACGCGATGTCGGCGTCCACGAACAACAGGTGGGTCGCGGAAGGGGTCCCGAGGAATCGCGCCGTCAGGTCCTGGCGGGCGCGGGTGATGAGGGCGTCCCCCCAGGACATCCAAATCGTGATCTCGATGCCCCGGGCCGTGCAGGCGGCCTGAAGTTTCAGGAGCGACGCCGCGTAGCTGCTCATGACTTGGCCGCCGTAACAGGGCGTGGCCACCACGAGGTGCATCTTTGGTTCGGACATGCGGCCCTCCCGGTCGCAAAACATCAATTCACCGCTCCTCGCGCTCACATCAACCCTTCATGAACGCGGGTCAGTCCCTGTGGTGATTTGTGGTTGTTGTTAGTTTAAAACCATTTTCCGAGCCACTTCTTGATCTGGGATTCCTTGTCCTGGCCCCCGGCGTTCCCGCGGTTGTCCGGCCGGCGGTTGCGGTCGTTGGGGAACCGGTTGCCCCGGTTGTCGTCGCGCGAGGAGGAGTTCCCGCCCCGACCGGCGCCCGGTCCCCTGCGGTTCGCGTCCTGGCCCGGGCGGTTTCGGTCACCGCCTTGTCCCGGGCGGTGTCCCGGGTTAGTCCCGGACGGCCTGCCGGAGTGGGGAGGGGCGTTGCGGTCGCGGCCGCGGAAAGGTCCCTGGTTCTGTCGGTGGGTCTCAAAACCCGCACGGTTCCCGTCCACCTCGTGGGGAGCGGCGCCGGCCGGAGCGCTGGAACCCGGCCGGGGGTTGCGGTCCCGGCCCTGGTTCGAACCCTGCCGGTGTCCTTGCGGTTGTCCCTGGTGCGGTTGGGAAGGACGCCCTTGGGGCCTGCCCTGGGACTGGCCTTCCGGACGCGAGGGACCCCTTGACGAATTCTGGGAACGTCCTTGGGGACGTTGTCCCTGGGAGTGGCGCTGGTTCGGCTGGGAGGAACCCGGCCGGAAGGCCGGCTGGGGATTGATCGCGGCGGCGTGGTCCGTGAAATGGGAGGGCAGGTTGGTGATGGCCACGCGGCCTTCGCCCAGTTCCTTCAGGATGTCCTTCCATTGACCGGCGTCCTCGGGCGTCAGGAAGGTCAGGGAATCCCCCTCGGCCCCCGCGCGCGCCGTCCGGCCGATCCGGTGCAGGTAGTCCTCGGGGTTCTGGGGCAGGTCGAAGTTGATGACGTGGGCGATGTGCTGGATGTCGAGCCCGCGGGCCGCGATGTCGGTGGCCACGAGGATGCGGCTCGACCCGTTCTTGAACTGCTCCAACGCCATGCGGCGCTGGCCCTGGGTGCGGCCGCCGTGGATTCGGACGGCCGACAGCCCCTTGTCCTTCAGCTTCTGGAGGGTGCGGTCCACGCGGTGTTGGGTGCGGGCGAAGAGCAGGACGGACCCCTCACGGGCCTGGAGCTCGGCGATCAGGTCGTCGAACTTGCGGCCCTGGCTGGTGTTCATGACCTTCTGGCGGATCTTCTCCACGGCCCGGGACTCGCCGCCCACGGCCACCCGCACCGGCGAGCGCAGGTACTGGTGGGCCAAGGACTGGATGTCCGGCGGGATCGTGGCGGAGAACATCAAGGTCTGGCGGTCATGGGGCAGTTTGACGCGGATCTTGTTGAGCTGGGGCGCGAAGCCCATGTCCAGCATCCGGTCCGCCTCATCCAGCACCAGGAAACCGGTGCGGGACAGGTCCAGGGTGCGGCGTTCCATGTGGTCGATGATCCGGCCGGGCGTCCCGATGATGAGCCGGGTACCGCGCTTGAGGGCGTCCACCTGGGCGCCCATTCCCATGCCGCCGATCAGGAGGGCGGAATTCAGGTCGCCCCGGTTGCCGGCCAATTGGCGGAGCACTTCGCGCACCTGGTCCGCCAGTTCGCGGGTGGGAGTGAGGATGAGGGCCGTCTGGCCCGGGTGGGCGGCGAGGTAGCTCAACAGGGGGATGCCGAAGGCGGCGGTCTTGCCCGAGCCGGTTTCGGCGGAGGCCACGACGTCCTTGCCCTCGAGGCCGGGGGGGATGGACTGGGCCTGGATGGGGGTAGGTTTCTCAAACTTCATCTTCACCAGCGACTCGTGCAAAAAGGCGGGTAACGCCAACTCCTGGAAGCTTTCCATTCTTATCCTTAGGTGGGTTTATGGGCCTGCGGTAGGCGCCCACTTTACGCTATTAGGGGCCTTTTGGGGGGGTCTTCGTGGAAACGGGCTTCCCCTTTGGCCTTCCCGCCCATCCGGGAAGCCGGCGCGCTCCGACAAACCCCGGGAGGGCTGGACTTTACATTAGTAATATCTTATATACTAATACACGAAACAGCCGGGCCTTCCGGCCGTACCTAACAGGAGTCTCCCATGAACAGCTGGATGATTGGGGCGGTTGTCGCGGTGGTGGTGTTCTTCTTCCTCAAGCCCTCGGTGCCGTCGGCGGCGCGGTTGTCCCCCACGAGGGTGCGGGAGGACATGAGGAGCGGGAAGGACCTCCAACTCATCGATGTCCGGACGCCGGAGGAGTTCCGCTCCGGCCACCTGCCCGGCGCCCGCAACCTGCCCCTCGACGGCCTCGACGCCGGCGCCAAGACCCTGGACCCGAACAGGCCGCTGATCGCCTATTGCCGCGGCGGCCACCGCAGTTCCATGGCCCTGAAGATTTTGGCCGCCAAGGGCTTCACCCAGGCCAAGCACATGGAGGGCGGGATCTCCGCCTGGTCCGCCGCCGGCTTCCCGGTCATCCGGTAACGGCAACCGCTTATATCACCACAGGGACACGGAGACACAAGAGTAAGCCCTCCAAAACGCAAATCATTTACCCTTTTAAAAAAAGGAAGTGCGTCCTTCGCTTTATTGTGCCCCTGTGTCTCTGTGGTGAATCATCGTGGTTGTGGCCTTACGCCTTGGCGAAGGCAGGCGCCATGCCCCGCACAAACTCCTCCACCGAAGTCTTGCCCCGGTGGGTCCCCTCCAGTTTCTGCGTGGGTTCCACCCGCCCCTCGTTGAAGGCGCGGTTCATCTGGATCATCAATTCCGCCATATCCGGCTTCATGCCGCTCCCCACCATCCCCTGCTTGGCGTCCTCATAGGGGAACTGCACGTAGGGCAGGCCGAACTTGCCGATGACCGCGCCGATGAGCGAGGCCACCTCGGCCAGGGTCACGTCGCGCGGCCCGGCGAACTCGAACGGCACGTTTCCCTTGAACGACAGCTTGTCCAGGAAATCGGCGGCCGCGGCCCCGATGTCCCCCGTGGCCACCATGCCGATGCGTAGGTCGGGGCGGATCGGCGTCCCCAAAACCCCCATGCCTTGGATCACCGGGATGGACCAAAGAAGGTTCTCCATGAAATACCCCGGCCGCAGTTGCAGGACGTTCAAGCCCGGGATCGAAGCCAGGCGTTCCTCCTGCCGGTGCAGGTTCACGATGGGCCCCGTCCCCTCGGTCCGGTCCGCCCCGATGGAACTTAGGTGCACGACGTACTTCACGCCGGAGTCTTTCACGGCCTTCGCGATGGCCTCCCCGGTTCGGTTCTGGTAGGCGGAGAAATCGGCCTCGTCGTAGGCGGGCGGGATCATGACGAACACCCCGTCCGTTCCCCGGAAGGCCGCCGTCAGGGCGGACGCGTCGTCGAACGCGAGGGGATGGGGCTCGGCGCCCTTGAGCCTGAGGGCCTCCATCTTGACCAGCGTGCGGCCCAGGGCGCGGACCCCGTGGCCCTTCTTCAGCAGTTCCTCGGTCAGGACCTGGCCGATATGGCCCGTGGCCCCCATGACGGCGTAAGTGCGGTTCGGCATGCTCGTTCCCCCTGGGTGGTTTGGATGGTTGGGGTAATTTGGCCTTTTCCCGCCTGGGTTTCAAGGGGTCCCATGAAACCAATCGATGTGACGCCACGCAGGCTTTCCAGGCAAACAGGCAACCAAAAACGGAAAACATCAAAAGTTATGGAGCCACCGATGAACACGGATGAACGCCGATAATGCCATAACATCTGAATGAGAGGGAACCACAGATTCACACGGATGCACACCGATTTGGCGAAGGCTCATGGGATGGGATCGAACGTCGCTCCCGTCAAATAAAAGAAACACTCACCAGAACTATTTCGCTTAGTTTCACAGTCAAATCATAAAGTTGTATCTGTGTGAATCCGTGTGCATCTGTGGTTGCAATCGTTTGGCGGTTTCAGGTCGTAAAAAAAAAGCGGGCCGTTGGGCCCGCCTTTTTTCGCCAAACCGACAACAGGGTGAGGGTTTCGCTACGCCTTCGTCTCCTGCATCTCCCGGCGGATGAAGTGGAGGATGGCCGGCGCCAGGGGGATCCCGGCGAGCCCCAGGGTGGTCTCGCCGATCAGGATGGCCAACAGGATCTGCCACATGGGCATCTCCACGTTGGACCCCACGATCTTGCTGTTGAGGAAGTACTCGCCCTTGTGGATCACCACCAGGTAGGCCAGGGCGAACAGGGCGTGCTCGGGCGAGACCGTGAGGGCCGTGCCCAGGATGACCGAGTTGGAGATCAGGTTGCCGATGATGGGCAGGAGGCCCGCCAGGAACGTGGTGAGGACCAAAAAGATCACGTAGGGCATCCCCAGGACCGTGAGGAACACCGCGGTGAGGGCCGTGTTGATGGCGCTGATCAGCAACTGGGCCCCCATGACCCGCCCGAAGCTCCCCAGGAAACCCTGGACCTGGCGCTCCATCTCGACCCCCACCGCCGCGTAGAGGCTGGAGCCCCTCTTCGCGGTGGAACCCTGGAGGAAGTAGAAGACCGCCGCGAAACCGCCCAGGAGGATCGTGAAGACCTCCTTGGTCAGGAGAAGGCTATAGCGCTTGACCACCCCCAGGTTCTGCCGGAAGGCGGACAGCATCGCCTGTTGCAGTTCCTCGATGGTGTCGAACTGGATGTCGAAGCCGAACTGGTCCGAAAGGTGGTTGAGGGTGGGGATCAGCTTGGCGAGGATCACCGGGACCGCCGCCAGGCTCTGTTTCACGAACTTCACGAACACCAAGCCCGCGAGGCCCAGGACGACCAGGAACACCGCGAGGGCGGCGTACCGCGCGATCCCCCGCCCCATGGACTTGGTCAGGTGTCGGTGCACTTGGTCGAGGAAGACGTAGAACACCAGCCCCGTCAGGATCGCCGGCGCCAAGTGGAAGAACCCGACCGCCAAGAGCGCCCCGCCCAGCAACAGGTAGACCAGGTGCTTGGTGGAAAGCTTGCGCTGGGGTGTCGCCGGGGTCCTCTTGGGCATCCTAGTCCTTGACCTTCTTGAGGACGTTGCGGTCCTTGTGCTCGAACAGCTGGGTCCGGCCCTTGAGCAACATCACGGTATTCTCGGCGTAGGCGAGGGTCCCGTCGTCGCGGACCTCAATCTCCTGGTCGAACAAAACGGTCTTGAATTCCTCCTCGAGGAAGGGGTTGGACAGGATGCCGAAGGTGCCGTTCCCGACCCGGGCCGACACCTTGAACTTCTTGGCGTCCGCCGCGCAGGTGCCGCCCGCCAGGACCACCATGGCCCGGGGGATCGTCAGGCTCTTCATGATCCACTTGTTCTTGGCGTCCCAATACCAGTAGCCGATCTCGTCGTGGAAAGGGTCCCCCTCGCCCGGGTCGCGCCAGGCCTGCAGGTGGTACCGGAGGCCGTAGAGTACCTGCTCATGGTTCTCCGCCGGGCCGAAGGGCTCGAAAACCATCCGCTCGCGGAACTTGGTCTCCTCGACTTCCCGCGCGGCCGAGGGGCCGATGTCCAGGCCGCTTCCGCCCTCCCAGGTGCCGACGAGGGGACGCAAGGGTCCGAGCTTCTCGAGGATGGGGTTCGACATAGGGCGCTCCTTGGGGAGTGGATCCGGCCGGATGGCCGACGGACCGCATTTTAACACGCCCCGCCCCGGCGGCAGGGGGCAAACGCTTGCACTCTTTCGGGGCCCCAACCCCTTTCGCCCCGCCTTACAATGTCGCGGTTGCCCCTCGAACCCCGATTCAAGGAATCCCCCGTGACGAAGACCCTCCTCATCCTTTTGACCCTCGCGATCTTCCCCCGCTTGTCCCTGGGCGCCGTTGGGTCCGCCTCGCCCCGTGAACGCCTGTCGTTGGACAAAGGTTGGTTCTTCGCCCTGGGCCACGCCTACGACCCCACGAAGGACTTCGGCTTCGACACCGACTATTTCTCCACGATCACCAAGGCCGGCTACGGCAGCGGCCCCGTGACTTCCAGCTTCGACGACCGGGGCTGGCGCTCGGTGGACGTGCCCCACGATTGGGCGGCGGAGCTTCCCTTCTCGCCCGAGGGAAGCCGCAGCCACGGCTACAAGGCCCTGGGCCGGAAGTTCCCGGGCGCCAGCGTGGGTTGGTACCGCCGTCATTTCTTCATCTCCGAGAAGGACCTGGGCCGCCGCGTCAGCGTGGTGTTCGACGGGGTCCAGCGGGACGCCGTGGTCTGGGTCAACGGCTTTTACCTGGGCCGGGAAACCAGCGGCTACAGCGGCTTCCGTTATGACGTGTCCGAACTCCTGAATTACGGCGGCGACAACGTGGTGGTGGTTCGGGCCGACGTCACGACGGAGGAAGGCTGGTTCTACGAGGGCGCCGGGATCTACCGCCATACCTGGCTCGAGAAGACCGACCCCCTCCACGTGGCCCCCGACGGCGTCTTCGTTGAATCCGAGGTGAAGGGCGATTCGGCCCGCCTCTCGACCGAGGCCACCGTCCGAAACGACGGCGCCACCCCGGTTTCGTACGAAGTCACCCAGGACGTCCGGGACGAGGACGGCCGGTCGGTCGCCACCGGCAAGGTGGGCGGCCTGAAACTGGCCCCCGGCGAAGAGGGGAAATCCCTGGGTTCCCTCCAGGTGTCCAAGGCCCTGCTTTGGTCCCTCGAATCCCCTCATTTATATACGTTGTTCACGGTTGTCCAATCCGGGTCCAAGGTCGTGGACCGGGTGGTCACGACCTTCGGCATCCGAACCCTGGGGTTCGACCCCGTCCAGGGGTTCCTCCTCAATGGGAAGCACGTCGAGCTCAAGGGCACCTGCGTCCACCAGGACTTCGCCGGGGTGGGGGCCGCCCTGCCGGACGCCCTGCAGGACTACCGGATCCGGGCCCTGAAGTCCTTCGGCTGCAACGCCTACCGCTGTTCCCACAACCCCCCGACCCCGGAGTTGCTGGACGCCTGCGACCGGCTCGGCATGCTGGTATTGGACGAGAATCGCCTCATGGGTGTCACCCCCGAGCTGACCGGACGCCTGGAGTGGCTGGTCAAGCGCGACCGCAACCACCCCTGCGTCTTCGCCTGGTCCCTGGGCAACGAGGAATGGACCATCGAGGGCAACGTGAGGGGCGAGCGCATCGGCGCGCTCATGCAGGCCATCGTGAAGCGCCTGGACCCCACCCGGGGGATCACCGCGGCCGTCAGCGGCGGCTGGGGCAAGGGCCTGTCGGAGGTCTTGGAGGTCATGGGCTACAACTACTACACCCACGGCGACCTGGACGGCCACCACAAGAGCCATCCCCAACAACCCTCCTTCGGGAGCGAGGAATCCTCCACCCACTCGACCCGGGGCTGTTACGAGACCGTCCAGGCGGCCTGCCACCTGGCCCCCGCGGACCGGGCCGGGGAATTCAGCGCCGAGACATCCTGGAAGCACTACCTGGCCCGTCCCTTCCTGGGCGGCCTGTTCTATTGGACCGGGTTCGACTACCGGGGGGAACCCACGCCCTTCGACTGGCCGGCCATCGGCTCCCAATACGGCATCCTGGACCTCTGCGGCTTCCCGAAGGACCAGGCCTATTACCTGAAGGCCTGGTGGACCGACGAACCCGTCCTGCACCTGTCGCCGCATTGGAACTGGAAGGGCCGTGAGGGGAAGCCCGTGACCGTCTGGGCCGATTCGAACTGCGCGGCGGTGGAATTGTTCCTGAACGGGAGGAGTCAGGGGCGCAAGGACATGCCCCTGAACTCGCACCTGGAATGGGTGGTCCCTTATGAGCCGGGCGTCCTGTCCGCCGAGGGGTTCAAGGACGGCAAGCCGACGATGGAAACAAAGGTCGAGACCGCCGGCCCACCCGCCTCCCTCGCCCTCTCGGCCGACCGGATGGACCCGAAGGCCGATTCAGTGGACGTCTCGGTGGTGACGGTGAGCGCCCTGGACGCGAAGGGCGTCGCGAACCCCCTGGCGGGTGCGGAAGCCACTTTCTCGCTGGAAGGCCCCGGCAAGATCATCGGCGTGGGTAACGGCGACCCTTCCTGCCATGAGCCGGACCAGGTCGTGGACCAGGTGACTTCCCAGGACATCAAGAACCTGAAGTTCAAGAGGGTCGTGGGATGGGACGGGCTATCCGAGGTGGCGCCCGGGTTCAACGACCAGGCTTGGCCCGAGGGCTTCTCGTTCCGGGGCAGGATCGACGGCAAGGCGCGGAACGTCCCCATGACGATGGTGATCCGGGGCGAATTCACCCTGGCCCCCTATGGGCCGGACACCGTCCTCACCTTCTACCCCAAGGCCATCGGGGAGGAACAGGACCTTTACATCAACGGCAAGCTCATCGTGAAGGGCCTGAAGAACGGCGACAAGACCCAAGCCTACAATCTGGAACACTCGATCCTCCACCCCGGCCGCAACACCTACGCCATGGTGGGGACGCCCCTGAGGATGCGCTGGGACTGGGACTACGGCAACACCCACCCGGGCACGATCGGGGCCTTCACGCCCCACGGGCCCTGGAAGCGCAGTCTCTTCAACGGTTTGGCCCAGGTATTGGTCCAGACGCAGGGGACGCCGGGGGAGATCATCCTGAAGGCCGAGGCGAAGGGCCTGGCCCCCGCGGTCTTGAAGTTGGAGTCGAAATCGGCGAACCTGCCGGTGGCCGCCCCCTCGGCACCCTAAGCGCAACCACTTTAGAACCACGGGGAAGGCGGAGGGCACGGAGGAACAGAAACGCAAGCTTGGGGTTCATGTCCAAATTTGATTTCTCCGTGACCCCCTTTTACCCCGTGGTTAAATCGGATTTTTTGAGGCCATTTTGAACCAAGAACCAAGTCACCCGCCCTCCGACGCTGAGCTCCGGAAGAAGCTGTCCGAGGCCTCCAACGCCCTGCTCGACCTGCACCTGGCCCTGATGGAGGCCGTGAAGGCCGGCTATGAGAAGGTGAACGGACCCATCGCGGGCCCCGGCGCCATGCTCCATTTGTTGTTGAACGACCCCGCCTTCGCCTGGCTCAGGCCGATCTCCGGGATGATGGCGAAGTTGGACGAGTGGACCGACGACAAGAAGACGCCGTTGGACCAAGCCCAGGTGGCCCTGGCCCTCCGCCAGGTCGAGGTCTGGACCAGCGAGTCCCCCTGCGGGGACGCCACCAACGACAGTTACCGGGTTTATTTGGGGAACGATCACGCAGTCACCATGGCCCACGCGGTCCTACGCATCAAGCTGAAGGCCCTGCCCAAGCCTTAATTTGACGTCTTGACGTCACCGAAGTAACTTGGGGTGGGAGGTGGATCATGAATGCCAAGGCCACCCTATATCTCGACCAGAAACTGTTGAAGGCCGCCAAAATCAAGGCCGCCCACCAGGACCAAAGCCTGTCCTACCTGGTGAATGAGGCCCTCCGGTTCTCGCTCAGCGAGGACGCGGCGGACAATGCGGCCACCGGTAAACGCGCGAAGGAACCTGTCCGCAGTCTGGAAGCCGTCCTCAAGGACCTCAAGCGCGACGGCCTGCTGTAAAAATCCATGCCACTCCCCCCTTATAGCGTTTCCCTCAAGAAAACCGCCGAAAAAGAACTCCGGGCGGTTCCCCCTCCCACCTTGGCCAAGGTGGTGGACCACATCAAGGCATTGGCCCACCAACCCAGGCCCCCAGGCGTCGAGAAAATGGCCGGCGGGGACCTTTATCGGATCCGTCAAGGGAATTGGCGGGTGTTGCATTCAATCCAAGACCAAGATAAAACGGTGTTTGTGATCGAGATCGGAAATCGCCGGGATGTTTATCGGCGATAGTCATTCGATGGACAAACCTTCTCCAACTACTTTTTGACAGGAAACGACGCCATGGAAACCCGAAAACTTGGAAGCCAAGGCCTCAGCGTCCCCGTCCTGGGGCTCGGTTGCATGGGTATGGACTTCCAATACGGCCAGGCCGACGACGCCGAGAGCCGCCGGGTTTTGGACCGATCCCTCGACCTGGGGATGAACTTCTGGGACACCGCCGAGATGTACGGCCCCTTCGCCAACGAGACCCGGCTGGGAGAGGCCCTGAAGGGTAAACGGAACCAGGTCATCCTGGCCACCAAGTTCGCCTGGAAGATCCTACCGGACGGCAAAAGGGTGGGCCTAGACGGGAGCCCCGAGAATGTGAAGCGGGCCGTTGAGGGGTCGCTCCGGCGCCTCGGCACCGACCACTTGGACCTGCTTTATCAGCACCGCCTGGACCCCAACACTCCTATAGAAGAGACCGTGGGCGCCATGGCGGATTTGGTCAAGGAAGGAAAGGTCAAGTACCTGGGTTTAAGCGAAGTGGGGTCCCAGACGATCCGCCGGGCCCACGCGGTTCACCCCCTGTCGGCCCTCCAAAGCGAGTATTCCCTCTGGGAGACCGGCGTTGAGGAGAAGGTCTTGCCGACGTTGCGGGAACTGGGGATCGGCTTCGTGGCCTTCAGCCCCGCGGGACGGGGCTTCCTGTCGGGCGCGATCAGGAAATTCGAGGATCTCGCGCCGGAGGACGGGCGCCGGACGATCCCCCGGTTCCAGGGTGAGAACTTCGCCGCCAATATGAGGCTGGTGGACCAGATCCGGATCATCGCCGAGGGCAAGGGCGCCACCCCCACCCAAGTGGCCCTAGCCTGGCTCTTGACCCGGGGTAACGACGTGGTGGCCATCCCCGGCACCACGAAGGTGAAGCATTTGGAGGAGAACGCCCTGGCCGCCCAGCTCAAGCTGGACCAGTTCGACCAAGCCGCCATCAGCGGCATCCTGTCGGGCTTCCGGGTTTCCGGCGAGCGCCACTCCCCCGCCATGCTGAAGACCGTCTCAAAAGATTAACAAATCCAAAATTCATTCACCGCCAAGTCCACCAAGATCAAATAGGTAAGTCATGAAGTTCAAATCAATATTCCCCATAGAATATCCGCGGTCCAAACGTTATTGGGAGATAACCGACTCACACGTTTAGCCGAGGGACTCCGTTAGGTAACCTTTGGCTTCTTGTTATTGCGGGCGTAGTCCAGGGCGCGGTTCAAGCCGTCCATGAAGGCTTCCAGCTGGTCCTCGAACACCAGCACGGACGACTTGACGACCTTCCCGTTGCGCTCATGGGTGTCCGTCACGTTGAGGAAACGGTTGCCCCTCCCCGACTCGCGGTACTCGAAGACGTATTCCCGGTTTCCCAGCTTCATGTTCTCCCAGTGGAGGCTTTTGGACTCCCCGGCGGGGGGTTTGGGGGCGGGGGTGGGTTCCATGTTCTCAACCTTTCGACGGGTCTATTCCCCGCCTGTGCGGGGCCTGTTCAGGCCATCTTGCCACATAATCGCCCCGGTAAACCGGGGTCGCTTTTCGCCCAAAACAAAAAGGCCGCCCGGGGGCGGCCTTTTTTACATCCAACCCGTCACGACGTCAGGGCCTCACGGGCACTTCTCCGCGTAGAAGGAGAAGTTCCAGTCCTGCGCGCCAGCCGGGCTGAACGTTGCCGGGAACGCCTGGTAGCTGTACCACTCGAACTGCCCCACCCCCGTCGGGGTGTTGGCCACCTGCATGTCGATCCCCGCGGCGGTGTTGTTGGACATGAAGGCGATCCAGTAGGTCCCGGTCGCGAGGGTCCCCGTGTTGGGGATGTCCACGGTGTTCCAACCGGTCACCGGGACCTGGTCGCCGGATTGGGACAACAACGCGGAGGGGCTCCCCGAGGCGTCGGTATAAAGGGCCATCCGGATCAATCCCGTGGGAGTGTTGGGGAGGTACACGTGGAGCTTGGTCACCACGCTGGACGTGCCCAGGGTGAACTTCGTGGCCAGTATGTTCCCCCCCGAGTAGTTGCTGGCGCTCCCCACGGGCGAGGTGTTGCCGAAGGTCGTGGGCGTGCACCCCGGGATCGGCGTCTCCGTCCGGGTAGGCGAGGGGGTGGAGGTGAAGGTCGGGGTGAAGGTCCAGGTGACCGTCGGGACCGGTGTGGGCGTCGCGGGCCCCACGCAGTAGTCCGCGTAAAAGGCGAAGGCCCAGTCGGTACCGCCGTAGCTGGAGAAGGGACTCGGGAAAGACCCCGTGAAGGACATGCCCTGGTACTGGCCGTCCCCGGTGGTCCCGTAATCCAGGGACATATCGATGCTGTTATCCGCCACCAGGGCGATCCAGTAGGTGCCCGGGTCCAGGGGCGAAGTGGTGGGGACCACCACGTTGTTCCACCCCACGACGGAGGTTTGGGGGTTCGAGGCGGCGATCAGGGTCCCCGGTTGGGAGGCGCCGTTGGAGTAGAGCGCCATGCGGATGTTCGCCCCGGCATTGGAGGGGATGTAGGCGTGGAGTTTGTTGACCTGTCCTGAGGTGGTCAGGGTGAAATGGGTGGCGAGGGCGTTACCCGGCGAGAAGCCGCTTCCCACGCTCCCCCCCTGGAAATTCTTTCCGAATGAGAAAAGGGTGCAGGCCGGGAGCGGCGTGAAAGTAAACGTCGCGGTGGGGGTGGAGGTAAAGGTCGGCGTCGGCGTCCAGGTGGCGGTCCGGACCGGCGTGGGCGTCCCGGCCCCCACGCAGTAGTCCGCGTAGAAGCTGAAGCTCCAGTCGGTGGCGCCCGAGCCGGTGAAGGGGCTTGGGAAGGAGCCGAACGAGGCGGACTGGTACTGCCCGTCCCCCGTCGTTTGGTTGTCCAGGGACAGGTCGATCGGGTGGTCCGCCTCGAGCGCGATCCAATAGGTGCCGGGAGCGAGGGCAACGGTGTTGGGGATGTCCACGTTGTTCCACCCGTTCACGGCCGACTGGCTGGACGAGGCCGCCAGCACCGTCCCGGGTTGGGACGCCACGTCGTTGTAGATCGCCATCTCGAGGTTCGTCCCGGGGGTCGGGGCCGAGTGGATATAGGCGTGCAAAACCGTCGCCTGGCCGACGGCGGTCAGGGTGAAACGCGAGGCGAAGATGTTCGGGTTGTTGTAGACGCCATTGGCGGCCCCGATCCAGTTCTTGCCGAAGGAGAAGGTGGAGCAACCGGGGAGCGGGGTCTGGGTGAAGGTGTGGGTGAAGGTCGGCGTGAAGGTCGGGGTGGGGGTCCAGGTGTCGGTGGGCACCGGGGTATCGGTGGCGGCCCCCACGCAATAGTCGGCGTAGGCCGAGAAGGCCCAGGTGTTTGCGGTGCCGCCCGAGAACGTCGGGGGGAAAGGGCCAAAGGCCATGCCGGAATACTGTCCGTCGCCCGTGGAACCGGTGTCGAAGGCCAGGCCGAGGTCGATATCGAAAGCCACGGCGATCCAGTAGGTCCCGGCGGGCAACGCCCCGGTATCCGGCACGTCCAGGGTGTTCCAGCCGACGGTGGTCACCCTCACGCTGGACTGGGTCAGCAGGTTGCCCGGTGCGGAACCGTTGTTGTCGTAGAGGGCCATCCGGACGCTGGAGCCCGAGGTGGTGGCGTAAACGTGGAGTTTGGTGACCTGGCCGGAGGTGGAAAGGGTGTAGCGCGAGGCGAAAAGGTTGCCCGACGAGAAGACCGAGCTGGAGGCACCCAGGAAGTTCTTGCCGAAGGTGAAGGGCGAGGCGCAAAGGGGCGTCTCGGTGATGGTTGGGGTGGCCGTGGGGGAACCAGGCGTCGGTGTCCGGGTGTTGGTGCTGGTCATGGTGGGCGTGCCCGTCAAGGGGTTGACGGTGAGGGTGTTCGTCGGGGGTTCCTGCCCGGGGGCGGTGGGCGAGGATTTTTTCTTGCAGCCCACGTAGGCCAAGGCCACAAGGGTCAACAGGATGGCCGTCAGGCGGAAGCGTTTCATGGTCGGCTCCGGGAAAGGGGTTATGAAGTTCCCGAAGGTTAGCGGAAGACCACGACAAAAAACCAGGGGGGGACGGTGGAAATCCCACGGATTCACGCCGATTTAACCGTGGGATCCCGGCCAGGGGTGGGGGATTCCCGTGGGCGCTCCGGAAGGCTTCCGACCTCTAGATCGAGAGTTCGCCGCGGCCCACGGTGAGGGCCCGGCCCAGGATCTCCACCCGCTCGCCGTGGTGGATCACCTCCAGGTCACCGCCCCGGGGGGAGACCTGCCGAGCGTTCAGGACGGTCTTGCCGAGCTTGGCGGCCCAATAGGGCGCCAGGCGGCAATGGGCGGAACCCGTCACGGGGTCCTCGGACACGCCCTTGCGGGGCGCGAAGAACCGGGACACGAAATCGCCGCCCCACGAGGCGCGAGCCGTCACGATCGTCCCCCACTCCTCCAACTGGGACAACACATCGAAGTCGGGCCGGATCGCCCGGACGGCCGTTTCGGTTTCGACCTCGATTAATAGGTAGGTGCCATCCGTGGCCGCCAAGGCGTGATCCAATCCCAGGGCACCCAGCGCGGGCCGGGGGGCCTGGATCGGTCGGACCGGGATCGAGGGGAAATCCATCCCGATCCGCCCGTCCTCCCGGCGCCGGCAGGTCAGGCGACCGCTTCGGGTATCGAAGGAGGCCGCGGCGGTCGGCTCGAGGGTCCCGGTCGCCCAAAGGACATGGGCGGAGGCCAGGGTGGCGTGGCCGCAGAGATCGACCTCGGCGGTGGGGGTCATCCAACGCAAGCCGAAGGGTTCCCCGGCTTTCCGCAGGACGAAGGCCGTCTCAGAAAGGTTGAACTGGGCCGCCACACCTTGCATCCAGGCGACGTCCGGCCAGTTCGGGGATTCCAGGACCATGACCGCCGCGGGGTTCCCCCCGAAGGGGTCCGTGGTGAAGGCGTTCACCAGGTGGAAAGGTTTCATGGTTTCCCCTCCATAAGAATGCCCGCCATCTCCTCCATGATCTCCCGCCAGGCCGATTCCTTCGCCGCGCCGGCCTTCCGGAAGACCGCCTCCAGGTGTTCCATCTGGGTGCCGCTCAGGCGCGACTCCAGGTCCCGGCCCTCGGGGGTGAGTTCCAACCTCTTGACCCGTCCGTCGTAGGGAGCGGCCTGGGCCGAGACCAGCTTCAGGGCCACCAGCCGGCGGAGGGGGGCGTGGAGGGCCTGCTTGCTGACGGCCAGGGTCTTCAGGAGGGCGGCCACCGACCGTCCGGGGTCCCGGCCCACGAAATAAATGATCCGGTGGTGCACCCGGCCCAGGCCCTTTTTCTCCAGGATCCGGTCGGGACGGGCCGTGAAGTCCCGGTAGGCGAAAAAAAAGAGTTCCAGGCAACGTCGGAGCGCGGCTTGTCTTTTTGAGTCAACCATATTGACATAATAATACCCCGGCGGTACCTTGGCAACAGGTCAATGTCATTGACCAATAAGGATTCACCGGGTTTGTTTTACCACGGAGGCCAAGTCCCGCGCCCGATCAAGCGTTCAATGAACGCGGGACAGTCCCGTCCTCCATCATGGAAACTCGGACGGGACGGGGACGGCGGGGGAAGGCATTGAGGTCTCAGCGCATACGCTTTTAGATCGTTCCCCGTGAACTCCGGCTTACCCCCGGTTCAAACTTTTAAGGTTGGTGCCGTACGATGGCCACCCCAGTCCGTTTTTCGAAGAGGATCCGGGATTTAAGGGGCTCCCCGATCCGGGAGATCCTCCAGGCGGCCTCACGCCCCGGCATGGTCTCCTTCGCGGGAGGCCTCCCGACGCCTGAGTCCTTCCCCCCGCTCGGGACCAGGGGAGTCCCCCGGCGCTTCCTCCAATACGGCCCCTCCGAGGGCGAGCCCGAGTTGCGCCGTTTCATCGCCCGGGACCTGCGGCGCCGGGGCCTCGATTGCGGGCCCGGCCAAGTGCTGGTCCTCTCCGGCTCCCAGCAGGGCATCGACCTGGCGGCCAAGCTTTTCATCGACCCGGGGAGCGTCGTGGCCGTGGAGTCCCCCACTTACCTGGCCGCACTGCAAGTCTTCCGCTTTTTCGGAGCGGCCTTCCAGAACGCGGACATGGACCGGGGCGGGCTGGGGCCCCGGAAGCCGGTCCTCTCCTATATAAACCCCACTTTCCAAAACCCAACCGGGCGTTGCCTGCCCCTGGAGGAGCGAAGGGCCTTGGCCCTGGAATGCGACCGTCGGGGAGTCCCCCTCTTTGAGGATGATCCCTACCGGGACCTGGCCTTCGGTCCCTGTGACCGGACGCCGGTGGCCTCGCTCCTCCGGAAGGCCGATTGGATCTACCAGGGCTCCTATTCCAAGACCCTGGCCCCCGGGCTCCGGATCGGGTACCTGGCGGCCTCCCCGAACCTCGTGCGTCCACTCACCCGCTTGAAACAGGCGGCGGATCTCCACACGAACCGGATCAGCCAATGGATCGTCCTCCAACGCCTTCGGGACGGGGGATGGGAAAAACGCGCGGGGAAACTGGCGGGGATCTACCGGGGGAGGAGGGACGCGTTCGCGGACTCCCTCGACAGGCACTTCAGGGGTATGGCGGACTGGTCGGTGCCGGAGGGCGGCTTGTTTTTCTGGTTGCGGCTGAAAAAGCGGTTGGACACGCGGCGGTTGTTCCCGTTGGCGCTGGAAAAGGGGGTGACCTTCATGCCGGGTGAGCATTTCTTCGCGGAACGCCGTCCCCCGGCGGGATATCTCCGGCTGAACTTCAGCCACGCTTCACCCGCGGAATCCGAACGGGGCCTTTCCCGGTTGGCCGGCTTGGTGGGGAGCTTCAACCCTTCAGGGCCTTGAACTTCAGGTCTGAAAGCCGGACCAGCATCCTCAAGGGCATGGAACCGTTTTGGTAGGTGATGGAAGCCCGCTTCCAGCGGTCCACGGCGTGGACCACGATGGGGCTGCTTTCGAGGAACCCGGTTCGGCCGATATAACGCTCGTTCAGTTCATAGTGTTCGGTGGGGGTCAGTGGATGGGGGATATCGGGTTTCGCCATGAGGGGACCCCACGCAAGCCATGGACCAGTCCACCTAATTTACCGCGGGGACCGTCAAAGTTGGTGCGCAAGATGAATTTTGAAAGAAAGCCCTTTTTCGCGACCTAAGTTGAAGTCAGGGCCCGGCAGGACCGGCGGATCAACGGGCAAACCCAGTTCAGCAGAGCTCGGGAATCTTCCGCTTGGTCCGGAGCAGGTCCTGGAAGAGCCGCTCAAAGCGCTCGGCGGCCTGGCGGTTTGGGACCTTGCAGGTGAAATGGTAGCTGAGTTCGGTGACCAATTGGAGGTTCGCGGGATCCAACTCATGGGCCTTGAGGAGGCACCGCTCCAACTCGGGAAGCATCGCGGGGCTGTCCATGTACTTGATCACCGCGATTTTATGGCGGATAAGGTGGTAATCGGCGCCGTTCTTCTCGATCAGGCTCTCGAGGATCTCCAAGGCATCCATGTAATCACCGGCCTGGATCAGTTCATGAACGACTTGGGTGGCGGTGGACAAGCGGCCCCTCCGGATATCGATTGAAGTCCGAAAAAGGATAGGTCCCGATCCGTTTCCCCCTCATGACGAGCGTCATAGTCCGGCCAGATGGGGTTCCGGGACCCATGTCGAGGCGGCGCCAGCAAGACACGACACCACTTTTGACCTTGTCCCGATGGCAAAGGAAAGCGGGACGTCCCCCGACCGCTCGCGGCAGGGGGGAGAAGCCCCTTCAGTTCGACTTTCGCATCCACCCGCTAATTCCAGACGACTTGCAGGACCGCGGTCCCCTGGATGGACACGCGGATCTCGATCCCCTCCTCGTCCGCGAAGGCGTCGATCACCTTGAACGATTTCGCCTGGGTCTTGAGCCGGGCGAAGCGGCCGATCGGCTTGTTCAGGGCCAGGTCGATTCTCCCCTTCATCCAGTCCAGCTTCAGGCCGATGGGCACCTTCGCGAGCCGCCGCAGCATGGTCCGGAAGTGGTTCTTGTAGAGCAGATCCATCAGCTTGACCAGCAAGTTCCCGGACTCGACGTCGAAGTCCAGGTCCGGGAAGTCGAACACCCGCTGTTTCGGGAGGAACCGGGGCTTGCCCCAAAGATGGACCGTCATCTCGGACGGATGGCCTGTCAGGTTCAGGATCGGCGGGTCGTATAGAAGCTTGGCGTCGAGTTCCACCTTCCCTCCCTCCCCATGGAAGGCCAGCCCCACCAGGGTCAGCTTCCGTTCACCCTTGGCCGAAAGCACGCGGCCGAGGATCTTCTGTTCGGGCTTCCGGAAATAATCATTGGCCTCCGCGTAACTGAAACGCGCGTTGCTCATGGCCCGGAAGATCGCGGGGCCCGCCTGGAATTTTTGGAGCGGCGGCATGGGGATCGGGACGACTTCGGGCTTGGGGCCGAAGACGATCTCCGGTCGGGCGGTCATCTCCAGCACGAAGCGCGTGGAGTCGGCCCGTTTCAGGTCGCTCCGGGCCCGGCCGATCCCCAGGGTCACGGGGCGGAGCACCAGCCAGAAATCATCGTCCAGGAAGATCGGTTCCTGCATCCTCGCCCACAGCTGGGTCAAGTGGGGTTCCGTACCCGCCTCCGGGACGGCGCTGAGGTCGGGGACGAACAGGTTGAGTCCCCCTTGGTAAAGCCGCGCGAGGTGCTTGAGGACTTCGACGCCCCCCGGGAAAACCAGGTGGACCGGCAGGCGGACGATCGCCGGCCCGACCGGTGGGAAACTCCGGACACACTTCGCCACCGGACGCGACCTCACCTGCACTGTGCGGCATCCCGTCGTCAACACCAGAACCGACAGCCCGAGGGCGACCCAGACTACCAGGCGGTTCGGGGAGGTCACGGGGCGGCCTTTTTCGAGGTTTCCAGGTCGACCTTTTTGAGCGCTTCCAGGTCGTCCTTTTTCGAGGCTTCGAGGTCGTCCTTCGCCCGGTCCCCGGAGATCTCCACCGCGATGGCGGCCGACAGCTCCGCCGACACGCCCTCCGTCCGGCGCTCGTACTCCTCCTCCGCCCGGTCGTCACCCTCCCGCAACACCTCATCCGCCACCAGTTCCTGCTCGCCGGGCAACTGCACCCGCAGTTCCTCGATGAGCATCATGGCGACCGCCGCGAAGGGGATCGCCAGCAGGATCCCGGTCACGCCCATCAGGGTCCCCCCCGCCAAGAGGGAGAACAGGACCACCGTGGAAGGAAGGCGCATCACCTTTCCGTAAACCCAGGGCACCAGGACCCGGCTTTCAAACTCCATGTAGAAGAGCATCAGGGCCAGGACGACGATGGTGACCACCGGGCCCTGGGGAACGGCGGAGAGGACCGCGATGACCATCGGGAGGAAGATGCCGATATAAGGGAGGATGTCCGCCACGGCCCCGAAAAGCGCGAGCGCCATGGCGTTCTCGATGCCGCAGGAGACCATCAGGACCAGGACGAACGCCCCGAGGGCCACGCTGGTGATGACCTGTCCGCGGATATAGGCGCCCACGATGGTTTCCAGGTTCATCAGGACCCTCGAGAGCCGGATGTGGTGGGTCCGGGGGACGAGCGCGAAAAGCCCGCCCCGGAGCCGATCCCGGTCCAACATGATGTAGAGCGCCAGGAAAAGCGCGCTGACCGCGTAGGCCACGAACTCCAGCGCATGCATGGAATAGGCGAATGCCGTTGCGCCGGCCGAATTGACGGAGCCGCCGTACTGGAAATTGCGGAGCCACATCCCCAAGGCGTTGCTCAGGGGGTAGACGGCGAGTCGGTCGGCGAGTTGGGCCCTGAGGATCGGTTCCTGGGCCATGATGGACGAGGACTGGGCCAGGAGCGCCGGGATCGTCAGCACGGCGCTCACCACGGTGACGAGGATCAGCGTGATGAAGACGATCGCGATGGATTGGGTCCGGCCGATCCCCTTGCGTTCCATCCAATGGACGAGGGGGTTCAGGGTCCCCACCAGGAAAAAGGCCGCGATCAGCACGAGCAAGATCGGCAGGAGCTTGAATAAAAGCCAGAGGACGGCCATCACGCCGACCAGGGTCCACATCGTGGCGGCCGCCAATTCAAACCGGAGAGTGTGGACGCCGGGCCGGATCGGGTTGCCCGCCTCGGGTTTGGGGTAGACGCTCATGGGGAAGACCCGCCAATCGTGTGTTTTTCCTGAAAATCGCGTTCCGGCCGGGCTTTTCCGGCGGGGGGAAATAAAAAGAGCGGGCGTCTTCAGGACGCCCGCCCGACGAAGGCCCGGAGGTTCCAGCCTTACTTCGCGACGGCGTCCTGCTTCTTCTCGTCGATCTTCTCGTTGGTCTTGTCCAGCTCTTTTTGGTCCGCGTTGAGGTTCTTGACGTGGGTGCGGCGGTGCTTGTGGTCGGCCTTCAGCTGGTCGACCTTCACGTCACGCTGATCACGGTGTTCCTTCAGGTCCGCCGCGTCCCGGTTGATGGCTTTCTGGTCCTTGTGCAGGTCGGCTTTCTCGTCCGCGACGCCCTCATGGTCGCCTTCCATCTTGGCGTCCTTCAACTGGGCCTTGTCCTTCGTCCTCTGTTTCGCGTGGTGGTTGAGGGCCTTTTTGCTGGTCTTCACCCCTTCGTTGTGCTCCTGGACCGCGGCCTTGTCCCGGTCGATCTTGGCGTCCGCCTGGACCACGCCCTTCTCGTCCGCGCGGATGTCCTGCTTAAGGTCCTTCTTGTCCGACTGGAGGGAGGCCTCATCCGCCTTCACGATCCCGGTGGCCGACAACAGCATCAAACCCATCACAACCGCCCATTGCTTCTTCATGCTTTTGGATTCCTTTTAAATTTGGTCGGGGAAGGACCGCCCCGTGGTTTCGCTTCCAACGGCCTCCCGCAGATGCGGGGGCGGATCCGGTGGTCGGGTCCTCCGGTCAGAAGTAGTTGAGGGGAAGCGGATCCCTCGGGAATTGGTGGGACATGTAGGCGGGGGTGTCCTTGGCCAATTGGCGGGCCTTGTCCAGTTGGGCGTCCGTCTGGCCCTTCTTGATCAGGAGGATTTGGCCCGGGGTGAGGAGGTCGGGATCCTGGATCTGGTCCCGATTGGCCTTGAAGACCAGCGGCCAAACCGCCGACTCCGCGTAGACGCGTTCCTGGAAGGAGATCGCCCAGAGGGTGTCCCCCTTCTTGACCTCGTACTTCTCCAGGTCGGGCGCCTGGACATTTTCCACCTTCGCGGTTTCCTGGGCCGGCGGCTGGGCCGGCGCCTCGGTCTTCACGGTTTTCTTCCCCCCGCAGCCGTAGACCAACAGGGCCATCGCCCCCATGCCCAGCAAAATCCCGGCTTTCTTGTTCTTTCGCATTTCAAGGTCCTTTTAAACGGTTTGGAGTCCGAGGCGGGGTGGCCGTGGTGTTTCCCGGTCCACCGGTTTCGCCAGCCCGAGCCGACCCCTCAAGGCGCCGGCTCGGTGATGGTATTGGACAAAAGCGTGACCTCGTCGATCTCGGAGAACGCCCGGCCCACCAACACGGCGCCGGTGTTCAGCGTGACCTGGTTGTAAGCCATGATCGTCCCCACGAAGGAGGTCGTGGTGTCCAGGGCGCACATGCTGCCCACCTGCCAAAAGACGTTGGTGGCCTTGGCGCCCCCGGCCAGGAGGACCTGACGGCCCGGGGTCGTGGTGAGGGTGGAGGCGATCTGGAAGATGAAGACCGCGTTCGGGTCGCCCTGGCCGTCAAGGGTGAGGTCCCCCGAGGAGACCTCCAGGGATCCGGTGGATTTGTAGAGGCCCGGAGCCAGCGTCTGGCCCCCGATGTTCCCCGCCAACACGGTGGGATTGGTCCGGCCGGCGGCGTCGTTATAGGCGATCGTCAGGTCCGCCATGGCGTTGGCCGCGGCGGTGTCGGTCACGTGGTAGACCCCGCCGCAACTCACGACGGGCGCCCCCACGACCGCGCTGCCGGGCGAAAGGCCCAGGTCGCCGCAAAGCGTGGTGGGGCCGCTGTTGGTGATCGTGGTGTAACCCAGGACCACGAACCCCACCGCGGAACCGAGGTTCACCGGGAGTTGGGACGTTTGGGATGTCGGGGTGGATGTGACGATCAGGGTCGCGGTCGCGGTCGTCGTGTCGGTTGTGGAGGGGGTCGGAGTGGGCGTCCCGGTGGGGGTTGAAGTCCACAGGGAGGTGGAGGTCTTCGACGGGGTGGGGGTCTGGGTCCGTGCGGGGGTGGCGGTGGGGCTTGAAGTCCAAGTCGCGGTCGCGCCGAGGGTCCTCGTCGCGGTCACTGTCGCGGCGAGCGGCCCCACCGGGGGGCTCGGGGAGTCGATTTCACGGCGACAGCCGACGAAAAGGACGGCCGGAATGAGCGCAAGGAGGGATAAACGGCCGATGTTTTTTTTCACGGGGAGTCTCCGGGGAATCTTTCGACAAGCCGATTTGACTTTTAGGACATCCGTAAGAGCAAGGAACGTGCCCCGCCCCCCGGTTTTTTATATAAACGTTTTGTGGCAGGTCACCATTATTCCGGAGCCCCCCGGCACCCCTGTTTTCAATTCCCGATTTGGTTCGAGACGACGCCTCCCGGACTCGGGCTTCGTTCAAGGCGGTGCCCGTGGACCATCCGGGCCGGATCAAAATGGTAGCCATTTCCCCGAATTGATTCCCTGGGGCGGGGCTGATCGGCGCCCTCCGGGTAAAAAAAGAGCGGCGGACCCGGTTCATTCCAGGTCCGCCGCTTCTAACGACCCACCTCAATCCGGTCCCTTAGGGAGCGGGTTTGGTGATGGTATTGGCCAAAAGGGTGACGTTGCCGTTCGAACCGAAGGCCCGGCCTTCCAGGAACGCGCCCGTGTTCAGGGTGACCGAGTTATAGGCCAGGATGTTGCCCACCATGGAGACCGTGGTCCCGAGCGAGCAATAATCCGACACCTGCCAGAACACCCGGTCGGCTTTCGCGCCACCCGAGAGGAGGACCTGCCGTCCCGACGTCACGTCCAGCACGCCGGAGACCTGGAAGATGAACACCGCGTTCACGTCACCCAGGGCGTCCAGGGTGAGGTCCGCCGAGGAGATCGACAGGTTCCCACCATCGGTATAGAGGCCGGGATACAGCGTGAGGCCCCCCAGGTCATCGCCCGTCGGCAGGATCGCGCCTCCCGTGCGGCTCGCCGCGTCGGTATAGGCGTTCGAAAGGTCCAATTTGGCCGTATTGGCCGCGCCGTTGGCCACATCGGTGGTTCCCCCGCAAAGCACAACGATCCCCCCATCCACCTGGCTACCCGGGTAAAGCCCGAGGCTGCCGCAAAAGGTGGAAGCCCCGGAGTTGGTGATCTGGGAATAGGCCAGGCCCACGTAATTCAAGGCGGAGCCCAGCAACACCATCCCCTGGACGTTTTGGGGCGTTGGGGACAATGTCGCCGTCGGGGTCATGGTCATGGTCGCGGTCTCCGTCGGCGTCAGGGAATCCGTGGAGGTCGAAGTCACCGTGGGCGTCAAGGTGAGCGTGGACGTCGCGGTGGCTGTGGGGGTGTGCGTGAACGTCGCGGTGGCGGTGGGTGTGGGCGAAGCCGTCCGGGTCATGGTGGCCGACGCGGTCATCGTCCGGGTCGATGTCACGGTGGCGGTCCGGGTGGAGGTAAAGGTCGCGACGGGGGCCTGCGGCGCCGCCGGAGTGGTGGTCGTATGCTTACAGCCCGCCAGGAAGGCGGCTGAAAGGCCCAACAAAGCCATGAAAGTCCCGATTAACTTTTTCATCGTCACCGCTCCTAGGTTCTTTTGTAGTCGAGGGGATGGGTAAGAGCAAGGAACGTGCCCAACCCCGTTACCGGGAAGACTGCCTTCCTTCGCTCCGGAAGCCCCTGAAAACCCAGTTTGACCGGCCCAGTGCCGGAAGCCGTCGATCAATTTGAGCCGTCGCCTCTCTTTATGATCCGCTTCGGTTCCGGTCCCGGACCGGTATAAAAAAAGAACGGCGGGCCGGGGACCGTCCCCAACCCGCCGTTCCCAAGAACCAGCATCCCAATCCCTTACGGGGTAGGCATGGTGATGGTGTTGGACAACATCGTGACCTGGGCGGTCATCGAGAAGGCCCGGCCGTTCAGGACGGCGCCCGTGTTGAAGGCGATCTGGGTGTAGGCCATGATCGTGCCGACGAACGACGAGGTCGTATCGAACGCGCAGGAAGTACCCACCTGCCAGTAGACCTGGGAAGGCTTGGCGCCGTTGATCAAGAGCACCGATCGCGCCGAGGCGGCGCTGAGGGTGGTGGCGATCTGGAAGATGAAGACCGGATTGGCGGCGTTCTGGCCGTCCAGGACTAGGTCGGCCGAGGTGACTTCCAGCGAGCCGTTGGACTGGTAAAGGCCCGGCGTGAGGGTCAAGCCCCCCAAATCGCCCGTGATCAGGGTGGGGTTGGTCCGCCCCGCCGCGTCGTTATAGGCGGTCGTCACGTCACCTTGGGCTGTCGCCGCGGTGCCGTCCGTGATGTGCTCGACTCCACCGCAGCCGAAGAGGTACCCGGCGCCCTGCGAGGTTCCCGGCGAAAGTCCTAGGTCGCCGCAAATCGAGGTGGCGCCTGAGTTCGTCAGGGCCGCGTAGGCCAAAACGACGAAACCGGCCGCCGAATTCAGGTTGACCGGGGCTTGGGTCGCCTGGATGGTGCCGGTCGAGGTGGGGGTAAAGGTCACCGTCGCGGTCTCGGTCGGGGTCGACGTCAACGTCGCGGTGGCCGTAACCGTCGGCGTGAAGCTGGCCGTCTTGGTCGGCGTCGCCGACAGGGTCGCGCTGGGCGTCGAGGTGGGGGTGGAGGTCGCGGAGGACGTCGCCGTGAACGTCCTGGTCGCGGTGGGCACCAAGGTGGAGGTGCGGGTGATGGTCGGGGTGGAGGTGGCGGTGTCCACCGGGGGAACCGGCGCCGCCGGGTTCGAATCCTTGTGCTTGCAGCCCACCATGACGGCGGCCGAAAGCGCCAGCACGACCATGAAACGTCCTAAGATCTTTTTCACTTTCGCTTCTCCTGGTTGATTTTTTATCCGCGTCGTGCGAGCTGAGGGAAGGGGCTAAAGCAAGGACCGTGCCTCATTTCCACCGCCTTCCAAGTCCGTGAAACCGGCCGGATCTCCTTAAACCCCCCCCGGTGAATTACCCCGCGGGTTCCCTGGCGGATCAAAACGAGACGACTCATCCCAAGGTGATCCGGGTTCCTCAAGGGGCCGGTCGGGTGACTTGGTTGGTCTTGAAGGTCACCTGCTCGATCTCCGACAGGGCCCGGCCCTCCAGATGGACGCCGGTGTCCAGGTTGATTTGCGTGTGGGCCATGATGGTCCCCACGAAGGATGTGCCGGTCGCGAGGGAACAGGAACTGCCCACCTGCCAATAGACGTTCGTGGCCTTCGCGCCCCCGGCCAGATGGACCCGGCGGTTCGGCAGGGTGCTGAGGGTGGAGGCGATCTGGAAGATGAAGACGCCGTTGGGGTCGCCCTGGGCGTCCAGGGTCAAGTCCCCCGCGGAGATCTCCAGCGAGCTGGTGGATTTATAGAGCCCCGGATACAGGGTCTGGCCCGCCAAATCCCCCGCCACGAGGGCCGGATTTGTCCGCCCCCCCGCGTCCGTATAGGCCGCCGCGAGGTCCACCTTGGCGCCGGCCGCGGCGCTGTCGGTCACGTGGTACACGCCGCCGCAACCCACCACGGGCGCCCCCACCACCGCGCTTCCAGGGGACAGGCCGAGGTCGCCGCAGAGCGTGGTGGCTCCGGTGTTGGTGATGGTGGTGTAGGCCAGGGCCACGAAACTCGAGGCGGACAGGAGGTTGACCGGTGTCTGGGCCGCCTGGGGCGTCGCGGTATTCACGGGCGTCGGGCTGTTCGTCGGGGTTCCCACCGGGCCCCCCGGGCCCATGGGCGCCTGGTTATCGTGCTTACAACCGGCCAAAAAGGCGGCCGAGAGGAGCGCCGCCGAAGCCAAACCGACGATGAGTTTCTTCATCTTGATTCTCCCCTTGCCGTTGAGGGACCTGGATCCCAAAAGGAAACCCGCGTTCGGGGATCCCCGCCCACGGGTTCCGTCAAGCCGGACGCGATTCCAAACGGATGCCCCGCTCCGCCCCCAACCCATCAGGGCGCGGGCTTGGTGATCGTGTTGGACAGCAAGGTCACCTGCTCGATTTGCGACAGGGCCCGGCCTTCCAGCACAACGCCCGTGTTGAGCGTGATCTGGTTGTGGGCCATGATCGTGCCCTTGAAGGACGTGGTGGTGTCCAGGTTGCATTGGCTGCCCACCTGCCAGAACACGTTGGCGGCCTTCGCGCCGCCGGCCAGGATCACCGCGCGGCCCGGGGTGGTGGTGAGGGTGGAGGCGACCTGGAAGATGAAGACGCCGTTGGGGTTGCCCTGCGCGTCCAGGGTCAGGTCACCCGACGAGACCTCCAGCGAGCCGCTCGACTTATAGAGGCCCGGATAGAGCGTCCTGCCGCCCAGGTTGCCGGCCACGAGGGCCGGGGTGGTCCTTCCCGCGGCGTCGTTATAGGCGGTGGTGAGGTCGCCTTGGGCGACCCCCGCTGCGGTGTCGGTGATGTGCGCGACGCCCCCGCAGGCGAGGACGTACCCACCGCCCCCGGCGGAGCCCGGCGAAAGGCCGACGTCCCCGCAAAGGGTCGAGGGGCCGCTGTTGGTGATCTGGGTGTAGGCCAGCACCACGAAGCTCGCGGCCGAATTAAGGTTGACCGCCGCTTGGGCGGCCTGGGGCGTCGCCGTGGGCCCCGGGGTGAAGGTCCGGGTCGGTGTGGCCGCCGGGGGGCCCGATGGCGCGGCCGGGCTGGAGTCCTGATGCTTGCAACCCACCGCGATCAACGCCGGCAAGAGCGCCAGCAGGAAAAAACCGGTCAGTTTCTTTTTCAATTTCTCGTCTCCCGGACTGCGTTTTGCCGCACCCAAAATGGACTCCAGCTTGTCCCAAGGCCGACGGCCCGTCCCAGCGCGGACACGGTCAATCCGCGGCTTGGCCGTGCGCTTCCACGAACCACAATTGCTTGTCCACCGACCTCGAGATCTCCGTGAGGATGTCCGCGGTGTCGGCGTCATTCATCTCGACGGCCTGGGCCAGGGTCGTCCCGAGGGACTCCCCGTAAAAGGCCAGGGCGTGGGACAGGGCCGCCACGTGCTCCTTGCCGCTGGAGATCGTCACGGGATAGACGGGCAGGCTGGACTTGCGGTCCACCGGTCCCCGGGTCCCCACGGCGGTGCCGCCCAGCTGGACGATGCGCTCCGCGATCAGGTCCACGTAACCCTCGGACGCCTCGGCGATCTTGTCGAACAGCTCGTGCAGGGACATGAAGCTGGGCCCCTTGACGTTCCAATGGGCCTGTTTGGCCTGGAGCGACAGGTCGATCGAGTCCACCAGCCGTTCCTGCAGGTCGGTGGCCATCTGGACCCGGACCTTCTCGGGGAGGCTGTTCTTGGTCGGATGCACGTTTTTTCTCCTTGGCCGAGGGGACTTAGCCCTCGAACACCAGCTCCATGTTGTTTTTGGGCGCGCCGCAGGAAGGGCAGGGGCCCAAGACCCAATGGTTCCGGGTCCTCAGTTCCCCGCAACCCAGGCACTTCCACTGCAGTTCAGCCCGGTCGGCGATGCCGCCGTGCCCATAATCCCCGTCGAATGACCCGAGCTCGGTGAAGGGCGATCCGACGGCCCTTTTACGGCGGGCGGGATCCGAGGCTTCGACCGTCCAGGGCGAAGGGGTTAAAACCGGTTTCTGAGGGTGGGCCTTAGACCGCATCAACTCGCCTCCGCAAAGCGTTTTTCAACGACCGTCCAATTGACCGCGTTCATGAACGCCTCGATGTAGCCCTTCCGGTCGGACCCGTAATCCGCGGCGTAGGCGTGCTCGAAGACGTCGTTGACCAGGAGAGCGACGGAGTAGTAAAGGATCCCAACGTCGTGCTCGTTGACCCACAGGTTGAAGAGGTTCTTCCCCTCCGGGTCCCAGGCTAGGACCGCCCACCCGATTCCCCGCATGGCGGAAACCGCCCGGAAGTCCTTTTCCCAGGCGGCGAACGACCCGAAGGACTTGAGGATCTGGGCCGCCAACAGCGACTTGGGGTCCGGGTCCGTGGAACGCTTGGAGAGGTTGCCGAAATAGGCCTCGTGCAGCCTCATGCCGTTGAACTCCCAGGCGAAGCGGCGCTTCATGTCCGCGAACTCAGGGGTCTCATCGTCCGATTTCGCGATCGAGAGGATCAACCGGTTGATGTTGTGGACATAGGCCTCATAGAGCCGGAAATGGGCGTTCAGCATGAGGTCGCTGAAACCCTTGGTCCCCAACAACCGGTCGAAGTTTTTAGCGAGGTAGGCCATCGGTCACCGCCTTCCCGACCCGCGGGAAAGCCGCGGTTCGGACTCAGGGGGGTCCGGGGCGGCTCCCCGAGGGACGCCGCCCGTTCCTCCCATCGATTAGAGGATCGAGAATCCCACCATCAAGGTGAAGGTGCCGTTCTTGATCTTCTGGTTGTCGTTCACGTCCAAAAGCCCGATCTCGTAACGGGCGCTGACCAGGAACTTGGTGATCGCCACCTGCCCGCCCAGGACCAGCCCGACGTCGGACTTCTTGACGTCGATCACGCCATGGCTCGCCACGTTGGAGTTGAAGGCGGGCCCCGCCAGGATTCCCGGGTTGAAGCTGTTGTTCCCCAGGCAGATCTCCAGGAGCACCGGCACTTCCACGTAGTCCATCTGGTAATCGTTGCCGTTGATCTTGCCGCCCTTCTGGGCGTAGAGGAGTTCCGGCTGGATCGCCAGGCTGGAGGTGATGTGGAAGTTCGCGAAGGCGCCCCCCACGAACCCCAGGCGCGACGTATAGACCTGGTTGGCGTTCGAACCGTGGAGGTTCGCGACGTTGATCCCGCCCTCCAAACCGAGGAGGGGTGAGCCGACGCTCGACGTTGAGCTCGACCCGTCCGCGCCCATCGCGGCCGAACCGCCCATCAGGAGGAGCAACAGGCAACCGGCTAATCTTGAGGTCTTTTTCACTTTGGCTTCTTTCTGAGGCGTTTATTTTTCCGACCAACCGGCGGCACGGCTTGAAACCAGGCCCGATTTTCAGAAGTAGTAATGGGCCCCCAGTTCGCCGTAGATCTTGAAGTCCGTCACGCTGTTCGTGAGGAACCAAAGGGTCGGGACGGCCTGGAGGTAGAGGTCGATGGGGGCGGTGCTCCGGTCGAAGATGTAGGAGATCCCCAGGGGAATCCGCCCGGCGAAAGCGGTCGGGTCCGAGAACTGGACGTTCCCTCCCAAACCGATATAGAGGGGCAACTGGCCCTTGGTGTCCTCCATGTGGATGATCCCGAAGGTGTGCCAAAGGTAATCCACTTGGGCGGTCGCCGAGTCCCCCGCGGAGAACTTCATGGCGAACTGGAAGGCGGTCCGGTGGCTCGTCCAGAGCTTCGCCGTCGCGCCCCAATCCCCGGGCCCTCCGACCTCCAAGCCCAGGCCGAAATTCCCGCCGTGGATGACGTGGCCGTTCGACTCCGCCTTGACGATCTTCACTTGCGAAACCAAACCGGCCGCCAGCAAGACGGCCACCAATGTTTTCTTGACGTTCGTGGACATGCAAACCCCATTTCAGTCGGTTGGACGAAATCCGCCGATGGGCTTCCCCATTCGGTCAGGTTCCGGAAGGTGCGAAGAAACATCACGGGTCCGCGTAAGGGGACCCGGAACGCCCCGTTCAGGGGGTGGTGGCATGGGCCGCGGCCGGGACGGCGGCGGCCGGGACCTGGGCCTTCACGCCGGTTCCCTCGGTGGGGTACCCCGCGTCCGCCCATTCCTGGGTCCCGCCCAGGTAGTCATCGGCCTTGAAGCCCCGCTTTTGCAGGGCCAAGGCCGCCGCCGGACCCGCCTTGCAGGTCAGTCCGGCGCAATAAGTGATGAGGAACCGGTCTTTCCCGAACCGCTTCTCGACCGCGTGGGCGAATTCGTCCACGCTGGTCCCGAAGGGGATGTTTTCCGAGCCCGTGATATGGCGCATCTCAAACTCGCCCTCGGGCAGGACGTTCAGGACCACGACGTTCTTATTCTTCATCTTGGCCAACACGCTTTGCTTGGTCATCGGCATCTTCGTCACCTCGGGAGGCGTTCGTTATGGGGAGTGCTAAAGCAAGTTCCATACCGACCCCTCATCGCCCAAAAACAGTCCTACCCAACCGCGCCCTTATAGGAACGGGAACCCGGGGCGGGGAAAGGGCATCGACCGGGCCGGGAAACGGGCGATCAATGTGATCGTCTGGAGGCCTCAATTTGATTCCCGGCGCCCACCCCAACGCCGAACAGCCCCAAGGGCCTGGTTCTTTCCCGCGACGCCATGGCCCGCTTCTTGCTCTCGGGGTCGGTGCGGTCCTTTCCAGAAATAAAACAGGAGTCCCCATGTACGAAAATCACGGTTTCCACAATTTGCTCTGGTTCCTGGTCGTCGGCGGAGCCGCCGGTTGGTTGGCGAGCCTCTTGGTCCAAGGCGGCGGGATGGGGATCGTGGCGGACATCGCCGTGGGGATCCTGGGGGCGTTCCTGGGCGGTTGGTTGATCGACTTCTTCAACCTCAACGTCTGGGGCTTCTGGGGATCATTCTGCATGTGGGTCTTGGGCGCCGCGATCCTGCTGGTGGTGTTTAGGGCCCTCTCGGGCAAACGCGCAACCCGGTAACCAGACGCCCGCTCGACGGGCCGGCGAATTCGGCCGACCCTTCTCATCCATGGGACCCATGACCCGAACGAAGGAATGAAATGGCCACGACCATCCAGGAAGAGCCTAAAATCGCCGTGATGAAGGCCTTGGTCTACCACGGACCCAATCGTCGGGCGTGGGAAGACAAGCCGAAACCGTCGGTCCGGGAAACGACGGACGCCTTGGTGCGGATCACCACCACGACCATCTGCGGCACCGACCTCCACATCATCAAGGGCGAGGTGCCCACCGTACAGGCCGGGCGGATCTTGGGCCATGAGGGCGTCGGCGTCGTGGAGGCCCTCGGGTCCGCCGTGACCGGTTTCACCGTGGGTGACCGGGTCCTCATCTCCTGCGTCTCGTCCTGCGGCAAATGCGACACCTGCAAGCGGGGCATGCCTTCCCATTGCCGGGACGGCGGTTGGATCCTGGGCAACACCATCGACGGCACCCAGGCCCAATACGTCCGGGTCCCCCACGCCGACAACAGCCTTTACCATTCCCCGGCGGGCATCGACGAGGACGCCCTGGTGATGATGTCCGACATCTTCCCCACGGGTTTCGAGTGCGGGACCCTCAGCGGCCAGGTGAAACCCGGGGACTCGGTGGCCATCGTGGGCGCCGGCCCCATCGGCCTGGCGGCCCTATTGACGAGCCAGTTCTTCTCACCGGCCAAGCTGATCGTGATCGACCAGGACCCGAACCGGCTCAAGGTGGCCCTGTCCTTTGGGGCGACCCACGTCGTCAACTTCAAGACCGAGAAGGCCGTGGAGAAGGTCCGATCCCTGACCAAGGGCGAGGGCGTGGACGTGGCCATCGAGGCCGTGGGTTCCCCCGGGTCCTTCGAGACCTGCCAAAACATCGTGGCCCCGGGCGGGCGGATCGCGAATATCGGGGTCCACGGCAGATCGGTGGAATTGCACCTGGAAAAGCTCTGGAGCATGAACCTGACCCTCACCACCCGGTTGGTGGATACGACGAGCATCCCCCTGCTGTTGAAGGTGCACCAGTCCGGCAAGTTGGACGCCAAGCGGATGAGCACCCACAAGTTCGCGCTGTCCGACATCCTGAAGGCCTACGACACCTTCGGGAACGCCGCTCAGGAAAACGCCTTGAAGGTGCTTTTGAAGGCCTGAGGCGGGCGGAAGGTTACCGGGCTCCGTCGGGACGTCCGGATTCCCGGGTTTATTGACGATTCAGCCGCTTTTTAGGTCCCCGCCCCCTACAACGTCAAAACAATGCCCTTGTAGGGGCTCGATCCATCGAACCCACAGGCGCCATGACTCGGGTTCACGTTTTTACGCCGAGGCTTGCCGGCGCCCCCCCGAAATCCGCGCGTCAATCCCGGTCTGCGGAAGTCGGGCAAAAGCGGCTGAACCGCCACAGGTTTATTTTGCGCGACTATTTTCGGTCAAGCCATTTTTGGGCCAGGATGAATAACGGGTTCAGGATTCCACGGATAAGCGGCCGACGGGGGACCTGGCTTCGGGTTCCCGGGGCTGGGCGGGAGACGGTTAGGTCGCCGTCGTCGCCCAGGCGGCGTTTCCCGTTCCGGGAGCCCGGTCCAGGGGTGGTCATTCCGCCAACCGCCGCTTCAGCCCCTCGAGGTTGAGCACCGTGAAACGGCCCCGGCCGGCGGCGATCAACCCCGACTCCTCGAAACGGAGGAAGGTCCGGATGCAGGTTTCCTCGGTGGTGCCCGCCATCTCCGCGACGGCCTTGCGGGTCATGGGAACCCTGGGACCGTACTCCCGCGCCATTTCGATGATCACGTGGATCACGCGTTTCTCGACCGTCTCCCGGGAAAAGACATGCCGGTTCCTCATGGCGCGCAGGAGGTTCGACATACGGGAGACCATGCCCCAGGCCATCTCGGGGCATTTTCCCATGAGGAACTTGAACCGCAGGATCGGGAAGGAGACCGCCACGGCGTCGGTTTCCGCCAGGCAGTAACAGCCGTATTCGCCGCCGTTGAAGGACGCGGTCCCGAACATCCCCCCCACCCCGATGAGTCCGAGGGTCAAGTCCCGTCCCTCCACCGTGTGGAGCCCCTCCTTCACGTAACCCTCCTTGACGAACCAGATGGAGGCCGCCTCGTCATCCTCCTGGAAGAGGGAATCCCCCTCGGCGTATTTGCGCTCGATCCCCCCGTCCTCGACTTCCCGGAAAGCCCAAGCCGGCAGGCTTCTGAAGACCTCCATGGCGGAGAGGAGGTTCCTTGAGGCGGACGGGACGGCCCCGAGCCTGGGTTTCGTCGTGGGCATAATGCCTTCTTTCGGGCAGAGTGATCGCCTTGACAGGTTACCCCCCGCGGGCCCGGTGGGTATCTTTAATTAATGATTTAAGTCGGGTCGGGTCACGCGGTCCGCGCGCCCAACACCGGCGCGATCAATTTGAGACCCGCGAAAATCATTTTGATTATTTTCGGCGGGTCCGCGGGATCGAACGCCCCATTCGGGGCCGCGCGCACCATTCCCGAGGGGAATCCAGTTCCCCTTGTGGCCCGCTTCTTGCTTTCAACTACAACAACAAGGGCGCATTCCCGGCCCTGATGTCCCTGATTCCTTCAAGGAAGATCCATGGCCAAGAACCTTCGCGAGAGACCCGTCCCTTCCACCTTCTTGGACACGATGATCCGGATAGGCGGCGCCTTCATCGGCGGCGCGAAGCCCCTGGTCCACCGGTTGCGTGACGGCCTGGAGTCCCAGGCGGACCTCTACACCCAAGCCCTGGAGCGCCGCCTGGTGGCTTTGGCCCTCCGGGGATTCGCCCTTTTCCTGGGCGTGTGCTTCATCGGGTTGGGGATCCTTTTCACCCTGATCGACAAGGGGGGCGTCCCCCGGGGGATCGCCTTCCTTGGCGGCGGGTTGTTCGGCCTGTTGGTTTATGCCTTTTTACTCAAATACAGCAAGGAAAGCGGGTGGACGACGTGACCCAAAACAACGTGGCCATGAAGAAGCAGATCCTGAAGCACCTCGAGGCGGGCAAGGCCAAGCTGGCCTGGCTGGAGGCCAAGGTCCTCGACGAGAAGAAGATCCAAAAGCTCCGGGACGAGTTCGAGAAGTCGAAGCAAAAAATGGCCGACCTCAAGGACAAGTTCAACGCCTACGAGGAAAAGGCCGTCCAATACATCGAGTTGAACCCCAAGAAGGCCCTGGCCATGGCCACCGCCGCCGGTGTCTTGGCGGGCGCCCTTTGGGGTTCCTCCGGCAAGACAACCGTCAAGAGGAAGAAATAACCCTCCGCATCGTGCCGGTCGCAATCGGCGTGTTGTTCACGACGCCCCGGAAGTGTGAATCATGTTGACTGTCCGAAGGTCCGAAGAGCGCCATCACATCCAAAACGACGGGCAAAACACCTGGGTGACGTTTGATTGGGGAAACAAGGCCGATCCCCTGCGGGACGGCTTCGGGGTGCTGAAGATCCTCAATGAGGAAACCCTGTCCCCGGGTCGGGGCTTCATCCTCCATACGCACAACGACATGGTGGTGGTGACCTACGTGCAGGCGGGCATGGTCATCTACAAGGGCACGCTTGAGGAACCCGATTTCCTGGAGACCAAGGAATTCCAGCGGATCAACTCCACGCCCGACACGAAGCAGTACGTCTTCAACCCCTCCCAATCCGAGGACGCCCATGTCTTCCAAAGCGGGTTCACCCCCCAAGCGGGCGCTTTGAGGCCCGGGAGCCTGAAGAAGCTCTTCACCCACGCGGAACGGCAGGGGATCCTGAAACTTATCGCCTCCCCCGACGGCCGGGAGGGTTCCCTCCCTATCCAACAGGACGTCTACATGTATTCCACCTACGCGCACAATGGGAACCATGTCGTCCACGAGATCACCGCCGGAAGGACCACCTGGCTCCACGTGGTCAAGGGAGAGGTCCAGATGGCGGACCTTCATCTCAAAACAGGGGACGCTGTCGGCGTCTCGGATGAAAGGTCCATCTCCTTCACGGCGAAGGGCCCGACCGAGATATTGCTCTTCGACCTTTGCGCCCCGGTACCCGACAAGCTCACCAAGAACTCCGACGTCAACCGCCAGAACGCCATGATGAATTAGCGGGATGATGAGGAATCCGGACTCAAGTGGCCCCCCCAACCGATCACAGTAGGGGGACTTCCGGCTTCCCATTGTCATTGGGAACAAAGTCAAAAGCGGGGTCGTGTCGCACGAGCGAATCACCCAAAAAACCGGGATTTACGGCCATTCGCACGAACCAAGTGGTTGTCGACTCGCCTTGAGAAAGCCTTTTTTCGCCAGGGTCGTCAGGGGGTTGTGTCGCCTGACTTTGGGCCAGGGGTCGGTTTTAGAATATATTTACCTTATGAGAGTTCCCTTCCCGCTTTCCGGCCACTCCGTAATAATTCAACAGATATCGCATGGTAAGGCCCTGAACCAAAACGGAGAAGAGAACAACCCCGTAAGTGGCTGCCAGGATTAAATCCTTTTCCGGCAGGTCCGGCAAGGAAAGGGCCATTGCGATCGAAAGCCCACCCCTCAAACCTCCCCACGTGAGAATAGAAACGATTCCTCTTCGGCTTTCGTTCCATTGGATGAATCGAATGGGAAGGATGACCGAAAGAAACCTTGAAGCCAAAACAACGGGTACGGCCCCCAGGCCTATCAGCAGGTTGCGCCCACCTACAAAAGTGTCAAAAACCTTCAGACCGATTAAAAGGAATAACACAGCATTCAAGATGTCGTCCATCATTCCCCAAAAAGCATCAAAATGCTCCGCGGTTTTTTGACTCATGGCATATCGCTTGCCGTGGTTGCCGATCAAAAGCCCCGCCACCACCACCGCGATGGGGCCGGATACACCCAACCGGAAAGAAAGGGAGTACATAAACATGACCAAAGCCAACGTGATCAAAAGTTCTAACTGGTGATAATTGATGCTTTTGAGCATCCTGAACGCCATGTAGCCCAAACCTAATCCTAAGAGAACACCACCAACCACTTCCCGCAGGAACAACCAAAACACATAGAGAGGGGATAAGGAAAGGGCAGATCCTTCCCCCCCGATTCCCGCCAAAGAGGTTAGGGCGAAAAAAACGACGACTCCCACACCATCATTGAAAAGGGATTCACCGGCGATGGTGGCCTCCAATTCCTTCGGGGCCCTTAGTTCTTTTAGCAGTCCCAAGACCGCGATTGGATCAGTGGGTGAAATAAGCGCCCCAAATACCATGCAAACCAAAAGGGAGACCTCCATTCCCGAGGCTTTGAGAAGCGCATAACTCAGTCCCCCTACCATTGCCGTTGAAAAGAGGACACCTAGGGTCGCCAATACGAGGATGGTCCATCGGTTGGCCTTCAAGTCCTTGAATTTGACGTGGAGGGCCCCCGCAAACAAAAGAAAACAAAGCATGCCATGCATTAAAACCCGGTTGAAGTCGATGCCCGCCAGGAAAGTATTCAGGCCCGCCTTCAGGTGCCACTGGGGTAGAAGCCAGCCGGTCGCCAACATGAAGAGAGAACTGAAGAGGGCAATGCTCATGATGCCTGTGGTGGCCGGAAGCCGTAAGAACCGGTAATTGAGGTAGCCGAACGCCGCCGCCAGGGCGATCAAAACAGCCGCGATATCGAAAACAGTCATTTTAAGAATCCCCAGCTCTTCTTCGGCTTAACGATTCCAACCGGACAAGAGCCGGCTTAGTTGTCCCGGGTTTTCCCTCCGAGCTTTTTACGTGGAAAGCAAGGTGACGATACAAAGGGACCGGCATGATCAGTTTTCCCACCCCTTGCGCCAGGAAAGCGCCGATCATGAAGGGAATCAAAAGCATGCTTTGATCCGTCATTTCCATAATAATGATGACTGCCGTCAATGGAGCCTGAACCACTCCTGAAAAGAAAGCCACCATTCCAATCAATGCGCAAGCCTTTAATCCCGCCACTTGAAATAACTGGCCGGTGGTAAAACCCAATCCGGCTCCAATGGACAAACAAGGGGAAAATATCCCCCCCGCCATGCCGGACAAATAGGAAAAGGCAGTGGTGAGCAGTTTTTCAGGGAAATAAAGGGATGGCAGGGTTCCCTGTGCGTTATCCATAAAACGCCGGGTCACTTCATAGCCCGATCCCGCCGTGTCACCGTTGGTAAGAACGTTGATCAAAGCGCAAATAATTCCACACACGAGGGCTTTTCCCCACCAGGACGAAGGAAGAATTCGGTATTTAGGGTGAGTTAGTATCTTTGAAAAAACACCTCCAAATATCCCGCCCAAGAGACCGAGTAGTATGGCGATTGGAATCAGGCTTAATGCCGATCCCTTTACAACAGGGTGGCCAAAGTAAAGGTAATTGCCTCCGATGGCTTGTGCGGTAATTCCACCAACAATGACGGCCAACATGACTATTCGCTTGAACTGGGCGAAGGAATGTTCGGCGATCTCCTCTAACGCGAAGGTAATGCCCGCCAATGGGGTGTTAAAAGCCGCCGAAATCCCAGCTGATGCACCCGCAATAAGGTAGGACTGAAGATCCAAAGTGCCGAAATAGCGGCGTGCATGCCGTGCCGTAAAGGCAAAAACTGAAGAAGCCACTTGCACCGTCGGGCCTTCCCGGCCAATAGAAGCCCCGCCCAGGATTCCGACAACACTTGATATGATTTTCCAAGCGGCTGTTTTAATGGACACCAACGGCCCTGTCATTTCACCGCGTTTTCCGTTTTCCACCCCATCAATCGCCTGAAGCACTTGAGGTATGCCGCTCCCTTTGGCTTCAGGCGCAAATTTCACTACCAGCCATGTCGCCATAAGGAACAGGCACGGCCCAAGCAGAAGCGCCAAATAAGGATGGCTCTGTAATCCTTTATTAAATACGCCCTGGGTCAAAGTTATAAGTTCCGCATAGAAATAGGCGATGATACCCACCACGACAGCCGCCAACAATAATGAAGCCTGCATCGTCGTCTTAGGGTGGATGGGGTTCAATTCCCTAGCACCGGCAGAAATACCCTTTCCAATATGTGAAACCGACTTCGATAATTCGTCCTTGGCTTTCCTCAGATTCATCTTCCTTTGATTCTTAGGCGCCACAATTACCTCTTGATCCGACTTTCAGTCGCATGTGACTCGATTTTCTGATGCCTTAATACAGTTTAAAGCCATTTCACTAACAATTTATACACCCACCCTATAATAAATTCACTCCATCAGTTTACGACCACCCTGGCCTTCGACATGAAGACCTCTTGCTTCAGGACCCTTCACCGAACTTCCAGTTGAAGCTCTCGATAGCCTACGTTGTCCATGCCCCTTTGACGGCGGATATCAAGATGGAATGACCTACCAGAGCATGCTTTGGATCCCCTTCATGACTGGCCTTCCCAGATCCAATAGTCGTAAAATTCATCCTGCTGGTCCAACTTTATCGTCATCCGGCTTTTCAAAAAACCGTGAAGGAAGGACAATGATAGCTTGAAATCATGATTTCTAAAACCAGGAGGAATACCATTATGATCATTCTTGGGGTTGTCCGTGCTTTTCCTGTCATTCCGTTTTTCTGAACTGGATTGTTGATCCTTTTCGCCCTATGCCTTGACCGCCTCAAACCCGGATATAACGTCGAAAAGTTCCTCGTCGATGGTCATCTGGCGTTGCCGTCGGAACTTTCCGTTGAGGTCGACCAACAGGTCCCCAATGTTTTTTTCGGCCCGTTGCATCGCGGCCAACCGGCTCGCGTTCTCGCTCGCGAGGGACTCGGCGCAGGCCCGGAACAGGGAAACGAAAAGGTACTCCCGCAGGAACGCCCGCAAAGCCCCAGAGACGTCCCCCACGACATCGGGCGGCGACTTCGTCGGCCAGGGAAGTCCCTCCAGGTCCCGCCTCCAGGTTTCATCCAAGGGAAGCAGCCGCTGGTGGACGGGCTCGTAAACCGCCCCGGTGGAGGGACGGTTGTAGAAAAGGTGGAGTTCAGGGGCCGGAACCCGGTCGCTCCCCGTTCCCTGTTCCACGAGGATCCGGCCGACCAGCGGCGCGATGGTCCCGACGGAGTTCGGCACATGATGGAGACCCACCGGCCGCAGGCCTTCGTCCGTCAGGCGGGCGTGAACCCTTTCCCCGATAGCCCACAACTCGGGTGGGCCCTTCAAGGCCGCCAACGTCCCGGCCGCGAACCGGGATACCCGCTCGTTGAAGGATCCCACCAGACCCTGGTCCGAACCAAACACGATGGCGCGCACCGGCGCCCCAGTCTTCCTCGGCTTCCAAGCGGGAAATTTGCGGCCCCTACCTTGTTGCCGGAGGAGGAGGCCCAGCCCCAGTTCCACCCCGCGGGTGTAGTCCTTGGTCGCCCGTACCGATTTCTCGTATTGCCCAATGCTGGAGGCGGCCATCGCCTTCATCGCCCGGACGACCGATCCAAGGTCACCGGCCGAACGGATCTTCCGCTTCAAGACCGCCGTGGAATCGCTCATGGTGGGGCCTTGGGGCCGGCAACCGCGTCCGCCTGGACCGCGGGTCCTGTTTTTGACCCCGGTTCGGCCGTTGGTTTCGGGTCAACCTTCGTTTCAGGCTTCGGTCCCGGCTCGGTGGAGGGCGGGGGTTCCTTCGGTGCGTCGGGTTTGGGGTCGGCTTTCTCCCCCGGCTTGGTTACAGGTTTCGCCCCTTCTTTCGTTTCCGGCTTCGGTCCCGTCTCGGCGCCGGGCGGGGGTTCCTTGGGGGCGTCGGGCTTGGGGTCGGCCTTCTCCCCCGGCTTGGTATCCGGTTTGGAACTGAAGCCCGCCAGCGCTCCCCGGGCGGTTTGGAGGATTTTCTCACGGTCCTCCCCGCCCAATTCCGGGGCGGTCAACAGCCTTCCGCGAAGTCCCTCCTCCATCTTCTCCGCCGCTTCACGCAAGGCCTTCTCCGCGTCCTTCATCTTGTCCATCGGCACCGCGTCGAAGAGGTCCGCGGAAAGGGCCAACAGGACCGCGATCTGCGCGGCCACCGTGACCGGGGAGGCCTCGGGTTGTTTGAGGCAGGCTCGGATCCGCCGCCCGTGTTCCAGCGTCTTTCGCGTGGCCTCATCCAGGCGGGCCCCGAACCGGGAGAAGGCCTCCAATTCCTCGAATTGCGCGAAGGCGAGCTTGAGGTTCCCCGCCACCGCTCGGTAGGCCGCGTGTTGGGCCTTGCCGCCGACGCGCGAAACAGACTTCGCGACGTCGACCGCCGGCAGCACGCCCGACTCGAAAAGGGTCGGTGAAAGGTAGATCTGCCCGTCGGTGATGGAGATCAGGTTCGTCGGGATATAGGCGGAGATGTCTTGGGCCTCAGTCTCGATGATGGGCAAGGCGGTGAGGGAGCCCCCACCCAGTTCACCCCGGAGGTGGGTGGCCCGTTCGAGAAGGCGCGAGTGGATGTAGAAGATGTCCCCCGGAAAAGCCTCCCGGCCCGGCGGTCGGCGCAGCAGCAGGGACAACTCACGGTAGGCCCGCGCGTGGTGGGTCAGGTCGTCGTAAACGATCAATACATCGCGCCCCGCCTCCATGAAGGCCTCCGCGACGCTGGTCGCGGCGTAAGGGGCGATGTAGGCGAGGCCCGGCGGGTCATTGCCCGCGGCCACGATGACGACGGTATAGCGCAGGGCGTCCTTTTCCCGAAGGGTCGCGATGGCCTTCGCGACGGCGGACGCGCGCTGGCCGATGGCGCAATACACGCAGAGGACCCCCTGTTCCCCTTGGTTGATGATGGCGTCGATGGCCAGGGTGGTCTTGCCTGTCTGGCGGTCGCCGAGGATCAGTTCGCGTTGGCCCCGCCCCACGGGAATGAGCGCGTCGATGACCTTCCAACCCGTTTGGAGGGGAACCTGGACGGGCGCGCGGTCCATGATGGGCGGGGCGGGACGCTCAATCGGAAGGCGCCGCCCAGCGGCCGGCGCCTCCCCGCCATCGAGGGGGCGGCCGAGCGGGTCGATCACGCGCCCCAGCAACCCCTTTCCGACCGCCACGTCCATGACCCGGCCGGTCCGGCGGACCTCATCCCCCGCTTCAAGGACGGCGTCCTCCCCGAGCAGGACGACCCCGACCTCATCGGAGTCCACATTGAACGCGATGCCCCTCACCCCGCCGGGAAATTCCATCAGTTCCTCGAATCCCACGCCGGGCAGGCCCGAAACCACGGCGATCCCCGTGGTCACCCGCGTGACTGTGCCCACTTCTTCCGGCTTCAATGCTTGGCTGAAATCCTCCCGGGCCTGGCGCAGGCCCTCGAAGGTCCCATCAATCGCGTCCTGGAGTCCCTTAGGTTCCTGGTTCACGGCTTCCACGCTTCAAGCTTCAAGGCTACCGGAGGGGGCTCCGCTTTCACCGCGGGCTTGGGCTCTGGTATTGGATCAGGCTTTGGCTTGGGTGGAGGAGTGGGCGAAGGAGTCGCTTTTTCCTTCAATAAGTCTTCGACGCCCTTTTCCAGGGACCCAAGGTAGTCCGCGACGTTCCACGACACCTTCTGCCCCTTGGCGGTGAGCTCCACTCCGGCCACCAGGTCCGGTGCGGTCTCAAACCGCACCTTGATCTCGGCGGAAAACGTCTCGTTCAGGGCCTTTTGGATAGCCGCACGTTGCGCCTCGGTCAGGTCGAAAGAACTCCGCAGGATCGCGGGGTCGGAGCCCGACTGGAGAGCCGCCCTTAGGGTCCCTTGGGCCCGGTCGTCCATTTGCCGCAAGCGGCGGATGAACACCTCGCCGACGCGTTCCTCCAAACCCGTCCCGGCGAGGTCCGCCAGGACCTTCCGGGCGATGGCGACCACTTCCAGGCTTGTCCGTCGCCTGATTTCCTGGAGAAGGCTCTTCTCCTCCTCCCGAAGGGCCGCTTTCCGTTGGTCGCCCAAAGCGTCGGCGTCCTTACCCGCCTGGTCCAATAGCCTTTTTCGCTCGGTTTGGGCCCCTTCCGTCGCCTTGGCCAGGATTGCGGCGCGGTCCCGGTCGAAATCGGCGTTCTTGCGGTTGAACTCGTCGGTCCCCTTTTGGGCCTCCGCCTTTTTTGAGTCCGCGTCCGCGAGTTCGGCCGCGACCCGCTTTTCCCGGTCGTCGATCGCGCGGAGGATGGGTTGATAGAGGAAACGCTTCATCAACCATACCAAAATGGCGAAGTTGAGCGCCTGGGCGACGACGGTGAACCAATCGATGAGCATGGGTCACTTACCCGCGGTTTGGGTGATGACGTGGTTCCAGAACGGGTTGGCGAAAATAAGGATCATGGAGACCACAAAGCAGTAGATGGCCGTGGACTCGATCATCGCCAGCCCCACGAAGAGGGTCCGGGTGAGGGTGGCGGAAGCGTCCGGCTGTTGGGCCAACGAGGCCATCGCCGCCGCGACCGCCTTCCCCTCGGCCAATGCGGGCCCCATCGTGCCGAACCCGGTTGTGATCCCCGCGATGATGATGGAGGTCATCGCGATGAGCGTCATGCTGTCCATAAAGCCTCCTTGTTTCCCCTGGTTTAAGACTTAGCTTGAACCGCCCCCGGAACGGGCGCGGCCTGACGGACCTTGGTGGCCGCCGCGATGTACACCGCGGCCAGGATGCTGAAAATATAGGCCTGCACCATCCCGGTGAGCAGCCCGAGCGCCGTCATCAGGATCGGGAAGATAAACGGCGTGATCGTGAGCAATATCGCGATGATCATGGCCCCGCTCATCATGTTGCCGAACAACCGGACCGCCAAAGCCAGCGTCCGGGACAGCTCCCCGATCACGTTGAACGGCAGCATGAAAAAGGTCGGCTTCAAATAGGATTTGAGGTAACCGCCCACGCCCTTTTCCAGGATCCCGTAGAACGGCACCGCCACGAAGACACAGAGCGCGAGCGCCGCGGTGGTCGAGAGGGAGGCGGTCGGCGGCTCGAAACCGGGCAGGACGGTCGCGAGGGCCGACCCGGCGACGAACAGGAAAAGGGTGCCCAGGAACCCGAGGTATTTCTTGGGTTCGGCCAGGCCCACCCCTTTGATTTGGCCTTCGATTCCCGTGATCACGATTTCCAGGAAATTCTGCCAGCGGGACCGCCGGATCCCCCCGGCGAGCTTCCGGGTGATGAGCCAGGAGCCGACGGCAAAAACGAGCGTTAAGCCCCAAGTCGCCAGGATCGTGGCGTTGAGCTTGACGAACCCGTGGCTCCAAAGGACCACCGCGTCGGGGCTAAGGTGCATGGTTCGCCCCCGCCGGCCCCGCCACGGGCTTTGCCTGGACCCAAGCAAGCCGGGTCAGGACCAGCCGCGCCGCGATAAAACCGGCGAGACAAGCCGCGCACCGGTCCCATTGCCCCCCCGAGACTAGGTAAAACCCCGCCACGGCGAAGGCCATCCGAAGGAGAACACTGCCGGAGAACCAAACCGCCGGATAGGGGGACCCAAGGCCCCGGCGGACCGTCCACCAAAGGAACCCAAAATAAACCACGCCGATCGCCATCCCGGCGCCCAAAGCCGTCAACAAGGTCAAAGTTCGGCTCATTTCGCCTCCCCCGGTTCGTCCCGCATTTCTCGGTCCTCTTGGGATACCCAATGCCAAGCGTTCAAGCAGCCGATCGCGAGACCCGCCATCATCAAGGCCAAGGTCCAGGCGTGGCGTCCCGGATGGTGCTTGTCCAACCAAAGCCCCAGCGCGGCGCCGAGCAGGGTCGGAACCACGACCGACCAGCCGACCAACCCCATCATCCCCAAGCCGAACCAGACGCCCTTCCCGCCGTCGCGCCGCGCCCTCAGCTTGCGGTCCGCCTTCGCGCCGACTTCCCGGCTGAGGGGATCCCCCCGGTTTCCGTCATTTCCCATGGTGTAATTCCGCCAATCGCCGGATCAAACCGCTCTCCATTTTGTCCATCACCGAGCGGATATCCGTTTCCCGCTCGTCGAGTTTCACGAACTCCCGTTCCACCGTTTCGCGGAGGCGGCCGAGGTCATCCCCGGCGACGGCGTTGCGCACGGAAACCAAGACTTCACCCCCGGTCTTGACCAACACGCCTTCATCGACCGCCACAAAGACCTCGCCCCCCGTTTCAGTGTTGTAGGTCAAGATCCCCGGCGCGAGCGCCGCGACACAGTCGAGCCGGTGCGGCAGGATTCCAAAGGACCCCTCGCGGGTTTCCGCGATGATTTGGGATACGCCTTCCGCCTCCGAGAAAATCCCGAAGGGCAGAAGGACCTTAAGACGCAGGAGAGGTGACGGGGGCAGGTTCGGCCTCCTTCCGGGGTGGGGGTTTCGCGCCGGCAGGACTGGGCTCCGGGGGGGGCTTTTGCTTCGCCTCACCGATCGCCCCGATCATGTAGAGCGCGCCCTCCGGCACATCCTTGAATTCATCCCTCAGGATCCGCTCACAACCGTCGAGCGAATCCTGGAGGCTCACGAGTTTACCCTGGGTGCCGCTGAACTTCTCGGTGGCGAAAAAGGGTTGGGTGAGGAACCGCTCCAACCGTCGGGCGCGGGCGACCACCAACCGGTCGGCCGGCGACAACTGGTCCAGGCCCAACATGGCGATGACATCCTTGAGGTCCTCATATTGGGCGAGGGTCTTCCGGATCTCCTGGGCCAGGAGGTAATGCCGCTCGCCGACGATCCCCGGGGTGGCCATCTTGGAGCTCGATTGCAGCAGGTCCACCGCCGGGTAGAGCCCCTCGCTCGCCCGCTTCCGCGAAAGCACGATGGACGCCGAGAGGTGCGAGAAGGTGTGGACCGCCGCCGGGTCGGTCAGGTCGTCCGCCGGCACGTACACCGCCTGGATGGACGTGATGGCCCCCGCGTCGGTGTTGGCGATCCTCTCCTCCAACTGCGACAGTTCCGTGCCGAGGGTCGGCTGGTAGCCAAGGCGCGACGGCATCTGACCCATCAACCCGGACACTTCCATCCCGGCCTGGATGAAGCGGTAGATGTTGTCGATCAACAGCAGGACATCCCGGTGCTCATCATCCCGGAAATACTCCGCCATCGTGAGGGCCGCCTGTCCCACCCGGAACCGGCTTCCCGGCGGCTCATTCATCTGGCCGAAGACCATCACCATGTTCGGCAGGACGCCCGCCGCCTTCATGTCGCGGTAGAGTTCCTCCCCTTCCCGGCACCGTTCACCGATCCCGCAGAACAGACTGACGCCCTCCTGGTGCCCGATCATGTTGTGGATCATTTCCGTCAGGAGGACCGTCTTGCCCACCCCCGCCCCGCCGAACAACCCCGCCTTGCCGCCCCGCTCAAGGGGTACCAAGACATCGATCACCTTGATGCCCGTCTCGAAAACCTCGGATTTCGTGGACCGCCGCGCCAAGGCCGGTGGGTCGCGGTGAACCGACCGCCATTGGACCTCCTGGGGCGCCGGCAGGCGGTCGATGGGGTCGCCGAAAACGTCGAACATCCTGGAGAGGATCCCCTTGCCGACCGGCACCCGGAGCGGCCCCCCCGTGTCCACCACCGGGGTTCCCCGGGAGAGGCCCTGGGTGGGTGTCAGCGCGATCCCACGGACCACCCGGGCGTTGAGGTGGGCCAACACCTCCAGGGCGACCTTGCCCTCCCGCGCGCGTAAAAGCGACCGGATCGGGGGTAAATGGTCCTCGAACCGGACATCCACCACGCTTCCGCGCACCGCGACCACGATCCCGGGGTTGGGGGGCTTTTCATTTACAGTCATCGGGATTCTCCGCTTGGTGTTTGACGCCGATCCGGGGACGCCGGGCCTTTACGCCTGCAACAGCCATTGGCGCGCCTCCGCGGCGTCGACGTCCGCGAAGTAACGCACCTCCGCCAACGTGAACGGCTGGCAGAAGGCCGTCAATAACTTCTCCCATGGGGTGTCCCCCACCACCGCGAGGCGTTCGACGTCGGAGAAGTGCCGGACGTCGAACTTGATCTCGTCCCAAAGCGAGCCGTCCTTCCATCCGAGGAAGCCGGTGATGTCGATGAGGACGCGCAACTTGCCGTTGAGCGCGGTTTGGCGGTCGAACTCGGGGACCAGCCGGTCGTAATCCGTCTTGGCCAGCTTTCCCTCGCAGCGCATCAGGAACAGCTTGCCGCCGCTTTCCTCTTTAAATTCGATGGGCATGACGACTC
>CAYMOV010000006.1:0-38462 GCA_964392085.1 uncultured bacterium
CAGGGGGCAGTTTCCCCTGGGAGGGCTCTGCCCGGTTCGATGTCCAGTAATGCCCACCACCTAACGGGAATATTCCGGCTCAATAGACTCCTAACTTCAGTGGGAGCGTCGGCTTACCCCCCTCTCCAAAGAGGGGGGCTTGTTGATTTAAAGGGGTGGGCACACCCAACGAGCCCTCTCCCAAAGTTCGTGTCTTCGATGAAAAAGGGCGAGGTTCATGCCCACCGCCTGAAGGACGAATCCGGATTAGTTGAACTAGAGCAAGTTGGGGGCGAGACACCCATCCCTTCCGCTAGAATGCTTCCATGGACCTGAAGAACCCCGCCGACTACCCCTTCCCGACCTCGGAGTACGCCTTCTACTTCCGAAACCTGCGGGAACGCGTGGGTTGGAAGGCCCTCTACAAGCAGTTCCGCAAGGACTACCGCCGTCCCTGGTCCCGGGGCCTCCTCGGCCGATTCGCGGGGAAAGGGATCGGGCTGGAGATCGGGGTGGGCCACCAGACCCTGGCGCCCGTGACCCGGACGATCCTCTCGGACGGGTTCGAAAGCCACGGGGGGGAAGCGTCCCTGGCCAAGGCTTTCTTCAAGTTCGACGCGATCCCCTACGCCGACGCCAGCTTTTCCTTCCTGCTTTCCGAACACACCCTGGAGCACGCGGCCAACCCCCTCAAGGTCCTGCTGGAATGGAAGCGGGTGCTTAAACCGGGGGGAAGCCTGGTCCTCTTCCTGCCCCACAAGGACCGAACCTTCGACCGGGACCGCCCCCGCACGCCTTTGGCCCACCTCATGGGAGACTTCGGGAAGGGGACCCTGGACGGGGACAAGACCCACCTGGAGGAATGGAAGAGGTTGGTGATCGATCAGGGCCGGGCCCCGCACTATGGGAACATCCGGCTGGAGGAGCAGGCGGTCTTGGGGGTCGTGCACCACCATGTTTGGGTGACGGAGGACGCGGTGGAATTCCTCAAGCACCTGGGGTTTGAGGTGGTGGAATCGAAGGACCAGGTGCCGGACCGGATGGATTCCTTCGCCGTCGCGGCCCGCAAGCCCTAAAGTGAAACAAAATGATTGAGCCACAGATGAATGGGACGAGGCTTTAACTCAAAAAGAATAATCCGTGTGAATCAGTGGTTGCAATCGTTGGGCCGTTATTTTCCGCCGCGATAGGCGGCGCAGCTGTCCTCGGTTTCCCAGATCTCCACGGACACCAGCTTCACCTTCTCCTTCTTGAGCGGCGCGACTAGGTTGCCCCAAATCACCACGGCCAGGTTCTCGGCGGTGGGCTGGACTTTGCCGCCCTTGAAGGGGGCCACTTCCTTGTTCAAAAACCGGTGGTCGAACCGGTCGTGCACTTCCACCTTCAGGATGGCCTTGAGGGCGCGGAAATCCATCACGAAGCCCGTCTCGGGGTCCACGGGCCCCTTCACCGTCACCCCGACCTTGTAGGAATGGCCGTGGGGAAGCTCCCCGGCCTTCGGGTCGTCCATCCGGTACCCGGCGCATTTCTTGAAGACAGCCAGGTTTTGGGCCCGGTCCCACTGGGGGTTATGGAGGTAATGGGCAGCCTCGAAGGTGATCTCTTTCTTGATTTCCACCGATGCCATCTTTTAGCCCCGTAGTTTTGAATTTTGATTTATTAGTCTTACGTTTTTTATTTTAAGGGTTAAGTTTTCCGCTAGGCGGTTGAATTTCTTTTTTGGTTGAAGCTAACGGCCGACGGCTAGCGGCAAACGGCGCCGCTTATGCCTCTCGGTACTTCTGCGCGATTGGGATCCGTCGACCCACCCCGAAGGCCTTGGGCGTCACCTTGAGGCCGGGCGCCATCTGGCGGCGCTTATACTCGCTCAAATCCAGCGTTTTGAGGACCCACCCGACGGTTTCCGCGTCGAAACCCTCGGAGATGATCTCGGCGGCGGTCTTGTTCTTCTCCAAATGGCGCCGCAGGATGCCATCCAGGGTCTTGTAGGGAGGCAGGCTGTCCTGGTCCTTCTGGTCGGGCCGTAGTTCGGCGGAAGGCGCCTTGGTGAAGACCGCTTCGGGAATCACGGCTCCGTTCCGGTTGGCGTGCCGGGCCAGTTCGTAGACCTGGGTCTTGAGCAGGTCGGAAATGACCGCGAGACCGCCGCACATGTCGCCGTAAAGCGTGCAGTAGCCCATGGACAATTCGCTCTTGTTGCCGGTGGACAGGACCAGCCGGAGGAACTTGTTCGAGAGGGCCATGAGCAGGAGGCCGCGAAGGCGGGCTTGGAGGTTTTCCTCCGTGAGGTCGGGGGCTTTCCCCTCGAAGGAGGGCTTCAGGCTCGCGAGGGATTGCTCGTAGAGGGGCGTCAGGGGGATTTTCTCGAACCGGATGCCGAGCGCCTTGGCCAGGGCCGCGGAGTCGTCCACCGAACCCTTGGAGGAAAAGGGGGAGGGCATGGTCACGCCCAAGACGTTGTCCGGGCCCAGGGCCTCGGCGGCCAAGGCCGCCACCAGGGCGGAGTCGATACCGCCCGAGAGGCCGACCAGGACCTGCCGGAAGCCGCACTTCGTCACATAGTCGCGGGTGCCCAGCACGAGGGCCCGGTACAGGGCCTCGGTCTCGCCGGAGGTGGGGGCCACGGTGGCGCTGGGGTTCGGCGCCTCCACCACCAATAAGTCCTCCTCGAAGTCCTTGGCGCGGGCCCCAAGCCGGCCCTCGGCGTCCAGGGCCAGGCTGGACCCGTCGAACACCAACTCGTCGTTGCCGCCCACGAGGTTGCAAAGCAGGACCGGACAATGGAGTTTCCGCGCGGCTTGGCGGGCCACCTCCTCACGCATCTCGCTCTTGGCCAGGTGGAAAGGGGAGGCCGAGAGGTTCACCACCAAGTCGCACTTGCGGGCGGCCAGGTCGGCCACCGGATCCAGGTCGTACAGTTTGCGGGACAGCCCCGCCGGGTGGTTCCAGATGTCCTCGCAGATGGTCACGCCGATCCGCAGTCCCCCGAGGGACAGGGGTTCCTGGGCTTCCCGGGCAGGCTCGAAGTAGCGGTCCTCGTCGAAGACGTCGTAGTTGGGGAGCAGGGTCTTGTGGCGGGTCTCGAGGACACGGCCGTCCATCACCAGGACCGCGGCGTTGAAGAGGGGGTTGCCGGTGCCGGGGTTGGGCACCACCGTGCCCACCAGGGCGGCGATGCCGCGGGATTTCCCGGCCACAGCCTGGAGGGCTTGGGCGGCCTTTTTGAGGAACCCCGGGCGTTCCAGCAGGTCGCGGGGCGGGTAACCGGTCAGGGCGAGCTCGGGAAAGACCGCCAGGCCGCAATGGGCCGCCCGTGCCCGGTCGAGGAATTCCCCGATCTTGGCCACGTTGCCGTCGAAATCCCCGACGGTGGTGTTGATTTGGCAAAGCGCGATCTTCATGGCGGTAGTATAGCGGGGAACCCCCCTGTTTCAGAACCCTGGTAAATTGGGGTATGAAGAAGAGGCGTCAAGAAACCCAGAACTATTGAACTACGGGGAAATCGGAGGGCACGGAGACCGAAAACTTCAGTTTAAGATTTTAAACCGAATGGTTTAACCTCCGTGATCCCCGTGTTCTCCGTAGTGTAAAACCGTTTGCGGGTTCCTTGGTTCATCCAAAAGGATTCTGTGTCCCTGTGGTGAAATTGGGTTTTGGAGCGCCGGAATGGATGAACGCAAGTGGTGGGGCGCGCCCGAGTCGCTGCCTCCCCGCAAGAACAAGATGGTGTTCGGCTGCCTGGCCGACACCCTCGGCCCCCTCTCGGCCGCCGAACTTTCCGCACTCCGTAAGGTTTTCCAAGGCGTGGACATGATCCTTCACGCGGGGCCCGTGGGTTCCCTGAAAGTCATTGAGCGGTTGGAGGAACTGGCGCCAGTCGCGGCGGTGGGCGGCCCCTCGGAGGACGCGATCATCCGGTCCTCCACTTACGTGCGGCAGGTCCTGCGCTTCGGCGACCAGGCCCTTGGTTTAATGCACGGCTATGGCAAACCTCAGGGACAAAAGGCCTTCCTGCTCTCCCAATTCGAGGAGACCCCGATCCAATGCCTGGTGTTTGGCCATAATCGGGAAGGGCAAGGGCGTCCGGGAAACGGGGTGTATTTCCACAACCCGGGGTCCTTCCTGGGGCGGCCCCCCGAGGGGAAGACCGGGGGCAAGAGGACGGTGGGCCTCCTTTATTTATCCGGGAAAAACTGGGAAGGCCAAGTGGTGCCGCTGGTTCTATGACCACCCCCTCTTGAAAGCCTTTGGGAGGGGCCTGCATACTTAAGCCGAGACGGAACCAACCCAGAAGGAGCCGTAACCCCATGGTGGAATTGACCGAGAATGCCGTGAAGAAGGTGAAGGATTTCGCCGCCCAGAACGCCGAGTTCCAGGGCAAGGGCTTCCGGGTTTACGTCCAGGGTGGCGGCTGCAGCGGGTTCTCCTACGGTTTCTCCTTCGACGACAAGCGGGACGGCGACGAGATCTCGAAGGCAGGCGACATGAGCGTCTTCGTGGACCCCGCCAGCGTGCCCTACCTCAACGGCGCCAAGATCGACTACGTCGAGGACATGCGGGGAAGCGGGTTCGTGATCGAGAACCCAAACTCGAAGGGGTCCTGCGGCTGCGGGAACTCGCATAGTTTTTAAGGCAAAGACGCCGCTAGCCGTTAGCCGCTAGCTCAAGATAAAGCTAAACCTGGCGGGGGACTTAGGTCCTCCGCCTTTTCTTTTATGCCTTGCCTCTGTGGTTCGTTTATAGCCAACGGCTAGCGGCTAACGGCCAACGGCGATGTTAATATGTCGTATGTCCTGGCGCTTGATCCCTTCCACCCAACCCCCTCCCGTCGGCCAAATGGCCTACGACGAACAACTGTTCGCAGCCTTCCGGGAGACCGACGCCCCGATCCTGCGGTTCTACCATTGGGACCAGCCGACCCTGACCCTGGGGAAGATCGAGGCCAGGCGGTTGGACCTCGCGTCGCTCGCTTGGCCCTACGAGACCCGCCCCACGGGCGGTCGGGCCGTCCTCCACGGTTTGGGGGACCTCTGCTATAGCCTGATCGCGCCCGTCGGGGACCCGGTGGTGGGCGGGTCGCTCCTGGAGTCCTACCGGAAGGTCAGCTCGATCCTGGCGGGTGCCCTGAAGACCTTAGGCCGCGACGTGGCGCTGTCCGAAACCAAGCATCCCGCCCTCGACGCGCCCCATTGCTTCGCCTCGCCCGCCCACGCGGAACTCCTCCTCGGCGGCAAGAAGGTCGCGGGGGGCGCCCAGGCCCGCCGTGAGAAGGTGTTCCTCCAACAGGGCGTGATCCTCCTCTCCGTGGACCCGGGATGGGCCCGCCTCGCCCCGCCGGGGACCCCCATCCCCATGGCCGGGCTGAATGAGGATGCGTCCCTTCCGCCGGTGTCCCGGGAAGCCTTGGAAGAGGCTGTCATGGGTGCTTTTCGGGATGCTGGGGTCGTATATATGGAACAAAATCAGCCGTCCCTGTGAACCCTTTGGTCCCTGTGTTAATGATTGTTGTTCGCCGTTAAAATGACCAACCTGTCTTCGGACGTGATTTTTCTCCCCTGAGGATTTCATGAAGACCTTCGACGTGGCGGTGGTGGGCGGCGGGCCGGGCGGTTACACCGCCGCCTCGCGCCTGGCCAGACTCGGCAAAAGCGTGGTGCTCTTCGAGAAGAAGAAACTCGGCGGGTCTTGCCTGCATGTCGGCTGTATCCCCACCAAGATCCTGCAATCCGCCGCGGTGAGGTTCCACACCCTCGCGAAGGAGGGCAAGGCCTGGGGCATCGAGGCCGACAACGTCCGCGTGAACTTCCAGGCCCTGGTGGACCGCACCACCAAGACCCTCATGGTCTTGGAGCGCGGGATCGACTCGATGCTCAAGACCGCCCAGGTCACCGTGGTGCAGGGGGAGGCCGAGGTGAAGGGGCCGGACCTCGTCTCCTGCGGCGGGGAAGATTACAAGGTCTCTACCCTGGTGTTGGCCCAGGGGTCCCGACCCCGGCACCTGACGAACCTCCCAGTGGGGGGCAACGTGGTGACGAGCGATGAGATCCTCACGAACCCCCGCCTGCCCAAGTCCATCCTCATCGTGGGCGCCGGGGTGATCGGGCTGGAATTCGCCTGCCTCTACGCCCAGTTGGGCGTGAAGGTGAGGCTGGGCGACGTGGCCACGACCATCCTCCCGACCATCGATCCCGAGGCGGCCCAGGTCCTCTTGAATTCCGTGCGGAAACTCGGCGTCGAGGTGGAATTGGGCGGCCCGGTTTCCCCGAAGGACGAGGAACTGGTGTTGGTGGCCGTGGGCCGGATGCCCAACGCCGACGCGCCGGGCCTGGCTTCCCTCGGCCTGAAGATGGACGGCCCCCGGGTGGCGGTCTCCGGCTCCCTCGAGACCTCGGTCCCCGGCGTCTTCGCCATAGGCGACCTTTCCACCAAGTTCCCCTACGCCCACACGGCCTACGAGCACGCGCGGATCGTTTCGGGGGCCCTGGCCGGGAAAACCGAGATAATGGACGACCGCCGGATCCCCCATGTGGTGTTCACCTCCCCCGAGATCGCCTCGGTGGGCCTGACGGAGATTGAGGCCAAGGCCGGCGGGCTTGAGGTGAAAGTGATCAAGAACAACTGGGCCGCGAACTCCAAGGCCCGAATCCTGGGCGAGATCCAGGGCTGGGGTAAGTTGGTGGTGTCGGTCCCTACGGGAAAGATCCTGGGGGCGCATTTGGTGGGCCCTGAGGCCACGGACCTCATCGGTGAGGCCTGTGTCCTTGTACAAAATGGCATGACGCTTGAAGACTTAGAGTCGGTCCTGCATCCTCATCCGACCCTTACTGAAATTTTCGCTAGTCACTAGAGGATGCGGAGGCAGGGGGGTGTCTGCGGGGGTGCAAACCCCTGCAGGCCTGAACATCCATTGGGGTACATAGGGGCAGAGCCCCTATGAGCGCTTTGCGCGCATCCCCACCCAACCTTAACGGAGATTTTTGCCGGACACTAGCAGGGTGCTGAGTAAATATTTTTGCACCCTGTCAGCAGCCATGTGGTTCGAGCGAATCGCCGTGAATCCCCCGGTATTTGAGGGGGAGATTCGCGAGTACGACACGAAAAAGTCTCTTCAGTTCGACTTTTTCTTCAACCTGCTAAACGGAGAACTGACATGAAAAAGCTGATCCTCGCCGTGGTGATGGTGGTTTTGGGGGCGGTGCCCTGGGTTCGGGCGCAGGAAACGGGCAAACATTGGGTCATCCAACTCAAGCTGACCGCTGACGACAAGCTCAAAGACGAGGTCGCCAAGTACCTGAAGGGCGAGCTGGAGATGCTCGACGGGGTGGTGGTGGTGGACAAGTCCGTGGGCCAGGCCCCCGACTATATCCTCGACGCCATGGTGGTGCAGGAGCCCTTGGGGCGTTTCGTCCTGTCCGCGGCGTTCATACGGCCCTTCAACGAGAAGAAGAACTCCGACGCCTACCGGAAGTTGATGGCCGGCCATTGGAAGGGCGGGATGAAGGACGCCGAGTGGGATGCCTTCTACGACTTTTTCAAGCCCTATGGCATCGTCGTGGTCCATGAATTGCTGACCGAACGCAAAAGCAAGATGCAGCAGACCTGCCAGACCCTGGCCGAGGATTTCGCCAAGGCCCAGTTGGGTTTGAAACCCGAGGCGGAAAAAACACCAACCGAGTGAGTTGTTGGGGGTTAAGCGTTGCACCCCCCGGGTTTGGCCGGTTGCGAATCCGGGGGTCATCTGGGAAGATAAGGCCTCACCGAAACCCGAGGGGAAGCCATGAAAAGGACCGCCGCGTTGTTGACGTTGGGTTTAGCGCTCCAGGCGTCCGCCTGGGCCGACACCGTCATCTACACCCGCACCACGAGCTTCCCCATGTTCGGAACTGCCAAGACCGTCTTTACCATCGATTCCACCGGCCCCTACCGCCACAGCAAGACCGTCCTGGAGAACCGCTACCGGGCCCCCGCCACCGAACAGGTGGGTTACCAGCAGCGTCTCCGATACCGTCGCGGCGCTTGTTACGACCGATACAAAATGATCATGTGGCACTAGAAAAGAGCCGTTGGCGGTTGGCGGATAGCGGTTGGCCAAACTAAACACCAAAAGAAAACCAGACGAGACATTGGATGAACGAGAAGCAGGCCCTCGAATTCGTCAAGAAGCACGGGGCGGTCTTCCTCTCGGCTCGTGGTCCGCTCCCCAACCTCGCGGATAAGATCGCCGGGGAACCCGTCGCGGGCCAGTGGAAGAACCATTCCGAGGCCTTTCATCTCCACAGGCTCTCCGGCTTCGTTCAGTCCTCCGAGGATGTCCTCACCTGCCGCCTCCCGGGCAACAAGATCACCTATCTCCACAAGCGCCTATGGCCCGCCCTGGTGAAGTGCGCCGTCTGGTTCCCGGCGGGATCCCTGGATTCGCTCCGGGAGGAGGCGATGGAGAACGGCGAGAAGAAGCTTACCCTCACGCCTTTCCCCAAGTGGGTTCCGGCTTCCATCAAGGAGTCGGCCATCCGTTTGAACAAGGAAGGCGCCGAGAAACTTCTCCAGGACGTGATGGGCGACGCCTTCCCAAAGGAATGACCGGGTTCATCCGCGGGGCATGGGATGGGCGCTTCAGCGGAAAACAGCCGAGCGTTTCGCCGTTGATCGTCCAACCGGAAAAATAAAGGGCTATAAAAATAAAAAAAGGCCGCTAGGCTCCGGGTGGGTCCCTTTCCGACGGACCCTTCTCTCGAATTCGAGAGGAATGATTGGCACCCGCGCAAGGTGCCGTTGGAGCAGCGGCCTTCTTGAATTCATCTTACGCCCAGATGGTTATCCCGCAAGTTTTTTCTTATCAAAAAAATTATTACGGTTAGGCAAAAAACGGGCCAAGCATTCGACTCCACGCGTCAGGGATTTTCCACAGCCTGGTCCTTCGGAAAAATCCAGAAGGGAATTTTCCTCCGGAAAAGATCCTAGTTTTGGGCCGGATCTGCCGGGGCGGTGGGACGGGTCGCTTCTTGGATCAGGAAAAGGGTTCCCCAAGGGGATCCGTTGGTCGCCGTTCCCACGGAACTGTCGAGACGAAAACGCTTGGGATGGCCGTTCCAATCCAGGTCCACGTATTCCTTCTTCAATAAAACCTTGTCTTTAACGGACTTAATCATGGCCTCGCCCAAGAGGCCCATTTTGGGGTTGGAAATGGAGACATTGAGCAGGGCTCGGGGGTTCATTTCCAGCAGTTTCGCCGCGGTTTGGTTGATGAAAACCACCAACCCCTCGCGCGAGACCGCGAGGGCCCCCAAGGGAAGGGTATCCAGCACGTTTTTCAGGGTGGCCGCGTATTCCATGGCCGCCTGGCTGCCTTCCTTCACTTCCTCGTTCAGGCTCTTCATCCGGCGGGCCAAGTCCACGAGGGCGTTTTCCTCCTCCACGGCCCGGGAGGCGAGGTACCCCGAATGCAGGGCCACCAGGATCAGGAGGGAGCAGGAAAGGATCAGGAACGGGTCGTAGGGGTTGAAGGCGGTACTGACCCAGTAGACCCGGTAGGCATAGAGGCCCGTCACGGCGATCCCCACCAACAGGCTGTTGGTGACGGACCGGCTCAAGGCCGAGATGAAAAGGGTCAGGAAAAAACTCAGAAGGAACTCGGTTTCCAACCGGTCGGTCAGGAAAAGGACGCCGAGGATCAGGGCCAGGTCCATGGCGAAAATGCCGTATTGGGAATAAACGGCCTCCCACCGCTCCTCCTTCGCGAGGGCTAGGGGAAGGAAGGAAAGGGCCAGGAGCGCCAGGTAGATCCCGAGCCAAAGTTTAGGGGGATCGGGGGCTTGGAACCGGAGGAAAACAAAGGCCGCCAGGGCGACGGCCAGGACTCCACGGATCATCAGGAGATTTTTTTTGACTTGGGGTTGGGGCGTGGCGAGGTCGGGCAAAAGATCCCTCCAGGGCGTGGATCCGGTCGACGACATCATAGCACCAGGTTTCGGGTCATGACACAATGGGCGGGATTTCCGGGCGACGATGGTCGATTTCGGAAAAGCCCTTCCAGGGGCAGGCCAAAAACAACCAGGGGGCATTCGTGAAACCCACGCTTCTCGTCATGGCCGCCGGGATGGGGAGCCGTTTTGGGGGCCTCAAACAGGTAACGGCGGTGGGGCCCAACGGCGCCACCCTCCTCGACTATTCCCTCTACAACGCCCTGCGCGCCGGGTTCGACCAAGTGGTCTTCATTCTCCGGCAGGAGATGGCGGAAGAGTTCAAGGAAACCGTCGGGATGAAATGGGAGAAGACTCTCCGGGTCCGGTATTGCTACCAGGAACTGGGGATGTTGCCGGTGGACCTGCCCATCCCCGAGGGACGAACCAAGCCCTGGGGAACGGGCCACGCCGTCTGGGTGGCCCAGGGCGCGGTAAAGGGACCCTTCGCGGTCATCAACGCCGACGATTATTACGGCCCCCAGGCCTTTGGGGCCCTCGGCAAGTTCCTCGCGAAGGCCGATCCCGATGGGTGGGACTTCGCCCTGGTGGGCTACGAACTCAAGAACACCCTGTCGCCGAACGGGGAGGTTTCCCGGGGGGTCTGTCGGGTCACCCCAAAGGGCTTCCTCAAGACCGTCGAGGAACACCATGGCATCACCCGCAAGGGAAAGGGCCTCGTGGGGAAGGGTGGGTCGGGGAAGAGCCATAAGCTGACGGGGAAGGAGACGGTTTCCATGAACCTCTGGGGGTTCACGCCGAAGTTCTTCGGGGCCTTGGAGACCGCCCTGGCGGCATTCCTCAAGAAGCGGGGAAAGGACCCCAAAGCCGAGCTCTACCTGCCCTCGGTGGTGTCCGATCTCCTGGCGAAAAAGAAGGCCACCGTGAGGGTGTTGAAGACGAACGACCCCTGGTACGGGCTGACATTCCCAGAGGACAAGACCTACGTCTACGAGAGGATGCACCAGTTGGTGTTCAAGAAGGTTTATCCGACGGATTTATGGGGGTAAACAGTTGAAGCTTTTTTTACCACGGAGGGCACGGGGTTCACGGAGTTTAAAGACCGGATTGATTTAAAGTTGAAGCTGATGATCTCCGTGTACTCCGCTTTCCCCGTGGTTCCATAGGTTTGGGTTTTATTCGTCGTCTTGGATCTTTAGGAGTGATTCCCTCGCGCGGCGCACCGCGTCAGGGTCGTTGTTGAGCTCCAAGACCCGCTCGTAGCGGGCCAGGGCTTCCTTATCCTTCCCCAATTCCCAAAGGGTTTGGCCCAAGTCCAAGAGGGTCTCGCTGTCCTCGTCGTCACGGTCGTTGGCCGCCGTGAGGACCGGTTCAGCCTTGGCCCAATTTTCCCGCTCGATCCAATAGCGGCCCATCACCCGGAAGGCCCCGGCGTGGGCGGGGAATTGCCGGGCGGCGAGGAGGGCCAACCGGCGGGCCCACTCGTCCGAGGCGTCGGTTTCTTCCCGGATCAGGCCCCACCCCCAATCCTCCATGCGGTCGGGGATGGTTTTCACTCCCTCCTGGGGATCGACCCCAGGTTCCCAGGCCCAGCCCCCTGGGGGGGTCGGTTGGGTGATTCTTTGGGCGAGATGGAGGAGCGCCTCGTCGTCACCGAGGTCCAGGTCGAGGTCCCCCATTGCCAACCACAGGTCGAGGCGGTCCGGTTTGCGGTCCAGGTAGGACTCGTAATCCTTCTCGGCCAGGCGGGCTTCCCGGTCGAAATCCTCGTCCTTTTCCATGAGGTGGGCCTGGACGTGGTGAAAGTTTCCCTCGGCGGCCAACAGGTCCAGGCTTTGGGCGTCCGCCTTACCCCATGATTCAAGGATCTCGGAGGCCTTCTGATAGTCCCGCTTGTCCATCTGCTTCCGGAACCGCGCCCCATAGTTTTCCCCGGCGCAGAGAACCGGGGTCATGCCGATCAGCAGCATGACCATGAGAAGTTTTTGTTTTTGATGACCAAACTTCAAGGGCGCGGGTCTTTCTTTTCGATTTGCCTGGCTAAACGCCAACCGCTATCCGCCATCCGTTGTCATTACGGCCGCCATTCCTTCGCGATCATCACCAGGTACACCACCCCGCCGATCACCACGAAGAGGTTCATCAGGCTTGAGACGCCGTGGGCCTTGCCGAAGGCGGACTTCAAGGCCTCGACCTTCGCCGGGTCCTTCGCGGCTTCCGCCTCCAACCGCTCGACCCGGAGGCGGCCGACCCTCGGGCCGGCCCAAAGGCCTTGGATGAGGCTGAAGGCCAGCATGGCGGCCAAGGCCCCCGCCTTGAGGCTGTCGGTCCCGGTCCAGGGCCCGGCGGCGCGGACCAGGGGATAGGAGAGCAGCAGTAGGAACCCACAGGCGTAACCGATGACGTAATAGGAGGGGAACAGCTTGCTTTGGACGAAGCCGAACTGGTCCCGGGGAATGCCCTTGAACAGCACCGGGGCCATGACGAAGGTGAAGTAAAGGACGGCCCCGAACCAAAAGGTGAAAACGAGCAGGTGAAGGACGCGCGGCATGGCCATGGGTTTCCTCTTGGGGGACGGTTGAATTCCCCTGGGTGGTTCGAGGGGGCATGGTACGCCACCGAGCCTGGGTTTCTCAATGGAGGGCGTTCCGTTCCGGGGGAGGACCCCTATAATGAGGCCGTTCCATGAGCGACCCAGCACCCACCCACCAACTATCCTTCCCGACCCTGGGCCTCTCCTGTGAGGTGGACCCGGGCGATACCGTGGTGGACGCGGTATTCCGACACGACCTGCCGGTGAAGTTCAAGTGCGAGCGGGCGGTCTGCGCCACCTGCCTCGTCGAGGTGATCCGGGGGATGGAGAACCTGAGCGAACCGAACGGCCGGGAAAAGGGCACGTTGAAGGCCATCCAGGCCGAGCCGAATTGGCGGCTGTCTTGCCAATTGACCGTCCAAGGGGATGTGGAGCTGGATTACATCCCCATCACCGACCCAAGACGACGAAAAAACAATGGGGAATGAGAATTGCGGACTGGGGAATTAAAGCCGTCGCTCAGACAACCCTACCCAGTCGTCTTCATGTTCTCATTCGGCATTCCTAATTCCTCATCGCCTGAAGGGGGCCTATGCCGTTCTGCGTTGAAGTCCGAAACCTGACCAAGGCCTACGGCGAGGGCGGCCGCAAGACCGAAGCCCTCCGCAATGTGACCTTCAACATCCAACAGGGGCAGTTCGTGTCACTTATGGGCCCCTCGGGTTGCGGCAAGTCCACCCTCCTGCACCTGATGGGCGGCATGGAGCCCCCGACCTCCGGCGACGTGCGGGTGTTGGGCGAGGCGCTGGCCCCCATGAACGACGACCGCCTGACCCTTTTGCGCCGGGGATCCATCGGCTTCGTCTTCCAGTTCTTCCACCTCCTGCCGACCCTCACCGCCCAGGAGAACGTGGAACTTCCCCTGATCCTGGCGAACCAGCGTCACCCGGAAGCGTCCCACCGGGCCGCCGAAATGCTCGAACGGGTGGGCCTCGGGGACCTCAAGGGACGCCGCATCCCCGAGCTGTCGGGGGGCGAACAGCAGCGGGTGGCCATCGCCCGGGCGTTGGTGCACCAACCCAAACTCATCCTCGCCGACGAGCCCACCGGCAACCTGGACTCGGCCTCGGGCGCGGCGGTGCTGAAACTCCTCCGGGACCTCACGGCCCGGAACGGCCAGACCGTGGTGATGGCCACCCACAGCCGGGAGGCCGCGGACCAGGGCGACACCGTGATCCTCCTGCGGGACGGCCAGGTGACTGGCGTCTACCCCGTCGGCGGGACCCGCGCCTAAATGCGACTTAAACGATGGAACAACAGCCATGTTCGCCACCAAGGTCACCAAGACGGCTATGTGTGAAATCAAATCGTGTGGGTTCTTTCTTCGTGAACTTGGTGACCTTGGTGGTGAAAAGGCCCACCGCCTTTTCTGGGGTGCGAGTTGATTGAGATCCTGAGGCTCCTGGTCCTGCGGAACTTCCGCGAGGAACCCGTGAGGTCGTTCCTGACCGCCGTCGGCGTGGCCTTGGGCGTGGCCCTCGTGGTGTCGGTCCAAGTGGCCAACCACGCCGCCCTCGAGTCCTTCCGGGATTCCATCGACCGGGTGGCGGGCCGGGCCACCCTGGCGGTGACCTCCCACGGCTCCGACTTCGATGAAAACCTCCTGGCGACCCTGGCACCTACCCGCGGCTTCGGCCAGATGTTTCCCGTAGTGGAAGGCCGACTGGCCCTGGCCGCCGCCCCGAAGGAATCGCTCCTCCTGCTCGGGGTGGACCTGATGAGGGACCGACAGGTCCGGACGATCCAAGTGACGGGTCCCGACGGCCGCGCCCCGGGCCGTGCGGAGTTTCTCGAGAACCTGGCCCATCCCGACCGGTTGTTCCTGCCCCAATCCTTCGCGCAAGCCCACGGCCTGAAGGCCGGCGACCGGGTGGATTTCATCGCCAACGGACGGGTGGTCTCCCTCCAAGTGGCGGGATTATTGTCCGGGGACGGCGTCGGCGGAGCCTACGCGGGGCAATTGGCCGTCATGGATATCGCCGCGGCCCAACACCAATTGGGGTTGGAGGGCCGCCTGACGCGCATCGAGTGGATCCCCCGCCATGAGGGGGACCAGGAAAACCTCGCCCAAGCGATCCGAAAAAACCTCCCGACCGATGTCGAGCTGGAGGCGCCGGCCGCCCGTAACGACCAAGTCGACAAGATGCTCAAGGCCTTCCGCGCGAACCTCACGGCCCTGTCCCTGGTTTCCCTGCTGGTGGGCGCCTTCCTGGCCTACAACTCCATGTCCATCGCGGTGCTGAGGAGGGTGCGGGAGATCGGCACCCTGCGGACACTGGGGGTGACGGCGACCCAGGTCCGGCGGTTGTTGTTGGCCGAGTCCTCGATCCTGGCGGGGGTCGGCACCTTGAGCGGCCTCTATCTCGGGAAAGCCGCGGGGTGGGCCGTCACCCGGGCCGTCGGCACGACGATCTCGAACCTCTACCTGCCCACGCCGCTGGGCGACCGGATCCCGGCCTCGGCCGGCGAATGGGTCTGGGCCTTGGCGGGGTTCCTGCTCATCGTCCTTTCCACCGTCCCGGTGGCCCGGGCCGCCTCGCGCGTCGCGCCGGGGTTGGCGGTGCGGGCCGGTTCCGGCGAGGCAGGTTTTCAACGCCAGGCCTGGGTTTGGGCGGGGGTCGGGGCCGGGCTTTGGGTCGCCGCGGCGCTTCTCGCCCGCTTGCCGGCCATAGGCGGCCTGCCCTGGGGAGGATACGCCTCGGCCTTTTGCCTCCTGACCGGCGCCGCGGCCCTGACCCCGATTTTCCTTTGGGTGACCCAACGGGCGGCCAAGCCGGTGTTCGAGCGGCTGTTTCCCGTGGAAGCCGTCATGGCCTCCCGCAACCTCCTGTCGGGCCTGAACCGGTCCAGCCTGGCGGTGGGGGCCCTGGTGATGGGCGCGGCCCTCATGGTGTCCGTGGGGATCATGGTGGGGAGTTTCCGCTCGACGGTGGAACTTTGGATCGGACAGACCCTCAAAGCCGACCTTTATGTGCGCTCGGGTCCGCCCTCGGCGCGGTTTGAGTCGTTTTTGGACCCCGAGGTGGTGGAGAAGGCGAAGGGGTTGGATTCGGTGGCGGCTGTGGACGCCTTCCGTGGCTTCGACTATGACTACCAAGGCGACCAAGTGCTGGTGGGCAGCGGGGATTCCAAAGTCCTGGCGGAGTACGGCCGGTTGTTGTTCACCGACGGACGGGAATCCAAGCTGGTGTTGGAGCGCCTGCCGGGCCGCTTGGCGGCCGTGGCCTCCGAGCCCCTGGCCAACCGGTTCCACCTGAAAGTGGGCGATTTTTTCCCGCTCCGGACCCCCTCGGGTGAGGTGCCCCTGGAGATCGCGGGGATCTATTACGACTACGCCAATGAACGGGGAACCCTGGTCATGGACCGCGGCACCTACCTCTCGCTTTACCACGACCCGCGGGTGAACAACCTGGCGATCTACCTCAAGCCCGGCGTGGGCGCCGAGACGGGCCGTCAGGCCCTGATGGCGGCGTTGGGGTCGTCCGAGCAGCTCTTCATCAGGTCCAACGGGGAGCTCAGGCGGGAGGTGCTGAAGATCTTCGACCAAACCTTCGCCATCACGGGGGCCATGGAATTAATCGCCCTCGTGGTGGCGGTCTTGGGCATCCTCGCGACCTTGACGGCCCTGATCATTGAGCGTTCCACCGAGATCGCGATCCTGCGGTACGTGGGCGCCACGCGGTTCCAGGTGCAGGCCATGGTGGTCTGGGAAGCGGGACTCCTGGGTTCCCTGGGGTGCGCCCTCGGGGCCGGGGTGGGAGGAGTGCTGGCGCTGCTCCTCATCAAGGTGATCAACCTGCAGTCCTTCGGATGGACCATCCGCTTGATGTTGCCCTGGAGCTTTTTGGTGTCCAGCCTCGGGCTCGTGGGCATGGCCACCCTCTTGGCGGGTTTCTACCCCGCCCGCGTGGCGTCGCGGATGGCCACCCAGCGCGCCGTGAGCGAGGAATGACCGTGCGAAACCAAGCGACGCGCCTTCACGCGGTTTTATCCGGTTGGTTGAGGCCTATTCTGATCCCTGTGTCCCTGTGTCTCTGCGGTGGATTTTTGTTTTCCGCGAACCCACCTGTGGCCCGTTTTCGATCAGGCTTTTCCAGTTTGTTTAAGTTGTTTTTGATCTCCGTGACTCTGTGTCTCTGTGGTGGATTTGTGTTTTCTTCACCGGCGACGTTCGGAAAAGCGAAGCCCGGTTACGCCTGGAAGTTCCCGAACGACCATGGTGCCCATCCGGCTTACCGCACCGAATGGTGGTACTACACCGGTTTCCTGACCGACGAGACCGGCGAATCCTACGGTTTCCAATTGACCTTCTTCCGGACGGGTTTGAAGACCGCCCCGGAAACCCGATCGTCCTTCGAGCCCACGTCGATCTATTTCGCCCATTTCGCCGTGAGCGACCTGGCCCAGAAGACTTTCGATTACGCCGAGAAAACCGGCCGCCCGGGGCCGGGCCTGGCCGGGGCCGCCGAGGGGAAGCTCAAGGTTTGGGACGAGGATTGGAGCGCGACCTACGAACCGCCGGGCCACAGGCTGAGGGCCTCGGACGACAAGTACCAGTTGGACCTGAAGGTGGCCTCCGGGGTCGCGCCCGTCCTCCACGGCCAACGGGGATACAGTCCCAAGGGCGAGGGTCAGGCCTCCGAGTATTATTCGCTCACCCGCATGGCCGCCGTGGGGACGCTCACCATTAACCAAGTCCCCCGGAAGGTCAACGGCATCTCCTGGATGGACCATGAGTTCTTCACGGGGGACCTGCCGAAGGATTTGAAGGGTTGGGACTGGATGGGCTTGACGCTCAGCGACGGCGCCCAATTGATGCTGTACCGGATGAGGGAGAAGGACGGCACCGTCGGGACCTTTTCCAGCGGGACCCTCGTGGAAGCCAACGGGAAACAACGGGCCCTGGGGGAGAGGGATTTCACGATGGAACCCCTCCAATCCTGGACCAGCCCCCGCACGAAGGTTGCCTATCCGATCCGTTGGAGGGTCACGGTGCCCTCGGTGGACCTGTCCTTCGAGGCCTCGGCGCCCCTGGCGGACCAGGAACTGGACACGGCGAAGAGCACCCAGGTCTTGTATTGGGAGGGGCCGGTGTTCTTGAAGGGGACCCGGGGCAAGCGGAACGTGACGGGGAAGGGCTACCTGGAAATGACTGGATATGACCAGGCGTTCGGGGGATTTTAACCGGAAGGGTTCAACGCCCGGCGGGGGTCAGGAAACCACTTCGTGGAGTTTCAGGCTTCCCCAACCCGCTGGGGTCTCTTCGGCCTGGGGAGGGTTCGGCGGGGACCCGGGGCCGTAGCCGTCGAGGGAATGGGGCTTCTTGGGAAGGTGTCCTTCCATCCGTCCCAAGTAGATCAACCCCGACGGTTCCCAGCCCTTCTCCCGGAGGCATTTCATGAGCGCCTCATCCGAGTGGTCGGCTTCCACCGCGTAAAATTCCCAGGTTTGGGACTTTAGGAATAGGAAGATCTCTTGGTGGAGCATAGTGTACCTCGCGGGATGGACGCGAAAAGAAGCATACGATATGACACTCAAAAATGCACGCTTTGATTTCCATTTCGGGCCTGGAAACTCTGGATAAATCGTTTTGATAGTGGGCGGTCCTCCCGAAGCATTCGGAACCGATGTCAAAAAATAGGCCACCAGCCCGGCCGAGGAACGGCAAGATAACAACGACGGGTGTCCATATGCTGAAACCTACATCGTCTGAAGTCGTGGCGACTGTTTTTCATGGAAAATGAAGCGCTTTTTAGGGGTAAACGAAAAACTCTTTTGCTTTCACGTGGCAGTCGAGACGGATGAATCCAGGGGTTAAAATCGAAGGGTGGGGCCAATGGCTTGCCGGAATGGTTTGTGTTAGGCCGGCATGATTTTACGCGGCTAGGGTGTGGGGTTTTCCGGCAATTGCTTCATCAAGGTCAGGTATTCCGAGACGCCGCCCAATATTTTATGGACATCCTCGTCGGTTAAGGAACGGACGACCCTTCCCGGAACACCCAAAACCAGCGACCGAGGGGGGATCCTCTTGCCTTCACCCACCAAGGCGCCGGCCCCGATCACGCATTCATCCCCGACTTCCGAGCCGGTCAGGAGGGTGGCGTGGATGCCGACTAAAACCCGGTTTCCAACGGTGCAGGCGTGGATGCAGGCCTGGTGGCCCACCACGCAATCATCCCCCACGAGGGCGGGACGACCGTGGTCGGTGTGGATCACGCAGCCGTCCTGGATGCTGGTGCGTTTCCCGATCCGGATCGCGTCCATATCGGCCCGGAGAACCGCGCCGGGCCAGACGCTGGATTGGTCCCCCAGGGTGACGTCGCCGATCAGCACGGCCAGGTCGTGGACCCGGGCGGTGGTCGAAACCTTGGGGCGGTGGTTCAGGTAGGGCTGCAACATGGCATCATCTTAACAGAAGATGCCGTTGGCCGTTAACCGCTAGCCGTTGGTCAATCAAGAATCATCCGCCGCATTCAGCGCCCTTTGGGATTTGGATAGGGTTTGAACTTTTCTTGGTCTGTCGCTAACGGCTAGCGGTCAACGGCGAATTTCAGAGGCTTTTCAATATCTCTTCTGCGTGCCCCTCCACCGTTACCGGGGACCAAACCTTGAGGATCCTTCCATCGGGGCCGATCAGGAAAGTGGACCGGACCGTTCCATAGGCTTTGCGCTGCTTGTTCCATTGCCAAACGCCGTATTTCTTTACGGTCCTTTTAGCGTTGTCCGACAACAAGGGGAAAGGCAGGGAATATTTCGCCTGGAACTCCTTGTGGCTCGCCAAGGGGTCCACCGAAATCGCCAACACCACCACGCCCTTCTTCAGGAGGTCCTGGTAATGGTCGCGGAAACTGCAGGCTTCCTTCGTGCAGCCGGGAGTCATGTCCTTGGGGTAGAAATACAGGACCACGGTCTTACCTTCGGACTGGGCCAGGGACACGACGGCCCCCTGGTCGCCGGGGAGCTTGAAATCGGGCGCTTGGCTCCCCGCCTTCAGGATCCCTCCCGCCACCGCCAGGTTCACTGAGATTCCTAAAACGAAAGCGCCAACCACGCAACCGACCTTGAATCTTCCCATCGCACCCTCCAATTCGGCTGATGATCTTCTGAGTTGGCGGAACTGCTTTTGCCGACTTTTCCTTTAGCTAACCGCCATCCGCCAACGGCTATCCGCTTCTGTTAAAGGCTGTTCACCACTTCCTCCACGTGCCCCTTGAGGCTCACCGGTGACCAGATCTTCTCGATCCTGCCGGACTTGTCGATCAGGAAGGTGGACCGGACGATGCCCATGAACTCCCGCCCCATGAATTTCTTTTTCTTCCAGACGCCGTATGCCTTGAGCGTTTCCTTTTTCTCGTCGGACAAGAGGGGGAAGGGAAGGCTGTGTTTTTCCTTGAAGGCCTGGTGCTTCTTCACGGGATCCGCGGAAACGCCCAACACCACCGCGCCTTTTTTCTTCACGGCGGTCCATTGGTCCCTGAACTCACAGGCTTCCTGGGTACAGCCCGGCGTGAGGTCCCGGGGATAAAAGTAGAGGACCACTGGTTGCCCCTTGAAGTCCTTCAAGCTGACGGGATCCCCGTTGTCGGCTGGGAGTTCAAAGGGCGGAGCGGTTTGTCCTTCTTTCAACATGGGGAAGGCCTCCTGAGAATGATGGGTTATTATAGTAAAATATCGAACAGCAAGAAGGACAACTCTGTCCTTTATATTCTATATTTGCTAAAGCCAATATATAAATATCTTAATAAATAGCCATTTTTATTGGTATTTTAAGAATTGCAAATAAAAGATTTGCATCATCAAGGTACAAAGACTATGTTTATTACAAGCCAGCCATTCAACACCAAGGTTCCGTGGGTCGGGTGACTCACCCCCAAGATCAGGGGATTTTCTCATTTAGGAGACCGCCATGAGCTTCTACTTCTCCCTCTTCCAGATCATCGACGCCGTCGAGCGTTTGGGTAAGGATATGAACCACCTAACCGGCCGGATCCTTCGGATCAGCCCCCGGGACGCCCGGGCGAACCGGGAACTTCTGGAGCAATGCCAGGACAAACTGGCCGAGGTGGAAAAGGTCCTCCACAACAAGACCCACATCAGCAAGATCACCCTCCGGAAGGCTTCCCTCCTATATCAGGTCCTCGGGACCAGCTGGAGCCGGGTTGCCCGCCTTTCGGCCGCGGCTGTCTCGATCGAATCGGCGGATGAGGCCCAAGTGAAGGCCATCTGGACCCTCCTGGGCAACGCCCAGAAGCAGTACCAGGTGCTGGTCAAGACCCTCAGCGAGCAAACCGGGGTGGCCCCGATGTTTCCCCTCAATGTCGAGGTGGCGGGGGACTACAGCGAGGTCCTCAAGCGGGAGATCGCTGATGAGGCCGATATGCTCAAGTGCCTGGACCGCGCCGTGGAGGTGTTCGGCGAGGAACAAGGCCTCTTGGACACCTTGATGGTGATCCGCAAGGAACTCCAAGACCTCAAGAAGAAGCACCGCCAGTTCCAGAACGTCGCACCGACGGCTGCGCCCGTCGCCGCGCCCGCTGCCGGTCCCGCGCCGAAAGCCGCCCCGGCCATGCGGTTGGCCCAGGCGGTTAACGCCTAGTAGGATGATGAAAAAGACGAACCCATTGGACCCAAACACCCAACGCCTGCGGGTGACCCGAGCGGGGGCTTCCCACAAAGCCCCCGCTTTTCTTTGCCCCGGCGTGGACTCGGGGTTCCGCGCGGGAAAGCCGTTTGGACGCAACCGCCCATCAGCCCAGTCAGTAAGGTAGGAACCCGACATGCCGCGACGCTCCCTTCCACCGGCGCTTTACCAGAAGGCCCGCTTCCTCCGGGAGATCCTTGAGAAGATGCCGGAGTCGGTGAAGGTCATCGACACGAACTACCACTTGGTCTATTCCAACGGCAAGGCCCGCAAGATGCCGGACGCCCCCCTGAACGACCTGAGGGGCCTGGCCTGCCACAAGGCCTTCTACGGCTTCGAGCAAAAGTGCCTCTTCTGCTCCATGGGAAAGGTCTTCGAGAAGGGGGAACCCCTCACCACCTACACCCACTTGAACGTCAACGGCTCCGACCGGGAGTTTGAGGTCTCGGCCTTTCCCCTGAAGGACGCGGCGGGCAAGGTGCAGTACGCCGTGGAAACGGTCCGCGACGTGACGCACCTGGCGAAGGGCGTGGCCCTGCAGCGAAAGGTCGGCCAACTCTTCACCCAGGACCTCGCCTTGAGCCTGGTGTTCGAGCAGATCACCCGATGGGCCAGCGACGCGGGCCCGATCCTCCTTTACGGTGAGAAGGGAACCGGCAAGAAGCTCGTGGCCCAGGCCCTGCACCAGCAGGGGGCCCGGGGCGGTGTCTTCGCGGTGTTCCACTGCCTGCCCAACTCCCCCGAGGCGAACTTCAACGGCTTGTTCGGCCCCCAGGGCGCCTGGCGCCAGTCGGCCCGGGGCACGCTGTACCTCGACGAGGTGACCCAGCTCGGGGCACGGGCCCAGGCCGAACTGATGTCGCGGCTTACCCAGGAACCGGGACCGGACGCGCGTCGGGTCATCGCCGCCACTCGGGAGGACTTTCATTCACTCCTCCAGGAGGGGCGGTTCCTGCAGGGCCTCTATGACCTCTTCGCCGCCCGTTTCCTCAAACTGCCGCCCTTACGCGAACGTCGGCGGGACTTGCCCATGCTGGCCCAACACTTCATCGAGGCGTCCCACAACCGCCACGGGTCCAAGGCCGAACGGCTTGGGCCCGAGGCCCTGCGCGAACTGTTGCATTACGAATGGCCGGGTAACGTCCGGGAACTGGAGGCGCGGCTGGAAGGCGCCTGTCTCTTGGCCGACGGCCCGGTCATCGAGAAACTGAACCTGCCGGTCGGCGAGGAGAGGGTGGAGAACCTCGAGGAACTATTGGAACGGGTGGAGCGGTCCTGCCTGGCCGACGCCTTGTCGCGGTCCGGGGGCAAGCTGGGGGAAACCGCGGCCTTGACCGGGTTGACCCTCAAGACGCTCCAACGCCGGATGAAGAAACACTCGTTGAACCCCAAGGATTTCAAAGGGGTCGCGGGCGCTTAAGAATCGTCCTGTCCATCCGTTATGGCCCGCGTCAGATTATTTATTCCGGCCCAGCATCCTCAAGCGTGAACTCAAACCGGTTTGAAGAGTTGCCCCGGGGGTTATTGGGGGAAGATCCCTTATTAGAGTGCGTATCCGAGGTCCGCACGACGCCTTGTCATCTTTGATTCAAACCGGTTTGAAAAGTTGCCTCGGGGTAGATAGGGGCAGAGCCCCTATCAGAGTGCGCATCTAAGGTCCCCTCGACGTTGACGCTCCCCCAGCCCCCCGTTAAACTGCCTCCGCTATCCATTCAACCCACTCCCGGTTCTCTTTTCCGCACCGGGCATACCCTTAAGGAGCCTTGATCGTGCCCTACAAAGACCTGACCCCACCCGCCGGCGAGAAGATCACCATCCAAAACGGGGTGTTGAAGGTTCCCGACCACCCGATCATGCCCTTCATCGAGGGCGACGGCACGGGCCCCGACATCTGGCGGGCCGCGGTGCGCGTGTTCGACGCGGCGGTGGAGAAGGCCTACGGCGGCAAGAAAAAGATCAGCTGGTTTGAGGTGTACGCCGGCGAGACGGCCTTCAAGAAGTTCAACACCTGGCTGCCCGACGACACCGTCGATGCCTTCCGGGAGTACCTGGTGGGCATCAAGGGCCCCCTCACCACCCCCGTGGGCAAGGGGATCCGGTCCCTCAACGTGGCCCTTCGCCAAATGCTGGACCTGTACGTCTGCCTGCGCCCGGTCCGTTACTTCAAGGGCGTGCCGTCGCCCGTGAAGCGCCCCGAGAAGGTGGACATGGTGATCTTCCGGGAGAACACCGAGGACATCTACGCCGGCATCGAGTGGGAGTCCGGGACCCCCGAGGCCAAGAAGCTGATCGAGTTCCTCCAGAAGGAAATGAACGTCACGAAGATCCGCTTCCCCAAGACCTCGGGCATCGGCATCAAGACCGTGTCCCAGGAAGGCACGGAGCGCCTGGTGCGCTCCGCCCTCGACTACGCGATCAAGCACAAGCGCAAGAGCGTGACCTTCGTGCACAAGGGCAACATCATGAAGTACACCGAGGGCGCCTTCCGCGACTGGGGCTACGGGCTCACGAAGCGCGAGTACCAGGGCAAGGCCATCGGCTGGGACGACTGCGGCGGCAAGCCGCCCGCCGGGCAGGTGTTGGTGAAGGACGCCATCGCCGACATCACCCTCCAGCAGGTGTTGACCCGCCCCGAGGACTTCGACGTCATCGCCACCCTAAACCTGAACGGCGACTACCTGTCGGACGCCCTGGCGGCCCAGGTCGGCGGCATCGGCATCGCCCCGGGAGGCAACATCAACTACCTCACGGGACACGCGATCTTCGAGGCCACCCACGGCACGGCGCCCAAGTACGCCAACCTGGACAAGGTCAACCCGGGAAGCGAGATCCTCTCGGGGGTCATGATGCTCGAGCACCTCGGCTGGCAGGAAGCGGCAGACCTCATCGTCAAGGGCCTGGACAAGACCATCGACCAGAAGGTCGTGACTTACGACTTCGCCCGGCAGATGGAAGGCGCGAAGGAAGTGAAGTGCTCCGAGTTCGCCACGGCGATGATCGGAAACATGTAAACCGCGCGCCCTCCGTCCCGGCTGCCGGCCTCAAGCCGGCAGGCATGCTTGGGTCGTGCCCGTTCCAAGGGAGCGGGCCGAAGGAAGTGAAGTGCTCCGAGTTCGCCACGGCGATGATCGGAAACATGTAAACCGCGCGCCCTCCGTCCCGGCTGCCGGCCTCAAGCCGGCAGTCGGGCCCCGTGGTGGATGTGCGCAGGCGTAAACGGATGTAGGACCAAAGTCGTCGCTTTTTGAGGGTTATGACGGGGGTTGTTTTATCGCAAAGGGCCTGAAATTTCATGCGGGTTTTCAGGGCGGAAGAAATCAGGGGGCTGCTCCGACAGGGACCTTTTGACCGATCGTGAAGATAACCTTGGGACCCCTCTTCAACTCTAAAATCCGGCTTCTTTTGGCTGGTTTTCATACATTCCATGACTCCCTTCCTTGCGGTATCCTATGAAAGACTTGGTATTAGATGAGGCGGCAATTCAATTTCGGGTTTCCTAATGGTAAATGATAGGTTGCGGTTGAAGCGTAATGGTCGGCTTCGTTCATTACTTCGCTTCATGACTGTTTGCTTGATCAACCCGATTCCCAATCGAAACAAATGGCCCGCGAACCCCTGGCCCCCCCCAAGAGCACTTGGGCTTGCGATCCTCCTGGGGCTTCCTTTCGCCCTCCCGGCCGCGATCCCCACGCCGACCTTCACGCCTTTCTCGCCCCCGACCGCCACCACGACCGGGGTCTATGTGGCCCGCATCAATGCCAATGGCGGGTCCTTGACCGATTCCTACGGGAACGACTGGGCGGGCGACCAGCCGTATTCGCCGGGCTCCTTCGGGTGGACGCAAGGCACCCTCCTGGTGTCGGGCAACTGTACCCCCCAGGGCGTCTCGACCCTCGACAACGGGCTCTGGCGGCCCATCCGGTACGGATCGACCGTGGAATACCGTTTCGACGTCCCATATGCCGACACCTACCATGTGGTGTTGTATTACGTCGAGTGCTTCCACGCCTACGGCGAGACCCGTTCCTTCACGACGAGCCTGGAGGGGACCCAGGTCGACTCCTTCAACCTGGTGGCGCTCTCGGTGATGGCCGACGGTTCACGTTGGCCCGTGTTGAAGTCCTACGACGTCCTGGTGACCGATGGGACCCTGAACATCGTCCTGAACTCGATCGTGGACAACGCCGTCGTCTCTGCGATCCAGGTTTCCGGCGCCCTTCCCTTCAACCCGACCCCTACCTGGTCGCCGACCCCCACCGCGACCACGAGCCCCTGTTCGGTCCCGTTCACCTGGACCCCCCTGTCCACGCCGTCCCCGACCCCCCCGACCAGCCTCCCCGCGCCCTTGCCCGGAGCACCCCGGGGCCTGGCGGGGGACCTTTGGGCCGATGTGATCCTGGGCAAACGGGACGTGCCCCTGGGCGGGGTCACGGTCCTCAACTCGGCCTTTGGGGGGGCGAGTCCCGCGCAGGTGGACGCCCACGCGATGTTCAACCCAAGCGGGGCGTTGGTGGACCCTTACCACGAAATCCTTTACGTCTGGGACGCCGGCAACAACCGGGTCCTGGGGAAACTGGGCATTGACACGGCCGGGAGCGGGTCGGGAGCCGATTTCGTCCTGGGCCAGGACGGCCTTAATGGGTGTGGTTGCAACCGCGACTCGAACCTCCAAGGGTCCACCCCGGGGAGTTTCCTGAATTGGCCGGTCCCGGACGCGCGAACGCTTTGCGGATCGAACCCGCTTTCCTGGACCCCCGAGGAGGAACGCACCACCGCCAACATGGCCCTGGATGGGTACGGCAACCTGTACGTGCCGGATTACTACAACAACCGGGTGGTCCGGTACGAGTGGCCGACCTACATCAACGGCAAGGGGGCGTCCTCCGTCTGGGGCCAGGCCGACTTTAACCATTGGCTCCCTAACCGGAACGGATCCTCGACGCCAGGGGACGACACCCTGAACTTCTCCAGCGCCGACGCGGTGTATAAGTCCGCCGGAGTGGGGATCGACCCCTGGGGCAACCTTTGGGTGGCCGACCAGATGAACCACCGGGTCCTCCGGTTCCCCAGCGTCAACGGGGTGCCGGCGGCCCACGCCGACGTGGTGTTCGGACAGACCGACTTCAACTCCATGACCACCAACACCACGCTGAACCCGTCCCCGGACGTCAACTACCTGAAGCGGATCGTCCTGCCCAAGGCGGTCCGGGTGGACGGCGCGGGCAACGTGTACGTGCTGGACTCCCCCTGGGTGAACGTCACTGGATCGGCCTCCTGCGACGGCGTCCAGAAGACCGGGCGGATCCTGGTGTTCCACCCGAGAAACGCCCCGGGCCCCTCGGTGACCCCCGCCTACGCCGTGGACGGGACCGGAATGGTCCCGGCGGCCTGCGCGGTCACCCTGGGGCTGTCCGAGGCCAGCGGCATGGAAATCGACCCGACGACCTCGCCCCAGGTGGGGTTGTGGATCACCATGCAACAGGAGGTCCTTCAGCTCCAACTTCACTTCAACTGGGGCGTCTCGCCCTTCGTCACCCCGACGGAAGCCAAGGTCCTCCTGAGGTCCGCGCCCTCGGCGATGCCCAGCGTCAACTGCTGGCAGAAGGTCGGCCCCGTCACGTCCAACCCCGCCACGTCGTACTTCCCAACGGACCACAGCGGCGTCAACCTAAGCCGGGGGTTGAACGGGATGGATATCGTGTCGGGCTCCGTGGGGATCGACCCCTGCGGCGACGTCTACCTGACCAGTTCGGACACCGAGGAGGTGTTCAGCTTCCCCGGCCCCGTGCCGAACTTCAACGGCTCCACGATCCAACAAGCCGACCGGTACCTGTTCAAGGACGTCCCCAACGCGACCTGGCGCTACGCCAATACCCGGGGCACCTACGACATGGTGCGGGGCAACGGCGTGGCGGTCATGCACTCCAACGCGACCGCCACCGTGACGCCGGCCCAACTGGTGGTGGCCGACAACTCGCGGCTCATGTATTGGAACATCACGCCGACCCCGGGGGCCTTCCCCTACCAGAATGGGGCCCAACCCTCCGGCCTCGCGGGACTGCCCGATCCCCTCAACCAAACCGGCCCGCTGTTCGGGAGGATCCGGGAGGACCGGGCGCGACCCCAGGCGCACCTTTGGGCGATCCGCAACGACAACTACAGCCTGAACCAATGGGTCGAGGTGTACAACCTGCCCCTGCACAACGGGTCCTTACCGGTGGCCACGATCGTCCCCACCTTCGCCCTGGCGGGCGGGGGCGGCACGTCCCTGGTCATGCCCTACACCAACGGGACCATCGCCTACCAGTTGGACGGGATCGCGGTGGACCCCGCGGGCAAGTACATCTGGCTCTCGGACCCGGGGCGGAACCGGGTGGTGCGCGTGTTGAACCCCTATGGGACCCCCACGCCGGTCATCGACGTGATCCTGGGCCAGTCCAACAGCACGAACGGCGGCTGTAACGCCTCGGGCACGGCTTCGCCCCCGGACGCCGGTGATTCCTGCAGTTCGCCGCCGACGGCCTACAGCTTCTTCCGGCCGGGGGCGGTCCGCCTCGACCCGGCGGGCAACCTCTACGTGTCGGACAACAGGATGGAGGTCGAGGGGACGGGCCGCATGCTGCGCTTCGACGCGACCCAACTGCCGACCCCGGGCTCGGCGCCCGTCTCCATGCGCTATGGTTTCCCCGGCACGGGAAACCCAGGCATCGCGGCGAACGGGGTCTACGGGACCGGGGGGTCCTTCACCTCAGGGCCCGTGGGCGACCCGAACCAACCCATTGTCCGCCATCCCTGGGAACCGGCCTTCAACAGCAACAACAGCATGATGGTGGTGGGACGAAACGGCCAAGGCGGGGTGGGAAGCACCGGACGTTTCCCCGTGGTGATCCAGAACCCCTCGACGGGGGACCACCCCTATGAGTTCCTCAACGATTTCATGGGCAACCCCTATGCCGCCACCTTCGACGAGTGGGACAACCTCTACCTCACCGACCACGGCCGAAGCCAATTGATGGTTTATTACCAGCCCTTCGGCCCGCCCGGCACTGAAACGCCCCTGCCGACCTGGACCCAGACGCCGGACCCCCACACGGGCACCCCCACCTTCACGCCCACGGCGATTCCCGCGGGGGTCTACGTGACGAGGATCAACGCGAACGGGCCCACGATGACCGATTCGTCCGGGAAAACCTGGCTGGCAGACCAGCCCTATACACCCGGTTCCTTCGGGTGGGCCCAGGGTACGATGTTGGTGACCGGGAATTGCAGCTTGCAGGGCGTACCCCCCTCGGACAACATCCTGTGGCAGCCGATCCGGTATGGAAGCGCGGTCGAGTACCGGTTCGACGTGCCCCAACCGGATACCTACCATGTGGTCCTGTATTATTCGGAATGCTTCCACGGCTATGGGGAGACAAGGACCTTCACCACGACCCTGGAAACGACCCGGGTGGACCAGTTCAACCTCGTGGCGTTGGGGGTCTCCTCCGACGGGAAGCGGTGGCCCGTGGTGAAAAGCTACGATATCGCCGTGACCGATGGGACCCTGAACATCCTCCTGAACTCGGTGGTGGACAACCCTGTCGTCTCGGCGATCCAAGTTTCGGGTATCCTGCCCCTGCCGGGAACCCCGACCGTCACCCCCACATCCTCCTGGACCCCGACGGGGACCTTAACGCCCAGTGTCATCCCGACGTCCACCTTGACGTCCACTCCCACAACGACCTTCACCTCCACTTTTTCCAATACCTTCACCCCTTCCCCCAGCTGGACCGGGACACCTACGCCGACCCCGACGGAAACCTTCACCATGACGTTTACACCGACTTACACTCCGACGCCAACCTCAAGTTGGACGTCCACGCCAACCCCCAGCTGGACTTTGACGCCAACGTCCAGCCCCACCTGGACCCCGACCCTCACGCCGACCTCAACGCCGACCTTCACTTGGACGGTCACTTGGACCCCCACTCCCAAGGGTTCAGCCACCGCCACGCCTACTTCCGTTTGGCCCGAACGCCCCGTGATCTGCCAGCCCAACCCGGTAAAGGGGGGCGGAACGGTGCGGGTCTGGTGGGTTCCCCAGGGTTCCCAAAGCCCCCATCGAATCTACTTGGTGACGGTCGCGGACCGCGTCCTCCGGCGGATCGACGCGGGATCCCTGGTTCCGGACCGGGATTTCATCGACCTGGAGTTGAAGGACCGATGGGGAAGGCCCCTGGCCAACGGACTCTATTACGTGGTGGTGGAACGGGCGGGGCGGTCCGACGTCGGCAAGCTGGTGGTTTTGAGGTAACTTCAGCTTCTGGAATGGGATATCTTGGGTAAACCGCCTGGAAACGGGAAATGGCGTTGAATAAACCATCCTGGGGGCGGGAATAAAACGACTTTCCAACCACAAGAGTATTGTCGGGCCCCGTTGCATCAATGTCGCAGGCGAAAACGGTTGTGGGACCAAATTCGTCAAAGCGGTTCGGTATGACTGAGGCTTTATCAAACGGGGCCTGACTTTACATTCGGTTTTTGGGGGCCCCTGACGGCCTGTCGTTTCAGTTCCCCTCCCCTCCCCTTTCCTTCCAACCCGACAGCGTTCAAAATCCGCCTATTCCACTTCGACCCATGGAAGGGCTTTTTGTTTTGGGGACAACTCGCCCTTATATTGCCTTATCATTTGGCCGGAATATAACCATCGCCTACTCACTGGAACTATGTGGACCCGGTGAAGGTCGGCGCATAAAGGCCGCTTAAGTGGAGCATCCGGGTGAACGGGAACTGGTGGCCAGGATCCTGGCGGGCGACGAAACCGCCTTTCGGGAACTTTACCTGGCCCACAACCATCGAATCTATAAGGGTTGTGTTTATATCCTCGGCTACCAGGACCCCGACGCCGAGGATATCGCCCAGGAGACCTTCGTGGTGGCCCGCCGCCAGCTTCCCGAGTTCGAGTTCCGGTCGGGACTGACCCACTGGCTCAACCGCATCTCCATGTACCTCTGTTGGGACCGGATCCGGAGCCGAAGGCGCCAGGTGGTCAGCGAGCACGAGGCCCTGGAGACCCTGGCGAGGTCGAGGCCCTCCGACCCGGCGGGTTTGGCCCTGGAATCGGCCGAGAAGGAAAAGCTGTTGACCCTCCTGGAATCCGAGCGGCCCAAGCTCAGCGAGGGTTGCCGCGGCCTCTTGGACCTGCGGGACCAGGCGGGGAAGAGTTACGCCGAGGTGGCGGACGCGCTCAAGATCCCCATCGGTACGGTGATGTCGCGATTGGCCCGGTGCCGCGAGGCCCTGCGGAAACTGGTTTTGATGGCCCTGAAGGGTGAAGCCGATGGATGACCTGATCTCCAAATATTTCCGCGCCGACCTGACCGAGGCCGAGGAAAAAACAGTCGCCGATGTCCTCTTGTCCTCGCCCGAGGAGGCCCTCCGGCTTCGCGACCTAGCCGAGGCGCGTTATCGCTCCTATGGGCTACCCGATCCAACGCGCATGGGTGGGCCGCCACCGGCCGGACCTTCCGCCGGCAAAAATATCCCGGCGGGACCCTGGATGATGAGCGTGGTCCTTTTGGGTTTCCTCGGGGGGATGGCGGGTTTGGGCACCTACATGGTTCGATCGAGGGGAACCCTGCCGCCCTCCGGAGTGACCCTGACAGGCGAGGGTCCTTCCCAGAAGGGGACGGATCCCTCGGGTCAAGCGCCCGGCGCCGGGCAATCCAACGGCGCTCTTCCGCCGCTATCGACCGGGGACCCGGATTCAACGGATGCCCCAAGCGCGCCGCCTAAAGTCCCCTCCCAAGCGAAGTCCTTCCCCCCGCCGGGTTCCGCCTCGGCCCATGGCTGGACCCCGCAGCTGGCCTCCTCGTTGGCCCCGGGGGATTATTCCAACTTGGGGGTCCTGGTCCAACAGGCCATTGAGGGGCCTGTCTCTGTTTTGGTCCTGGACGGTGCGGGGCGCCGCAAAATGGTGATCTTCCAAGGAAACCTCAAGCCGGGGGAGTGGGTCTTCAATTGGGACGGCCATTACCCCGATGGGCGTCTATTAGAGGAAGGTTTTTACGAGGTGGAGGTGGCTTCCGGCTCGGTGACCCAAAAAAGACGCATTTCCATCACGGCCCCTTGAGGTCCGGACCGGATTTCTTCCGCCCAATTCCCCTGAAATTCGGGTATATATTCCCCCAGTTCATGTCGCATCCCGCCCTGGGTCCATCGACCTATAGGCAGGGTTGGGACAGGGGGATCCTGCTTGAAGCGTCTTCCTCATTGGATATGGGTTTTTCCCTTTCTGGCGGCCGTTTCGGCTTTTCCGGCTGAAACCCTCTTCAGCCTTCCCGGCCAGGCCAACCCCTTGGATGCCCAAAATCCCTTCGCCCGGCCCTCGGTGTTCGGTCCCGCCTTCACCACCGTATCGGGCGACGCGACCTGCCTTTTCACCAACCCCGCGGGCCTCTCGGACTTGTCCGGCCCCCAGGTTGACCTCAACACCCAACGATGGCTGCTCCAAGCCCACCAGGAAACCTTCCTCCTTGGTTTCCGTGGTCCCGGGAAGTCCGGGGGCTTCGCGGTGGCGGGAACCTACCTTGGTTTCGGCACCTTCGAAGGACGCGACAGCCTCGGCAACCCTGCTCCTTCTTACGGGGCGGAGCGTTGGGGCCTGAGGGGGGGATGGGGGCTCCAACTGAATCCAAAGTGGTCGATCGGCCTGGGGGTCCAGGGATCGTTCGCCAAGGAAGCCGACCTCGCGACAAACGCATGGGGGTTGGATTTGGGCGCGCAGTTTCGGCCCACGGGCCGCCTCGGCCTCGGGTTGGCCTGCGACCAACTGGGCCGAGCCTCGGGGCAGGGCCCCACCTCCGCCAACCTCCAGGCGGGGTTGAACTACGATATCCCGCTCGGGAGCCACCAACAATTGGCTCCGGCCTTGGGTTATTCGTGCCAATCCAAGTCCTCCAAGGTCCTCGCGGTCGTGTTGGAATATTCGGCGGGGGATCGGGTTTTCCTGCGCGCGGGGTACCAGAAATCCAACCCCAACCCGGAGACCGGGGGGGCTACGGGGTTGGCGCTGGGCGGTGGTTTGGCCTTCGGGGGGTGGCGGGTGGACTACGCATTCCTTCCCTATGGACTCCTTGGCAACTCGCACCGGATCAGCCTGGGGTATGTCTTCGGGAAGGTGAGGGTGACCCCAGGGGCGGGTCCCGCCTCTTCGACTAGCGGCGCGTCGGATTTGAAGTCAACCAATACCACCGGAGTGCCGGGTAGGTCGGTCGGCCCGGGTTTGACGGGTTCGGGGCCCACTCCGGCGGGCTCGGCGGCATCGACCGCGATCCCCGCCGCTTCAACCGTCGGCGCCCTGGGTCCTCCTCCGCCGCCATCCTCCGGGATCGGGAATGGATCGGGCGCGCCATCGGAGATTAACGGAACGGATTCGGGAAAAGATGAGGCTCCTTCCGGATCAAACCCGGTTCCCTCGGCGGCCACGAGCCAGGCCGCGGCGAAGACCTTGATGCTCCGGTTCAACCTGGCCCCGGAATACTTCACCCAGGGGCAGGTCCTGGAGAAACAAGGGAAAGTCGCGGAAGCCGCCCAGGCCTATATCAACGCCGTGAAGGCGAACCCTAAGGATGACGCCGCTTGGAGGGCGTTGGGTGGGGTTTATTACCGCGCGGGTAGGAAGAATGAGGCGATCCTGTGCTTTGAGCGGACTCTTTCCCTGGAGCCGGGTGACGCGAACTTGAAAACCTGGTTGGACCAATACAAGGGGACGAATCCATGAGCCGTAATACCATGGGGACGGTTTTATCACTCATGATGGTGCTCCTGTTGGAACCCCAACGATCCCATGCCCAGACCGCCACGCCCACCCCCTTGAACGTTTGTTGCCATGTGGTGACAGGGACCGCTTGGGATTCCATGCCCAGCTATGACGCTTGGGGTGTGGTGGTCGACCGGGTGCGCCACCTAGTCTATTCCACCGACCCAACGGGAAACTTCCTTTATGTGCACCAATACGATGGGACGCCTGTGACCGTATTGACCGGCCTTCAGGGCGCGGTGGGACTGGCGCTCCAACCCGGGCCGACCCCGGGGGATCTTTTCGTGGCCTTACGTTCGCCCGTACAAGAGGTGGTTCGATACAACCCGGATACCTGGACCGTCACGGGTGGAATGTTAGTGGGTGGGGCATTACGTGATCTGCACGCGGATTCCGATGGAAATCTTTATGCTTCTTACGATTCCGGCGATGTCCTGGTCTACAACGAGTCGCCGACGCCGACCCCCGTTGCGACGCTCAGCGGATTGCAGGTTCCTGACGGGATGGTGAGATCCTCGGACGGCTTCTATGTGATGGATACCATGAACAACCGCGTCCTCAGGTTTGGCGTGACTCCTGGGCCTGTTTACGGCACACCGACCGTAGTGGCCACCCTGACGGCGCCCCAAGGAGTGGCCTGGGACGGCAATAATTATTACGTCACGAACAACTCGAGCTACAACGTCTACGACGGCAATTGGAATCTTGTCAGACAATGCAACCTCCCGGAGTTGTTGTATGGCCAGGACATCGCCTTGGACGAGACGGGTGCGATCTACGTGGCGGATCGTTCGACGAGGGTACACAAATTCGGCGGGTGCATCACCCCGATGCCGACGCCGCCTCTCAACGTTCCGGGCCATTGTTATATCTACCCCTCCCCGGTTCGGGGGGGGCGGGCGACGGTTTGTTACCTGATGGCCGCTTCGGGAAGGGCGACGATCACGGTTTGGAACGAGGCCGCCGAGAAGGTACTGGTAGTGGGGGATTCGAAGCCGCAAGGCGACCAGTCCACCGCGCTGGACTTTGGAAAATTTCCGGCGGGGGTCTATTACTACCAGATCAAGTTCACTTTTGATTTGGAGTCTGAGTCGATTTCCAGATTGAACAAATTTGTTCTTGTGCGTTAATTTCGAGCCAATGATCCGGGAATAAGGCAACCCGTTTTCCTGAATGTTGTCGATTGACCGTTGGTTTACCGGTAAATCGCTCCAATGCCATCCTTCATTATTTTTAGGCACATTTGATGGAATAAACCGCAATCGACCCCACAAATACATTGCTGAGCAAATTTTCATAAAAAACGTTTTGTTTCAAAGAATCCAATTGCCTTCATCATCGGGAGCCTTCAATGAACCTGAATGAAAAATCCGCCAAGTCCTCCATCATGGTGCCCTTCGTGTTTTTGTGGGCTTTTCTTCTCGCGCTTTTTACGGTGCTCCCCATTTACGCGACGCCAGTCCGGGGTGTCCCCGGAGACCTTTGGGCCGATCTGATCATCGGGCAACCCGATTTCAGCTCCCTGGCTCCCTTCGACGTCACCGCTAAACGCCTTTTCAACCAGGGCGGCGTGCTGATCGACCGGGTATCGACCCCCCAGCGGCTTTATGTCTACGACGCGGGGAACAGCCGGGTATTGGGATTCAGCGATATTTCCGTCCTATCCCCGAACGCCACACTCGCGACGGTCCCCAACTGGCAGCCAGACATCATCCTGGGCCAACAGGATTTCCACCACTCGGGCTGCAACAAGGACAGTAACTTCCAAAATTACCCGAACAAGGCCGTGCCGGGGGCCGATACCCTTTGCGGCATGCCGGAGGGGGCCGGCTCGCCCCGGGAGGGCGGTTCGGGGGCCAACATGGCGGTGGACTCCCAGGGAAACCTGTACGTCCCGGACTTTTGGAACAACCGGGTCCTCCGGTATAACGCGCCGGTGCATTACGCCCAACCGGCGGATTATGTTTGGGGCCAGGGGTCCTTCCAGGGCCGGTCTTGCAACGGCGGCGGCGCGCCTTCCCCCTCGGGGCTTTGTTTTGAGAGCGGCAACAACGCCAACGTAGCGGGAGTGGCGATCGACTCCGCGGGAAACCTTTGGGTGGCTGATATGGGAAACAACCGGGTCCTGCGGTTTCCCGTGGGGGTGGGTGGGATCCCCCAAACCACGGCGGACCTCGTGTTGGGGCAATCGGATCCCTACAGCAACACCGCCGCCTCGGGGACCAATGACCTCACCCATATGTACACCCCCTCCGCGGTCCGGGTGGACGCGTCCGGAAACGTCTATGTCACCGATTTTTATGTGCCCGATTGCGGCGCCGCGGGGCAAAAGGGGCGGGTGTTGGTCTATAAAGCCCCAATCGTTTCAGGACAGAGCGCCCTTGGGGCGATCCACCAGTACCTGTCCCTGCCCATGGCCTTGGAATTCGACCCGGACGGCGGACTCTGGGTAAGTGATTACTGCACGGACCAGATGCTGTTGTTCGACATCGCCTTGGGAAAAAGCGGCATCACGGCCACCGTGCGCAAGACGCTCTTGACCGACCGGCCGAACCCCATTGGGGTCGTGACATCGGCCAACTCCGGGGATGGCCCGGATATCCAATACCAGGATGGGGCGACGCAGGCGTCCTACCGCGCTTACTCACCCATGGGCGGGGTTGGGGTGGACCGGACCGGAAACGTATTCGTGGGCTTAGGGGGGCCCTGTGACGTCTGGCGCTTCCCGGCGCCCATCCCCACCGTGGCGCCCACGACACCCCCGGGGCCGACCTTTACGGCCCATTCGTCGGATATCTCGGTCTTCAAACCCCGCCAATACGGCATGCTCAACGACGCGGGATCGGTCGGCATGCGCGAGGGGATTGGGGTGGCGGCCGCCGCGGGACAGCTCGTCGTCGCGGACACCTACCGTTTGATGTATTGGAACATGCCGTCGGGTCCCACGGGCCTCTCGAACGGGCAATCGGCCGATGGGTTCGCGGGTGTGGATGCGGTCAACGCTTTCTATGTAGGCAAGCCCTATTCCTACTACGGACACAATTATTCCATGGGACGAATCCGCGAGGACCACGCCACGCCCCAACACCTTTGGGCTGTGCGCCAAAATGACACCGGGTCGATCCTGGAATCTTATCGCCTTCCCTTGACGTCATTCGCCGCGCCCGATAATTCCTTGCCCAGGGTGATTCAGCTGGTCGGAGGGTCCGGATCGGTCTCGTTGGGCGGCTACCTGGCGGGTCTGGCGCCGGACCGAGACGGGATCCGGGATTACCTTTGGGTGGCCGATGATGAAAACAACCGTGTCATTCGAATCCGAAACCCGCTCACCAACCCGCGGGTGGACATCATCCTGGGACAGCCGGACGCCACTTCGGTCCTGTGCAACCAGGCCCCAGGGGATTATCCCCCCCCCACCGCCAAGACGTTCTGCAACCCAGGACAAGTGACCCTCGACCACCACGGCAACCTCTATGTCTCCGATTTCGTCCTTGAATTCCGCGGAAACCAACGGTTGTTGAGGTACAACGCCGGGGATATCCAGAATTACGGCAACACCCCCATCTATGGGGGCGGAACACCCGGCATTACGGCGGCCGCGGTTTATGGCCGCAATGGGGATTTCACCTCGGGGTACATGCAGTGCCAGACCCCACCCGACACCAACCTTAGCCCCTGCGGGCCTTGGGAACCCGCCTTCACCCAGGACGATTCCACGATGGTCTTGGGGACCATGTACATTGGTTCCCAATTCCCCTTGGTGTTTTCGCATCCGGCTGAGAACCCCCTGCTGAACCAATGGCCCCTGACCCACACCAATGACTTCGGGTCCACGTACTACGGCGGGACCTTCGACCAACAGAACAACCTTTATGTCACGGACCTCAATCGTTCAAGGGTACTGGTCTATTTCAACCCGTTCGCCACGCCTTTGGCCACTCCGACCGCTTCGGGTACCGTGATCCCGACCTATACCTACACCAACACACCGCTTCCCATCCCTTCGTCCAGCTGGACCCCCACTCCCGCGAATACTTGGACCTACACCCCGTCCTGGACCTATACCCCGAGCCCGACTGTCGGATCGCCCACGAATACTTTCACGGCGGTCTCCACCTTGGCCTGCTGTACTTCCAAGAAAGGCACTGTTTGGGACGCCATGCCCGTCTACGACGCTTGGGGCGTCGTTGTTGACCGCGTCCGTCATAAGGTTTATTCCTCGGATCCCTCCGGCAACTTCCTCTATGTCCACAACTACGACGGGACCGCCGTTACGGTCTTAACGGGCATGAATGGCGCCGTTGGATTGGCGCTTGGCGCCGGTTCTCTCCCGGACTTGTATGTGGCCCTTCGGGGTGCGGGAGTGGTCCAGCGGTACAACCCGGATACTTGGACTTTGACCGGAAGCTTCCCGGCGCCGGGCGGCCTGAGGGACGTTCATGTCGATTCCGCGGGCAATATCTATGTGTCCTGTGACGGCGCGTCGATCTACGTTTATAACAGCCTGCCGACCCCCGGCCTGATCGCCACCTTGACGGGCCTCGACACCCCCACCGGCATGTACAAAGCGCCCGATGGACTCTATGTTGCGGACACCAACAACCAACGGGTTGTGAAGTTTCCCGGGTCGCCCAGCGCGGGTTTTGGGGCCCTCTCGGTGGTGGCCAATGTGGCTTACCCGGAGGGCATCTGGTCGAATGGCAACGGGTTTTACGTGACCGACGCGAACGGTTATGACGTTTACTGGACCGATTGGACGCGTTTGGGGGGGTGTTCGGCCTCAGATCTCGCCAACGCGATTGACCTTTCCGTGGACGAAACGGGACGCCTTTACGTGGCATCCCGTTCAGCGCGTGTATCAATCTATGACACCTGTCTCTTGGTCAATCCAACGATCATCCTGACGCCGGGAACCCCGACCCCCACCCATACCGCGGACCCGACCCTCACTTCGATTCCCCCGACAAATACCCAAACCAGAACCCTTACCCCAACCTTTAGTTGGACCCCTTCCAAGACCCTGACTCCGACTTGGACGTCCACCAAAACATTAACTCCGTCACCTTCCTGGACACCGACCAAGTCATTGACCCCGACGGTGACCCGGACACCGACCAAAACATTGACCCCAACGATTACGCGGACGCCGACAAGGACTTTGACCGTGACGCGTACGCCCACGAAGACCCTCACCCCCACTTGGACCCGAACCTCAACAAAGACCTTGACACCCACGAGGACACCTTCCAAAACGAACACCCCAACGGCGACATGGACGCCGACGAAAACCAATACCCCGACCATTACCCGGACACCGACCAAAACCTTGACCCCGACGATCACACGGACACCTACCAAGACCAATACCCCCACAACCACTCGAACGCCCACTAAAACCTCGACTCCGTCCATTACCCAAACACCGACCAAGACTTTCACGCCCACCCAGACGCCCACTTGGAGCCCGACGTACACGTACACGCCGCAGCCGACGTCTACGCCGACGCTGGTGGAAACCTGTATCAA
>CAYMOV010000006.1:38562-52265 GCA_964392085.1 uncultured bacterium
CCAACACGTACACGCCGACGTACACGTACACGACGCCGCCGACGGCCACGCCGACAGATTCCTTTACCTTTACCGACACTTGGAGCCCGACGAACACATCGACTTGGACCGGGACCTACACGCCGACCGTGACCTCGACCCCCACCCTTGTGGAGATGTGCCTTAACAGCGGTGGGGAGGGAGATAACTCGGGCGCGGTTTTGGTCGGACCGGATTTTTGGGGACAACAACCTTGCGGATACGCTAAATGGGTGGGTCCTAACGCGGACGGCTCCTCTCCCTCGACAGAGGAACCCTATTCACAACCTTATACCGTCACCTTCCCGCTGACGGCGGAGCAAGTGGCGGGTGGGCGCATTTACTTGAGTTATATGGCGGACGACGCGATTTCGTTCTCATTTAACGGGCACGGTCCGGCCATCACCGCTTGGGGCCAACCGCCCGTCGCGGGCCCGCCCCCCCAAGGGCAGGTATTCGTGAATGGGTGTACGACCCAGGAAATCGACCCGGTCAACCTCCAAACGGGCACGAACACCATGGTCGTCGTGTTAACGGACCAGCAGTACGCGCATATGGCCATGATGTGGAGCCTCTGCGTGTACCGGACGGCCCAACCGACCTCGACCATGACACCAACCGGAGAAAGGGCCACGGCCCTCCGTGCGCTCAACAGGGAAAATGACAAGACGATGACTTCAACACCCACAATGACCCTGTCCCCGACGGAAACCCCCACCCTCACGCCGACAATAACGGCGACCGTCGGGGGGCCTGCCATCCAGCTGGCCCAGACTTGGCCGAACGTGACGGACGGAAAGACCCCGGTGAAGTTCCATCTCGACCTCGCGAGGCCCTGTCGGATACAGGTGACGGTCCTCAATCTAGTGGGGGAACCGGTCTATCAGGTCATCGACATGGCCCAGGCGGGGGGGTGGGAGGATCCCTGGGATGTCCGTACTCGGGCTGGAGCGGCCCTCTCGAGCGGCTTCTACGTGGTCGATTGGCAGGTGATGGATGGGCATGAACTGACCCGAAAGTCCACGAGACTGATGATCCGACGTTAAAGGTTTTCGGTGGATCAACCAAGAACCGACCTCAAAGGCCGCGTGGATTTCCCCGCGGCCTTCGGCGTGGGGAGCCCGCTAGGTCTGGCCCATATAACGTAATTTAAGAGGTATAGTTATCGCATTGAAGGGTTTTGATCTAGGAAGGGCTATGAGAATCATCCGGAAATTATCACTCGCGGCGATGTTCGGCCTTTTCTCCGGCCTGTGCCAGCCCCAACTCCCCCTGGCGGCGCCCGTTCGGGGCCTCCCCGGCGACCTCTGGGCCGACCTCATCCTGGGACAACCCGATTTCAGCTCGCTCGCGCCCTTCGACGTCACCGCGAAACGCATCTTCAACCAAGGCGGGGTGCTGGTCGACCGGGTTTCCACGCCCCAACGGTTGTACGTTTACGACGCCGGCAACAGCCGGGTGTTGGGCTTCAGCGACATCAGCGCCTTCTCCCCGAACGCCACGATCACCTCGGCGCCCGCCTGGGCGCCGGACATCATCCTGGGCCAACAAGACTTCACCCATTCAGGCTGTAACCGGGACAGCAACTACCAGAACTACCCCTCCCTTTCCACGCCGGGGGCCGACACGCTTTGCGGCCTCCCGGAGTTCCACGGATCCCCCCGGGAAGGCGGATCGGGCGCCAATATGTCGGTGGACCCCCAGGGAAACCTTTACGTCCCTGATTTCTGGAACAACCGGGTCCTCCGTTACAACGCCCCGGTCCGTTACGCCCAACCCGCGGATTTCGTCTGGGGCCAACCCTCCTTTAATAACCGGGATTGCAACGGCGGAGGGGGGCCGTCCGCCTCCAGCCTGTGTTTCGTGGGCAACACCACGGCCAACGTCGGGGGGACGGGCATCGATTCCGCGGGAAACCTCTGGGTGGCCGACATGGGGAACAACCGGGTCCTGCGGTTTCCCGTGGGGGTCGGGGGTGTCCCCCAAACAACCGCGGACTTGGTGCTGGGCCAACCGAATTTCAACAGCAACGCCGCGGCCTCCAACACGAACGACCTCACCCGCATGAGCTGTCCATCCGCGGTGCGGGTGGACCCGTCCGGGAACGTCTATGTCACCGATTTTTATGTGACCGATTGCGGTCCCGCGGGACAGAAGGGCCGGGTCTTGGTCTTTAAGGCCCCGATCGTGTCAGGTCAGTCGGCTTTAGGCGCGATCCACCAGTACCTTTCACTGCCGATGGGTCTGGAATTCGACCCGGACGGGGGACTTTGGGTGAGTGACTACTGCACGGACCAGATGCTGTTGTTCGACATCACCCTGGGAACCAACAACGTAACCGCCACGGTCCGGAAAACCCTATTGACCGACCGGCCCGTGACCATTGGGGCCCTGACCAACGCCAACAAGGGGGATGGACCGGATTTTTCATACCAGGACGGCGCGACGCAGGCTTCCTACCGGGCTTATTCGCCCATGGGGGGCGTGGGCGTGGACCGATCCGGCAATTTTTACGTGGGATTGGGGGGGCCCTGCGATGTCTGGCGATTCCCCGCGCCCATCCCGACGGTGGCGCCCACGCCGCCTCCCGGCCCCGTCATCACGGCCCATTCGGCCGATGTCGGGGTCTTCAAGGCGCGGCAGTACGGCATGTTGAACGACGTCGGATCGGTGGGTTTGCACCAGGGCATCGGGGTGGCGGCGGCGGCGGGCCAACTCATCGTGGCCGATACCTATCGCTTAATGTACTGGAACATGCCCTCGGGCCCGACGGGCCTCACGAACGGCCAGCCTGCCGACGGTTTCGCGGGGGTGGACCCCGCCAATGTCTTCTTCGTCGGCAAACCTTATTCCATTTATGGCCACAATTACGCCATGGGTCGAATCCGTGAGGACCACACCACACCCCAACGGCTTTGGGCCGTCCGCCAAAACGACACCGGGTCCATCCTGGAGGCCTATCGCCTGCCCTTGACGACTTTCGCCACACCGGAGGCTTCCCTGCCGAGGGTTTTGCCGCTGGTCGGGGGCGCCGGGTCGGTTTCCTTGGGGGGCTACCTGGCGGGGTTGGCCCCCGATCGGGACGGAACTCGGGACTTCGTTTGGGTGGCCGACAAGGAAAACAACCGGGTCCTTCGGATCCGACATCCCCTATCCATGCCCCAAGTCGACATCATCCTGGGCCAGGCCAACGCCTCGGCCACCTTTTGCAACCAAGTCACAGGCACCTATCCCCCCCCCACCGCCAAGTCGTTTTGCGACCCGGGGCAGGTGACCCTCGACCACCACGGAAACCTGTACGTCTCCGATTTCGCCCTGGAGTTCGCAGGCAACCAAAGGCTCCTCAGGTTTAACGCGGGGGATATCCAGAACAACGGCAACACCCCCCGCTTCGGCGGGGGAGTTCCCGGCATCTCGGCCTCCGCGGTGTACGGGCGCAACAATGACTTCACCTCGGGGTATTTGCAGTGCCAGACCCCGCCAGACCCCGACCTAAGCCCCTGCGGGCCTTGGGAACCCGCCTTCACCCAGGACGACTCCACCATGATCTTAGGGACCATGTACATCGGATCGCCCTTTCCTTTGGTGTTCGCCCATCCCGCCGAGAGTCCGCTCTTGAACCAATGGCCCCTGACCCATACCAACGACTTTGGTTCGACCTATTACGGCGGGACGATGGACGACCAGGACAACCTGTACGTGACCGATTTGAACCGGTCTCGAATCCTGGTTTACCTCCGCCCCTTTGAAACCCCGCTGGCGACCCCGACGGCCGCCGGAACGGTCCTTCCGACCTATACGGTGACCCGAACTCCGACCCCGATCCCCGCCTCGAGTTGGTCCCCCACCCCGACGTTTTCCAGGACTCCGACCGCCATCGCCACGTGGACGAACACCGGGACCCCGACTTCGAGTTGGACCTTTACCGAGAGCCCGACGGTGGGTTCCCCAACTGACACGCCGACGCCCGTCAACACGCTCACGTGCTGTGCCGCCAAGACCGGGACCGCGTGGGATTCAATCCCGAACTATGACATGTGGGGAGTCGCGGTGGATCGGGCGCGCCAACAAGTCTACGCGGCGGACCCATCCGGAAACTTCCTCTATGTCCGCCAGTACGATGGGACGGCCGTGACGATCCTCTCGGGATTCACCGGCGCGACCGGGGTGGCCATCGGACCGGGGGCTTCCCCGGCGGTTTACCTGGCGTTGAGGGGAACGGGCCAGGTCCGCCGTTACGACCCCACGACCTGGTCGGTGACGGGGGGGATGCCGGGGGTCGGCGGGCTGCGGGACCTCCACGTGGATCCGTCCGGCAACCTCTATGTCTCCTCCGACGGACCTGGTTTGACCCTTTACAACGGCTCGGTCACGCCGACACCCATCGCGACGGTCCAGGGTTTGAACAATCCCACCGGGATGTGGAAGGACCCGAACGACCTTTACGTCGCAGATTCAGGGAGCAACCGGATTGTGGCCTTTGAGGGCGCCCCGGGGCCGGGTTATGGGACGCCGACCGTGGTGGCGACCGTTCCGGCGCCTCAGGGAATCACCCGGAATGGCGCTTATTTCTATGTGACGGCCAATTCAAGGTATTACCTGTACGATTCCTCCTGGAATTTGGCGGGTAGTTGTTCGGCGTCCGAGTTGGTCAATGGGGTCGGGATCGCCTTGGATGAAACGGGAAGGATCTATGTCGCCTCGAGGTCCAAGCGGGTGGCGATTTTTGATTCCTGTCCGCTCCTGACCCCGACTTCGACGATGCCCTGGACTCCCTCCCCCGTTCCAACATCGCTACCCATCGATACGGCGACCTTCACCCCGAGCCTCACCTTCACGCTTTCCCCCACACCGACGGTTTCTTTCACGTCGACGTCGACCCCGACGTTCACCCACACCCACACTCCGAGTTGGACCTTCACCCAGACGCCCAGCTGGACTTCCACGCCGACCCCCAGCCACACTTGGACCCGCACCTTCACGCCGACTTCGACGCCCACCTTCACTTGGACGGTTACTTGGACCCCCACTCCGACGGGTTCGGGCACGGCGAGTCCGACCCCGGTTTACCCCGGGCGGCCCGTGGTTTGCCAACCCAACCCGGTACGGAGTGGCGAAACGGTGAGGGTTTGGTGGAACGCCCGGCACGGTTACGGGCCCGACCGAATTACCCTCGTGACCGTGGCCGACCGGGTCCTCAAGAGCGTGGAATTGAAGTCCGTTCCGGCGGGAGCGGCCTTTTTAGATCTGGAGTTGAAGGATCGGTGGGGTCGTCCATTGGCCAACGGGCTCTATTTGGTCCGGGTCGATTCGGCCGGTTTACGGGATGTCGGTAAGCTGGTGGTGTTGAGGTAGTTGTCATGGGATGAAAACCCATATCTGCTTCAAACCAATTTCCCGATGACCCTTGGTTTCTCCCCAAATGGGCTTCAAATAACGGGGTTCAGAAGGACCCTGGATTGCAATAAATGGGTTTTTATCGCTCTAGAAGGCGTGGATATAGGAGCCGCTCCCATGATGACCGACCTTAAAACCTGTTGGAAATCCCTCGCGGTGGGCCTCCTGGTCCTTGGATTGGCGCATAGTCCGGTTCTCGCCCAGACAGAAACCCCCACGTGGACCGATACGACGTCCCCGGAGACCCCGGCTCCCTCCCCGACGGATACCTGGCGGAACGAGACCTTTACCCCGACGCCGACCCCGACGTTCACCCAGACCTGGACCCCCAGCGCGACGGCGACTTCCACCCGGACGATGACGGTTACACCTACCCGTACGGGCTGCGATAAAAGCCTGCTGGGCCTAGGGCCGCTTCCGGCGAACCCCGTGGCCGCCGGGACGACCGTGGTGGGCTTCATTTTCGCGAGCCATGGGGGCTGCTCGAACTCCGAGACGTCGATCGGCTTCTCCACGGTGGTCACGGGTAACCTTCGGACCGAAATTCAACAGGCGCAATTGTGGAATGAAGTCGGCCTGGTTTCCACGATCCCCTATGACCCCTCCGGCTTCTTGCTCCCGGGAATTCACGGGTATACAAACACCATTTATGAAGTGAGGTACGTCCTATCGGAGTACGCCGAGGGTTCGGTGCAGACGAGCTTGATTTCATACGGCGGCTTCAACTCATGGGGGTATTACCTGCCGATGACCGGCACATTCTTGACCGTGGTCAATAATGGCACTCCCACGCCCATGCCACTCGGCACCGAAACGCCTACTCCATTGCCGACAGTACGCCCGGACCTGTGCCTTTATCGAAACGTCGTCTATGGGGATGAGGGCACGCTGACGGATCAGCTGACGGCCGATGGGACCGGGGCCGTCTACTCGGTTGGCCGGAATTTGTCGGGGGTTTTCCGGGTCTTGAAGTTCGACCTCGATTACAAGATCCTATGGGAATACCTCAATGATTCCGTGCCCCATTACAACCAGGCGTTTCCTTCGGCCCTGGCCGTCGACTCGGCGGGATCCGTGCGAGGGGTGGGTTCCGAAGGGGTGTTCGGCGCGACCATCAACCTGGTCCGACTGGACCCGACAGGAACTGCGATGTGGAATCTTAGCTACCCCGCAACGTTGGCGGGTGCTTCCTACAAAGCCAATGACATCGCCTTGGACCCCGCCGGCAACGCCTATATCGTCGGTTCCCGGACGGGTCCTTTATCCAACGACAACTATTCACTCCTCCTCAAGGTAGGCCCGGGTGGAAACATCCTTTGGTCGCGTGAATACGACCTCGAGCCGGGATTGGGCACGGAAGAAGGCGTCCGCGTGACGATCGGCCCAGGTGGGGTATATTGGGTCGGTCGCCATTTCAACAGTCCTTATTTGCGGGTGTTACGGTGTGATGTTGACGGTAATGTGATCTGGTCGAAGGACCCAACGGGTCCCACGGTGATTCCGCAACCGCGCGGCTTGTCGGTGGATGGTTCAGGGGCGATTTATGTGGATGGGCTTACCTTGACCGGGACATTCGGAATATTGAAGTTCGATGGTATGGGCAATCAACTTTGGCAGAATCAATACACCAGTGGTTTAGGGGAAAACCCCGGCCGGATCACGCTTGGTCCCGACGGTGACCTCTACGCTTCTTGCATGTTCGGGCAGGGTATGGATGGGGTTTTGCGGTTTGGGCCCACCGGAATCCTGGACTGGGCTTTCTCCTCGCCCATCCTTAATACCTACCCCGTGACCCACCAGCCTAGTTTGATTTTTGACCCTGGAGGAAGGATTGTCCTGAGCAGTTACCACTTCAACTTGGATGGATTGCTCGGCAGGATCGTCGTCTTCGACCCGAATTGCGGCCCGACCCCGACCTCCAGCCCGACCCCGGTCGGGTCCTGGACCACCCCGACCGTCACCTGCACCCCCATTTGGACGCGGACACCCACGCCGACCCTGTCCGCGACCCCTGTGATTTCAGCGACGCCGACCTTTTCTTTGACGGTGACCGAATCCTACTCGATTACAGGGACCCCGACGTTAACGCGTACAACGACACCCTCCGAGACACCCACCCGGACATTCACCCTGACATCGACCGCCACGGCGACCTGCTCCTTCACCTCGACGGCGACCCCGAGTTCCACGCGGTCCGCAACCTCGACTTGGACGATGACTGAGACTCCGTCCAATACTTTGACGGTTACTTTCACCCCCACCTTCACTGATTCCCCGACCCCCTCGGCCACCATTTCATTCAGCGATACCCTGACGCCCCCACCCATGGACACCCCCACAGAGACCCCCGCGCCGGGGGGACCTTTGCCGCTCGTCGCCATGAACGCCCCCGCGGTGGTCCAAGCCCTCGCTTACCCCAACCCCAGCCGGACGGGCGCCACGAACCTCTATTACAACGTTACCGGTCAGGCAGTCGCGATCTCGGCGCTGGGAATCGCCCCCGTCGGATCCGAGGACCCCACGGCCCAAGTCCGTCTCAAGGTCTTCACCGCCTCGGGGTTGAAAGTTTGGGAAGCGGACCTTTCCGGCGTGAAGGAGGGCGGAAACAGTTACTCCTGGAACGGTCGGGATCTCACGGGGACCCCCCTCTCCAACGGCCTGTATTTCTACCGGGCGGAGGTCCAAGGATCGGGAAACACCCTTTCATCGAAACTTTCCCCCATCCTGATCCTTCGCTAAGCACCGTCTTCCCGGCTCGGGGTCCTGCCCGGATTTCATGAGCTGGGTCATTTCTTATATATAGAGTGAACGTTTGCCTTCCGGTCCCCCCATGGTTGCAATGCCCCCCCGGGGACCGGATAATATCGCCTCGATTTCCCCAGGCTTCCTGAAACCCCAAACCATTCCCCCGGAGGGAACCCCATGGCCCAGCCCCAGCGCCTCAACCTCGTCCAGAAGATCCTCGCGGCCCACCTGGTCTCGGGCAAACTCGAGGTCGGCACCGAGATCGGCATCCGGATCGACCAGACCCTGACCCAGGACGCCACGGGCACCATGAGCTACCTCCAGTTCGAGGCCATCGGCCTGCCCAAGGTCGCCACCGACCTGTCGGTGTCCTACGTGGACCACAACATGCTCCAGACCGGCTTCGAGAACGCCGACGACCACCGTTACCTCCAATCCGTGGCCTCCAAGCACGGCATCTACTTCTCCCGGCCGGGCAACGGCATCTGCCACCAGGTGCACCTGGAACGTTTCGGCAAGCCCGGCACCACGCTGGTGGGCTCGGACTCCCACACGCCGACCGGCGGCGGGATGGGCCAGCTGGCCATGGGAGCCGGGGGCCTGGACGTGGCGGTGGCCATGGGCGGCGGGCCGTTCTTCCTGACCTGCCCCAAGGTGGTCCGGGTGGAACTGAAGGGAAAACTGCAACCCTGGGTCTCAGCCAAGGACATCATCCTTGAAGTCCTGCGGCGCCTGACGGTCAAGGGCGGGGTGGGGAAGATCATCGAGTACTCGGGCCCGGGCGTGAAGAGCCTGTCGCTCACGGAGCGCGCCACCATCACCAACATGGGCGCCGAGCTGGGGGCCACCACCTCGGTGTTCCCTTCCGATGAGAAGACCCGGGAGTTCCTCAAGGCCCAAGGGCGCCCGAAGGATTGGCGCCCGTTGGCGGCCGACGCCGGGGCCTCTTATGAAGAGGAGGTGATCATCGACCTCAACCAACTGACGCCCCTGGTGGCCCAGCCCCACAGCCCGGACAACGTCATTGAGGTCAAGAAGCTCAAGGACGTGGCGGTCCAGCAGGTGTGCGTGGGAAGCTGCACGAACTCGTCCTACCGCGACCTGATGATCGTGGCCAAGATGCTGAAGGGGAAGCACGTGCATCCCTCGGTGTCCATGACGGTCACCCCGGGGTCCAAGCAGGTGTTCCAGATGATCGCCAACAACGGGGCCCTGGCGGACATCATCGCCTCGGGCGCCCGCATCATCGAGTCCGCCTGCGGCCCCTGCATCGGCATGGGCCAGGCGCCCTCCTCGGGGGCGGTGTCGGTGCGCAGTTTCAACCGCAACTTCGAGGGGCGGTCCGGCACCAAGGACGCCAAGGTGTACCTGGCCTCCCCCGAGACCTGCGTGGCCTGCGCCCTGACGGGAAAGTTGACCGACCCCCGGGAAATGGGCAAGATGCCCAAGATCGAGCTCCCGGCCAAGTTCGTCCTCGACGACATCGGCGTCATCGCCCCGGCCAAGGACCCGAGCAAGGTCGAGGTCCTGCGGGGGCCGAACATCAAGCCCCTCCCCGCGGCGACGGTGCCGGGCGACAAGCTCACGGGCGTGACCCTGCTGAAGGTCGTGGACAACATCACCACCGACCACATCATGCCCGCGGGGTCGAAGGTGCTGCCCCTAAGGTCGAACATTCCCGCCATCAGCGAGTTCGTGTTCTTCCAGATCGACCCCACCTTCCCCAAGCGGGCCAAGGAGGCGGGTGGCGGGTTCGTGGTGGGCGGGGAGAACTACGGCCAAGGTTCCAGCCGGGAACACGCGGCCCTCGCGCCCATGTACCTGGGGCTGAAGGGCGTGATCGTGAAGAGCTTCGCCCGCATCCATCGGTCGAACCTCATCAACTTCGGCATCCTGCCCATGACCTTCGTGTCCGGCGGGGACTACGAGGCCGTGACCCAGGGCGACGCCCTGGAGATCCCGGACCTCCAAACCGTGGTCAAGGCCGACCACCCTTTCCCCGTGAAGAACCTCACCTCGGGAAAATCCTTCCAGGTGACCCACGGGCTTTCCGGCCGGGAAAAGGACGTCATCCTGGCGGGGGGCCTGCTCAACTACACCCGTCAGCGCATGGAAAAGGAATCGACGGCCCCGAAAAAGTCCGTGAAGGCCAAGGCCTGAGGGAAGGGCGAAAAAGGCGGCCCTCCAGGCCGCCTTTTTCATTTCAAGGGGCAGGGGGAACCCACAGGCCGTGGTATTTTTTGTATGCTAGCCGGGCGCTGGAACATCTTTTGACGTTTAGGAGACCGCCCTCGGACCCCTGATCCGGTCCCGAGGCTTTTTGAGAGGACCCTTCGATGGAAACCTTGCCTTCCGGAACGCCCTTCGAGTCGACCGCGTCGAACCGAAACCAAATGAATATTGATATTTCCCCCCGGAAACCCGGGGACCCGGTCCTTTATACCGGCCCCCACCTCTGCGTGACCTGCGCCGACTCGGGCCGAATCACCAGCCGTCCCCTGCGCGCCGGGGACCCGGCCCCTTCTTGCGAGCATTGCGGGCCCAATGCCCGATGGGAACCCTGACCCATGGCATCCTTACCCTTCCAGGTCCGGCCCTTTCGCAAGGAGGACACGGACGCCTGTTTGGCGCTTTTCGACGCCAACGCGGCGGGGGTGACCCTTCCCCTAGAGAAGAGGGAATTCCTCCGGTTCATCACCACCCTTCCCCATTCGGGTTATGGCGCGGTCTTTACCTCCAAGAGCGGGGAAGTCGTGGCCTTCGGCGGCGCCATGCTCCGCGTCGCGGGGGAAGCGGCCCTCTGTTGGGGGGTGGTGTCCCCCCAGATGCACGGCCAGGGGATCGCGGAGGCCCTGCGCGTCCATCGGCTGGCGTTCCTTTGCGGGTTGGAGGGGTTGACCCGGGTGACCTTGGACACGAACCCCACGGGCGAGGAGAGCCTCAAGACCCAGGGGTTCAGGACCTTCGCGACCCAAGTGGACTCCTACGGCCCTGGGTTGCCCCGGGTCCGCATGGAGATGAAACTGGATGACGACAGGCGCAAGGAGATATTGGCGCAGGCTGAAAAGCTCGGAATCAACTGACATTAATTTTTAATGATGAACTCGTAATTCTAATGGTGGTTAGCCGAACCGGCCCATCCGGAAGTCCAAGAACGCCTGCTGGATCTCGGCGGGGGTGTTCATGACGAAGGGTCCTCCCCGGGCCACCGGTTCGCCGATGGCTTGGCCGGCCACGTAGAGGAACCGCCCGCCCTTCTCGCCCCCCAGGGCCCGGGCGCTGGTGCCGGTTCCCAGGACCGCGAGGTTCCCCCGCGCCATGGTCTTCTCTTTCCCCGCGGGCCCCACTTGGACCGAACCCTCGAAGGGGTAGATGAAGGCGTTGTGGTCCAGCGGCGACTCCTGGGTCCAGGCCACGCCCGGGGCCAATTTCACGTCCAGGTAGGTCATGGGCAAATGGCTTTGCCCGGGTCCTTTGGTACCCTCAAACGTTCCGCTGATCACCTTGACCTCCAACCCCTCGCGCTTCACCACGGGGATCTTCTCCGGGCCGATGTCCTGGTACCGGGGTTCAGTCATCTTGAGCTTGGCCGGCAGGTTCAGCCAAAGCTGGAAACCCCAGGACAAGCCCTCTTTCTGGAGCGGCATCTCGCTGTGGATCACCCCTTTTCCCGCGGTCATCCATTGCACCGACCCTGCGGTCAGGTGGCCGTGGTTCCCCCGGGAATCCCGGTGCTCGAAATCGCCCGCGAGCATGTAGGTGAGCGTCTCGAAACCCCGGTGGGGATGGTCGGGAAAACCCGCGGCGTAATGGGCCGGGTCGTCGTTCTTGAACTCGTCCAGGAGCAGGAAGGGGTCGAGCATGTTGAGCTCGGGCCCGGCGATAATGCGGGTGAGCTTCACGCCCGCGCCGTCGCTGGTCGGGAGGCCTTTCACGGACTTTTCAACGGGTCGTATCATTTCGGTAGCCATGTCAGCCCTCGATCAATGGAATTCAGCTTAAGATGGGTCCTTGCCACGGGGATTTCAAGGCGGGATCCGACCCGGAGTCGAGGGGAATACGTTTTTCCCATGGGGAACCCCGGGTTTTTGATAACCTATCCCCATCATCGCGGGGGAAATCAATATGGAAAAGACCGGTTGGGTCGAGAAGCGACAACACGAGCGGCTGGTAGCCACCCTGAAGGCCAGTTATAAACGGTTGACGCCGGTCAGGGCATTGGAGTTGCAGGAACATCCCGATTACCTCGCGACGCCTGGTTCCGGCTTCTTGGGGGATGACGGCCTGATCGCGGGCCAAACCCAGGACGTTTCCGCGGGAGGCATGGCCCTTCTCAGCCAGGACCCCTTCAAGCCCGGGGAACGCCTGCTGATTAAACTGGAGATCCCCCAACTGCCCCAACCTTTGCAATGCCTCGCCGAGGTGCGCTGGATCTCCACGAGTGAGGAAATGAAGCGCACGCTCTATCACGCCGGCCTCAAGTTCCTTGCCATCCATAAGGACGACGTGGCCCGGCTCAACGGGTTCCTCAAGGACCGTCCGGCCCAACCCGCCTGACCACCGAGGGTCCCTGAAATAAAAAAGGGGAGCGCCTGGAGGCGCTCCCCCGAACGATCCACCTTGAGCCGAACCTAGAACTTGAGGTTTTTCAGGGCGTCCAATCCCTTTTTCAGGTTGGAATCGTCTGGAAGGTTGCCGCCGTGGGTGAGCTTGTCCACGACCATCGGTAGGACGAAGGCGAGTCCCGCCGAGACCTTGTCCGTGGGGATCCCGGTCCTGTCCGCGACCAACTGGATGAACTTGGGCCCCAGGGTTGATTCGACCTGGTCGGCTGTGACGGGAAGGTTGGCGCCGCTGGACACCCAAGACGAGGCGATCTCCCCCAGGCCTTGGCCCTTGAACTTCTCCAACAAACCCGCGAGTCCGCCGTTCGCGTCGTTGCCCAAATGCTCCATCAAGGCGTCCCTGAGCGCCGGGTAATGTTGTGCCAGTTCCGCCGTTCCTGCCGCCCCTTCCAACTTGCCCTTTAAATCGTCCAAAAACCCCATGGCCTTCCTCCTGGATAAAAAAAGGGCGGGAGCCGTCGGCCCCCGCCCGGATTGAAAAGTTGTTTACTTCTGCTTGGCGATCATCTTGTCGGTGAGGGACTGGTATTCCTGGTCGGTGACGATGCCCTTGGATTTCAGCTGGTCCTTGCGGGTCCAAGGCCGTCCCTCGATGACCTTCGAGGCCTGATCGGCGCTCAAGCCCATTCCCATCAAGTCGCCCTTGGAGGCGGAGTTCAGGTCCAACTTTCCTTCGGTCTTGGAATCGGCCTTGTCGCTCTTGACCGACTTCTCGGCCTTCTCTTCCTGGACGGCCGCATCCTTCTTGGACTTCTTGGATCCCTTCTCGGTCTTTTCCGACTTCTCGGCCTTCTCTTCCTGGACGGCCGCATCCTTCTTGGACTTCTTGGATCCCTTCTCGGCCTTTTCCGACTTCTCGGCCTTCTCTTCCTTGACGGCCTCGTCCTTCTTGGACTTCTTGGAACCCTTCTCGGCCTT
>CAYMOV010000006.1:52365-70865 GCA_964392085.1 uncultured bacterium
TCTCTTCCTTGACGGCCTCGTCCTTCTTGGACTTCTTGGAACCCTTCTCGGCCTTCTCTTCCTTGACGGCCTCGTCCTTCTTGGACTTCTTGGAACCCTTCTCGGCCTTTTCTTCCTTGGGGGCCTTTTCCTTTTTGGACTTCTTGGACTTGGCCGTGGGGGTGGCATCCGCAGTCTCATCGGACTTTTTCTGATCAGCCGCCTTCAAACGGACTGGCGCCGTCAGGGCCAAGGACAATAAAAGGGTCATCAACCATAATCCCAGCTTCCGCGTCTTCATGATCGACTCCTTGAGTTTTGTCTTTTGTTTTGAGGATCCGGGCACCTCAGGGGGCCGGGAGGCGCATATTGTGGGGTCGGCTCCCAAGACTTTCAAGCACTTCCCGGGACGGTTATGACTTGGAACAGGAATCAACCAGGGGAGCCTGAAGGCTCCCCTGGTTGAAACACCGACTTAACTTGGATCCGTTGGCTACTTGAGGACTTTCATGGTGTCCTTTATCAGAGAGGCGGATTTCTCCACCATGGCCTTCTCCTCGTCGTTCAGGGGCACTTCGATCACCTGCTCCAGCCCCGAGCGGCCCAACTTGCAGAACACCCCGAAGTACATGTCCTTCAGGCCATACTGGCCTTCCATGAGCGCCGAGCAGGGCACCACGAGTTTCTGGTCCTTGAGGATGGCCTCCACCATTCGGCCCGCGGCCGCGCCGGGCGCGTACCAGGCCGAAGTGCCGATCAACTGTACAAGCTCACCGCCGCCCTTGCGGGTGCGGTCCATGATGGCCTGGATCGCGTCGGCCTTCAGGAGATTGGAAATGGGAACCCCCGCGACATTGCAGTACCGAACGAGGGGCACCATCTCATCGCCGTGCCCGCCGATGACGGCGGCAATCACGTTCTCCACGGCCACATCGAGGGCCTGGGCCAGGAATGTCCGCATGCGGGCCGAATCCAGGACGCCGGCCTGGCCGATCACCCGGTTCTTCGGGATCCCGGCGGCCTTGTAGGCCACGTAGCACATGGTGTCGAGCGGGTTCGTCACCACGATCAGGATGGTGTTGGGGGACTTCTCCACGAGCTTCTTGGAGACGTCCGCCACGATCCCCTGGTTGATGGCCACCAGGTCCTCCCGGCTCATGCCGGGTTTGCGGGGAACGCCGGCGGTGATGACGCAGACGTCCGAGTTGGCGGTGTCCGCGTAGTCCGTGGTGCCGGTCATGCGGGTGTTGTAGTTCGAGATGGGGCCGACCTGGGCCAAATCGAGGGCCTTGCCCTTGGGCATGTCCTTGGCGGCGGGGATGTCGAGCAAAACGACGTCGCCGAGGTCGCGCTCGGCCAGCCAGGCGGCGCAGGAAGCGCCCACGTTGCCGGCGCCGACGACGGTGATTTTGGATCGGGTGATGGCCATGTAAATCCCTCCGGATTGTTGCGCGGTTGAAAAGCCCGGGTGCCCTCACCTCGTGTTTGAAACGCGGGCAACACCCGCGCAAGGTGATGAGTTTAACCCGTCCATCTCCACCCCTGATACGGGTGGGTCGGGATGGATGGGTAGTGTAACCAATGGGGTTGGTCTTTCCAACGGTTTCGGTTTCCCTTGGCCGGAATGGAAAAAGTGATAGTCGTCATGGCGGATGATTGCTCCGGGCTTGGCTCGCGGGGCTCTTTCAGGTAGTCTTGGGCATCAAGATCTCCAAGGAAAACCGTCTTGCAAAAGGGATTCACGCTTTGGTTCACGGGCCTCTCGGGCTCCGGCAAGTCCACCCTGGCCGAACGGGTGGCTGAAAACCTCCGCTCCCGCGGGATGGCCCTGGAGATGCTCGACGGCGACATCGTCCGGACCAACCTGTCCAAGGGCCTGGGTTTCACCCACGAGGACCGCGACGAGAACATCCGCCGGGTGGGGTTCGTCTGCCACCTGCTTTCCCGAAACGGCGTCATCGCCGTGGCCTCGGTCATCTCCCCCTACCGGGAGGCCCGCGACCATAACCGCCGCAAGATCAAGGATTTCGTCGAAGTCTATGTCAGCTGTCCGATTGAGGTCTGCAAACAACGGGACGTGAAGGGCCTTTATGAAAAGGCCGCGAAGGGTGAGCTGAAGGGCTTCACCGGCGTGGACGATCCCTATGAGGCGCCCCTCAGCCCCGAGATCACCTGTGAGACCGACAAACGGAGCATCGACGATTGCGTGGCCCTGGTCCTGTCCCGCCTGAAGGACTTGGGTTACCTGACCTGATCCCTTGATGCGAATCCGCCCCTGCCGTCCCGGCGACCTGAAGACCCTCAAGGCGGCTTTTCCCGCGCTGAAGTCCAAGCCGACGGTCCGGGGCGCGGCGGCGCTCTGGGAGGACGACGGGAATCCCCTCGCCTTCGCCTGGGCGGAACCTCGTAAGGGGCTGAAACGGGATTGGGAAGTCCGTTTCCTGGGCGCGGTGGAGGACCGGAAAGGGTTGGGCCTGGAATCCCAGGTCTTGATCACCTTGGAACTGGAAATCGAGAAGAAGGCGGGGAGCTCCCTTTCCATTTGGACGCCGGCGGAACACCCGGATTCGGGCGGGGATTTCATCCGGGACTTGGTCAAACCGAGGGGTTACCGGTTCCGGGAATACGATTCGGGACATTTCGCGAAACAAATCCCCGGGGACCGTTACGAGAAGGAATTGTTTCCGGATGAACTTCCCCGGGGGCCGGCAAGCCTTCCCGGAGATGAGGGCGACGACGAGCGGGGCGATCCAGGACTTCCGTTTCCCCTGTTGAGCCTCAACTAACGGGGCGCTGAAAAAGTGTTTTTCACCCTGCCGTCAGGCGGCAAAGCCACCTGACGACCCAAGCGAAAACGGGGTTTTCGCAAGGCGGGTCAGCAACCATGTGGTTCGAGCGAATCGCCGTAAATCCCCCGGTTTTGAGGGGATGATTCGCGGGTACGACACGAAAAAGTCTCTTCAGTTCGACTTTTTCATCATCCTGCTTAAAACCCGGCCGCGCCATGGGGCGGGATCCCTTCGAGGAATGAGCGATGAGCGAACCGACGGTGGAACAATTCCTCAAGGACATCCAGGACTGGAAACCCGGTGAGGCGACCGCCGAAGGCCTGCGCCGGGCCCTCGCCCTCGGGCGGACCCCGCAGGACCAGGTGGAGCCCCTGGCCCAGGGGCTCCTGGTCTCGGCCAAGGCCACCTACCGTTACCTGGAGACGGTCCACGACCTGACCCGTTACGCCCAGATCGACCGCACGAACTTCGTGATCCGGCTGGCGCAGGTGGTGGAGTCCATGGACGGCCTCAAGCACGGCGGGGCCCTGCTCCGGAACGCCTTCGCCGACTACAACGCCCTGGTACAGTCCTCCCTCAAGCAGGATCGGTTCGACACCCTTTATTTCGACGACATCCAGAACTTCGACGTGAAGGGGTCGCTCCAGCACGTCCTCAAGGATGTGGAGCTCCTACTCCGATCCTTCTCGCTGGTGTCCGCCGAGCTCTCTGGGGTGAAATGCCTGGAACTCTACGAGGATTGCGTTCGGTTCCACCTGTACCTTCAATACCTGACCCGGGCGGGGAAACTGCCCCTGGAGGAATGCTGGTCCATCCTCTTCGACCTCAACAACCTGTTTTCGGGCGGGGACGGGGGCTCGGCGGAGGACTTTGAGGAAGACCTGGAGGCGTTTCGGATGGAATTGGAGGAGATCCGGAAGAATAATCGGAATTAAACCGGAAAGCCAATATTGAACCACGGAGAAAACGGAGGTCACGGGGGAAATCGATTAAGTATTTGCAACTAGGCCGTTTTCTGGATGAACTCCGTGCTTCCCGTGTCCCCCGTGGTAAAAGACCGTTTGTAACGTGATCGTCAACCCTTCCTCCCTCCTTGGTTTTTGGAAATCGGCCTGGCGGCCGTAGGGAGGGTGGGGCAGAAGTGCTTATAAAGTAATGGTGAGCCCTTCGTACGCCGCGTAGGCGTTCGGGAAGATCGTCCGGGCCTTCTCCTCTTTCCGCGCCACGGCCGCGTCGTCGTGGTTCGGGTCATGGTGGAACAGGAAAAGCTGTTTGACCCCGGCCTCCTTGGCGACCTGGCAGGCCATCTCGGCGGTGGAATGGCCGAAGCCCTGGGTGGTCGCCGGGCCCCCGTATTGCTCCTCGGTGTATTGCGAGTCGTGGATCAGGATGTCCGCCCCCTTGGCGAACTGCACCAACTTCCGGTCCCCCTGGGAATAACCCTCGATGTCCGTGGCGTACACCAGCGACTTCCCGGCGTATTGGAGCTTATAGACCAACGTGCCGTTCTTCGGGTGGGAGTAGCTGCGGTATTGGCTGATGATGACCTTGTCCCGGTAGACGGTCTTGTAGTCGGTCTGCAGGTTCACCGACTCCGGGTCGCCCCCCTCGGTCAGAAGCACTTGGTCGAGGGGCTTGAGGGTCGAGATCTTCTTCAGGGACAGGGTTTCCTTCAGGTCGATAGGGAAGAACATCTGGTCCATCATCATCTCCAGCACATATTCCAGGTCGGTGCGGCCGTTGGTGATGGGCCCGTAGACCGAGGGGCCGAAGAGGTGCAAGGAGGCGTCGGCCAAGTAGAGGGGGATGAAGAAGGGGAGGCCCATGATGTGGTCGTGGTGCGTGTGGGAAATCAGGATCGTGGCGGTCAGCCGCTTGACCTTGCGGGCCTCGCCCAGGGCGAACCAGTCCTTCACCATCTGTTGGCCCACGGGGATGATGCCGGTGCCGGCGTCGAGGATCACGGTGTGGCCCAGGACGTTCACCTGCACGCAGGACGAGTTGCCGCCGAATTTGAGCGTGGTGGGGCCTGGGACGGGAATGGATCCCCGTACTCCCCGAAAGGTGAGGGTAAAATCGGTGGTCATAGGGGCCGCTCCGGATGGATCTGATGACCTTAGGATTATCGCCCACCCCAGTGGGCTTTGGCAACGGACCCAGGGGAGCCCTGCGGGCCTCCTTCTATATGAAAGAAATGACCGAGGCCAATCGCTTGAGCTGAAGGGGATGGACCGTGGGACGCCAGGTGGCGTGGAAGTCCACTTGGCCCCGAATTTTGGGGAGGCCCCGGGGAGTATCCCTTAACATGATCCACACCGATTTCCCGTAAGGCATCTCCCCTTGCCCCGTAAACCCAACACCCGTCCAGGCCCCCGCCGGTCCAAGACGTCGGCTCCGGTTCCGCTCGCGCCGGTCCATGGCGTCCGACCTTTTGACGGCAAACCTTGGATCTTTTGGTCCCTGGGTCTGGCGGCTCTCGGCTTGACCTTTCGGATGGTACCGGGGGCCGTATTCTGTTTTCCCCAACCCATCCCCGCCTGGCCCGGTCCCTTCCTATCCGTTTTCTTGGCGGGATTTATCCTGCTCCTCATTGGATTCAAGGTCTCCTCCGAACGGTCCGGATCGGAGGGGGATATCCCCTCCTCGAAAAGCCGTTGGATCCTAGCGGCCCTTTTGGCGGCGGGAGCCTTCCTTCGTTTGGCCCACATGGGCGAGCCCCCCCCGATGTATTGGTTCGATTACGCGGTTTCCATGACGGACGCCCGTGCCATCCTGGACTTGGGATGGCACCCAATCGCTTTCCCCTTCGGGGATCGCCCGCCCCTCTACGAGTACCTCCTGGCCGGGGTTTGGCGTTTCCTGCCGGATTGGCCCGCGTTCCAGGTCCAAAACTTGGCTTGGGCCTTAATGGATCTTTCGGGCGTTTGGCTGATGTACCTCCTGGGCAAGGAGGCGGGGGGACGGAGGACCGGGATCCTCTTGGCCGCATGGGCGGTTTTCTGTAAACCCCTCCTCGTGATCTGCCTCGACCAACAACAGGGCGTGTTGACGGCGCCGATGTCCGCCGCCCTTCTCTTGTTCACCCTCCGATTCATCAGGCGGACGGATCGTCGCCACGCCCTGCAATGGGGGGCGGCCCTCGCGTTCTCGACGACTATTTACCAAGCGATCCGTCCGACTTGGGGACTCCTGCCGGTGGCCGTGGGGACTTGGGCCCTTTTCTCCGGCGGGGCGGGGACTAGGTCCGGACGGATCCGTATCTTGGGGGCGGTCGGCCTCATCGCATGGACCTATTGGTTTTTGAGGGTCAACCTTTTTCTCCCGGGTTTTCTGGCGGGTCCAGGGGCCTGGACCCCGGCGGGCCTCCTCGTCCTCCTCGCCGGGCTCTACGCATGGGCCAAGGGCTCGGCGGGCGACAACGACGCGCGGGTCCTTCGATGGTTCGAGGGGATGTTGGCCGCGGGTTTATTGATGGCGCCTTTGGTCTTGCGGATGGACTTCGCGGGACACGCGGCGGGGGTCTCGATCTTCCACCGGGATGGGGTGTTCCATTTGGACTCTGGATCGTTGGGGCAGGTTTGGCCCCATTTGCGGAATACGCTTTGGACCTTGTGGGCGGGCGGGCAGGACCAGCCCTATGCCTGCCTTCCGGGAGAGTCCTTCCTGGACTTTTACTCCCTTCTCCCGGCGGTCTTGGGTTTGGCGTTCCTCGCGGCCAAACCCAACCGGACCACGGCCCTGGCCTTGCTCTGCCTGATCGCGGGTTTGGCGCCCCATGTCCTGTCCGGGGATCCCCATTCGGCGAAACTGATGGGCGCGGTGGCGCCGACCTGCCTGTTGGGGGCGTTGGCCCTGGACCGCCTCTTCCGGAACCTGGAGGGGAACGGGTACGGGCGATCCGTTCTTTGGGCGGGGTTGATCCTCTATGGCCTCCTCGCCGGCTCGACCATGGTCCAAAGGTTCTACGTCCGCCTTCCCGCCATGGCGTCGACTGACACGACGATCTACCGGCGCGCCAAGGTGGATGTGGCGCGGGGCCGAAAGGTCCTGGTCCACCTGTCGAGGGGGTTTTTCCCCAAGGGGGACGACTACCTGGACTCCCTGGGGGTTTTGAGTGATCGGCTGGGGGTGGGTTTGATCCGGAACCATCCCCTCACGGTCTGGGCGCCGCCGGGAAGCGCCCCCCCGGACCTGGCCCTCTACCTCCAGGCTTCCGAAAGGGAGGCGATCTCCAGGGCTCGGGTGGAATTCCCCGCGGCCCAGTGGGAACAGGACTCGGTGTACCATTTGTTGGCGCCGATGGACGACCCGATGTTTTACCGTGTTTACGTTTCGGGTGGGCGTATCCCGGAGGCTTCCAGCCCGGGTGGATCGGGCCGTTGGATCGTTTGGGCGCCCGCCCCGCCGGGAGCCTGGCGCCGAAGGGTTTTCACGGGCCGGATGGGACTGGACCGGGGAATGGTGGACTACGAGGATGAATCGATGGAACCCTTGACGCCGATCCCTGCGACAGTGGACCTCCGTTCGGCGGCCTTCGAGGGGAACCTCCCGGTCCGGGTCACGGGGACCTATCGGTTCTCGGTGGAGACGGGGAACTACGTCCTCCTCAAAGTCGGGGGGGACCGCGTTCTGGACCTCCGGCCCGATCTGGGACCCCAAAAGGCGTCGGTCAAAAAGGTCCTGGAGAAAGGGGAGGTTCCCGTCCAACTGGTCACCTATTACAGGATGGGTTTGGAGACGCCCCAGGTCTGGGTGAGGGCGCCCGACGGCACCGAGAAGCTCTTGGGGCCCGTAGGGCCCTGAATCCCAATGAAGCCCAGGCCTGTAGGCGTTTCCCACCCGAATTCGATCCCGAAGTCCCGCCGGCCGGGACGATTCAGGCCGTCCCCTGGACCACCTTGGGGGACAGACCCACGGGTCCTCGATATAATAGGGAACCAGTCCAAAACCGGAAGGCGCCCATGAAAACGACGCAAAGTCTTCGCCGCATCCTCGGTGGGGTCTTTTTGGGCCTTTTGCTGGGGGCTCCAGTCCATGCCGCGCCTTCCCCGGACGCCGACTTTATCGCGTCCGTCACGGGGGACTACAACAACATCTCCTCCTATTTGAACAACGAATTGGCCCGGACCTTCGGCTTCTACTCCACCCTCGGTTGGCCCACCAGCCCGGAAGTCCTGAACCTGATGAGCGGACCCCGGGGCGAAATCGGGGTCGGCCTCGGGGTCGATCTCGTCAAGGTGAACTTGGATTCCCTGCCCCTGAACGCCCTTTCCCCCGATTCCAACATCAATATTCCCGGGGTCCTGCCCCTGCCCTTCCCGATCTGGCAGGCCAAGATCGGACTCTTCAAGGACCTCGATTTCGGCCTCCGGGGCACCGGCTATCCCCGCATCGAACGCGACCAGATCTCGACCGCCAACCGGGGCTGGGGCTTTGAGGTGCGTTACCAGGCCCTTTCCGATGTGAAGTATCCCAGCGTCACGGTGAACGTCAGTTGGGACCGCATGCAGGGCGACATTTACTTCCACACGAACATCGACCAGCAATCCACCTACGTCGATTCCGGGACGACTTACGCCTCGACCCTGTCCGGCCAATCCGTTTACATGAACGCCTGGGACGTCCACAGTTTCGGCGTCAAGGTCGTGGTGGGCAAGAACCTCGGCATCTTTCATCCCTTCGGGGCCATGGGCATCCAACGGCAGGGCGGCCAGGTGACCTCCCGGTTCCAGGTGGATGTCCAGGAAGCCCTCTCGAGCGGCGGGGTGCCGGTGGTGGGCACCGGGCAGAACGTGCATCTCGACCTCACCAACGTCGCACTGCCGCCGGTCCTCCAGCCCAAGTACATCCTGGGTTTCGAGCTGGGCACGGGTTTCCGCTGGTCGAATGTCTTCGAGACCAACGGGCGGGACCGGTCCTTCTCCACGAGCTTCCGGGTCCAGATCTAGCGGGACGCGATTGCCCAAGACTTCCACCCCCCAAGATCCCTTCGTGGACCAGGACGCCTGCACGGGTTGTGAGGCTTGCGTGGCGTCGACCCCCAAGGTGTTCCGGTTGACGGCCCTGGGGCTGGCCGAGGTGCACCATCCCCGCGGGGACACCGCGGAGCATATCCAAGAGGCCATGGACGGATGTCCGGCCTCCTGCATCCATTGGAAGAGCTGAGGAAAAGGCCGCCATGAACGTCAAAGTCGGTTGGATGGAACGCCGGATGTTCGAGCGCGTCGCGGCGTCCCTGCGCGTGACGTACCGCCGCGTGCCCAAGGCCGAGCTGGTGGAACTGCTCTCGAACCCGGCCTACCGGGAAAGCACCACGGACCACCTGCCCGAGCTGGCGAAAACCTCCTCGGTGCTGAGCGCCGTCACCCAGGACCTCTCGATGGGGGGCATGTCCCTCTCGGGTCCCGAGGAGTTCCCCCTGGGGGACGCCGTGGCGGTCTACCTTTACCTGCCCGACGCCCCGACGCCGGTGACCGTGGTGGCCGAGGTGGTGAGGTCGGACAGGATGGGCGGGACGGGCGATGGGGGCTTCCGGGCGGGCTTGAAAATCCTGGCGGTGAACCGCGAGGATGTGGTGCGCATCGAGAAATACCTCCTGGCGCAAAAACTGAAGGACAAGAAAGGCTGATAAGTCTTGCAAACCGGTTATATGGAACGGCGCCAATTCGAGCGCCTCATGGCCTCGGTCAAGGTGAGCTACCAGATCGTGGGCAAGGACGAGCTGGTCAAGGTGCTGACCCAGGCCGCCTACAAGGATTCGACCGTGGCGGACCTGCCGGACCTGGCGCGCCGGTCCACGGTGTTCCACGCCGTCACCCGGGACCTCACGCCGACCGGAATGAGCATCGTCACCCAGGAACCCGTGTCGCCCGGCACCGCGGTGACCGTCCAGCTGGTGTTGGCCTCCACCCCGACCCCGGTGACGCTCTTGGCCGAGGTGACCGAGGTGGGCAAATCCGAGGGGCTCAAGGGGACCAGCTACCGCGCCGCGGTGAAGATCCTCGCCATCAACCGGGAGGACGTCGTCCGCATCGAGAAGCACCTGCTGGTGGATAAGCTTAAGAAGGTGCAGGATGAGCGCCGCCCCGCCCCCGCCCCGAGGAAAAAGAGGTAACGACGAAAGCTGTTTCGCCACAAAGCTCACTTCCCGTCAGCCTTCGGCTGAGGGCGTAAACGAGGGCACGAAGAGAGGCTTACGGATTGAACCGATTTTAAAATCTTTGTGGTCTTTGTGAACTTAGTGGTTCAACCGTGTTTAATTTTTTTAGAGAAACAACGTTTGAGGTTTTGATGCCCCCAAAACCCCTGATCATTACCCAGGAAGAATGCGGCGACTATGTGGTTCCAGGGCATCCCGAGAATCCACAGCGGGTTTTGGCCTCCCTCAAGCACCTTCGGGGATTCCTGCCCGAGGAGATGTTCCTCAAGCCCTCCAAGGCGGTGAAGGAGGACATCCTTTCGGTGCACCGCCAAGTCCTCTGGGAGACGGTCCAACGGGAGGAATTTTTGGATCCGGATACCCCGGGGCCCGAGGGCATTTTCGAGGCGGCGCTCTATTCCGCCGGGGCCGCCATCGACGCGGGCAAGGCCGCCCTGGGGGGGCGGGCCGGCTTTTCCCTCATGCGCCCACCCGGCCACCACGCCACCCCCGCCTCCGGCATGGGCTTTTGCTACTTCAACTCGATCGCCGTGGCGGCCCAGCACCTCGTGACGTCCTCACGGGCCAACCGAATCGCGATCCTCGACCTGGATTGCCACCACGGCAACGGCACCGAGGCCTTTTGCCTGGGCCGCCCCGCCTTCCTTTACGCCTCGCTGCACCAATTCCCCTGCTACCCGGGCACCGGATCCAAGTCGTCGGATAACTGCCTCAACTGGCCCCTCAAGCCCGGCACGAAGGAGGATCTTTACTTTCCCGCGCTGGACCACGCGATGGACCGGATCCGGAAATTCCAGCCCGATTTAGTGGGGATTTCCATGGGTTTTGATACCTATGAACTGGATCCGCTCACCCAATTCGGCTTGAAACGCCGTGATTTTTTCAAGATCGGAAAGGCCCTGCAGGGATTGAACCTGCCGATCTTCGGCGTTCTCGAGGGCGGTTACCACGACGACCTTCCGCTTCTCCTTGAGGAATACTTGGCGGGATGGACGACTTAAAAAGTTTCGATTTTTAATTTTTTTTGGGATTTTCCGAAAAAAATCCGTTTTAATACTATTCATGAGCACCCCAAACGAGATGATGGCGGTTAAGTCGCCCAAGACGGCCGTTCCGGAAGCGATGGACGACTCGAAGTATTCACGCGGAACCGGCATTTTCTCCATCTATGACAAGGTGGACTTCCCGGGGGACGCCCGGAAGCGCAGTTGGGCCCTCCTCGACCTCGGCACCCAGACCCTCCTCGACAACCACTTCATCATCCTGGACTTCATCCCCTTTCCCGGCCTGGGCCAGATCGGCGAGAAGGATGTCCTCAAGTTTTCCTGGGTCCTGTCCGAATCGCACCGGGTCATGATCTACGACCCCACCTCCAAGCGCCTGATCGATGAGCTCTACACCTGCAGTCCCGAGAAGGACGGCAGCATCATGTTTGAACGCACCAATCAGATCCTGGGCATGCCCTCGCGCAGCACCCGCCTGAACGAGATCGTCGGCAAGGAAATGGCCCAACAGGAGGAGCCGGAGAGGCTCTTCCGCTCGGTGAAGGACGCCTCCGGCAAGCTCAGCATGACCCCCAACGCGAACTATTGCGTGTCCGCGGTGTTCTTCGACGTCCCCGAGCGCAAGCTCGACGAGGACAGCCTGGAAGTGATGCTCACCAAGGCCCTGAATAAGGACGACCAGAAGCCCGTGATCGAGGCGGCCTGCCGCTACGACCCGCAGGGCTACACCTATACCCACCAGTCCCCCAAGCACTTCGCGGGGCTCCACAGCTACCCCGGCACCCTCAAGTCGGCCCATCTGAGCTTGATTGGGACCGGCGGCGCGGTGTTGGAGGTCCTGGAGGAGATGGAAGACGTCATCTACAAGCGCCGCAAGAGCGAGCCCACCATCAGCATGAAGATCGTCGCCGAGGACTTTTAGTTGTAAAGGCCGGCAATCCCCCGAACTGTTTTCACCACAAAGTTCACTAAGGCCACAAAGAGAAGCCTGTCATGCTCAAGGCTTTTCATGGCAGAATCTTTGTGAACCTTGTGATCTTAGTGGTTCAAATAGCCTTGGTTGCTTTTGGGGGAATCGGATGATATCCAAATCACCGAAGCTGATTGCCCTCCTCACCGATTTCGGCTCCCTCGACCCCTATGTGGGCGTGATGAAGGGTGTGATCCTCGCCCGGGCGCCCCAAACCCGCCTCATCGACCTCACCCATGAGGTCCCGCCGGGGAACCTCACGGCCGCCGCCTACTTGCTCCGTTCCTCCTTCCCTTTTTTCCCGGTTGGAACGGTTTTCCTCTGCGTGGTGGACCCGGGCGTCGGAAGCGCTCGGAAGCCGATCGCCTTAAAGGCGGGCGGCCACATTTTCGCCGGACCGGATAACGGGTTGTTTCCCGCGGCGTTGGAAGGGATCCCCCTCGGCCCCGTGGTGGAATTGAGGAATCCCAAGCATCGGTTGAAGGCCGTCAGCTCCACCTTCCACGGTCGGGATGTTTTCGCGCCCGCCGCCGCGGCCCTCGCCAACGGCGTCGCCCTTTCCAACCTCGGTCCCGCAGTGAGGAAACCGGTCCCGGGGGCAGTCCCAAAACCCATCCGGACGAAGTCCGGTTGGCGCGGGGAAGTGATCTGGATCGACCGGTTCGGCAACCTCATCACCAACTTGGGCCCCTCCCACGTGGGGAAGAAGTCGGTGATCCATTTGGGCGTTGGGAAAATCCCGGGGCTCTCCTCCCATTACTTCCAAGCGCCGAAGGGGAAGCCGCTCGCTTTGATGGGCTCCTCGGGACACCTCGAGGTCTCGATCCATCAAGGAAGGGCCGACCGGGCGTTCCGGGCGACCATCGGCACGAAAGTCCTCTCGGTGCCGATAAACGCTTTAGGGTGAATTCGCTTCCCCAATACCTATAATGACCTCCTGATCCATTTCGGGGGAGCCATGTCGAGTAAGCCGATGGCCAAAACACCTATTTTTGATCCAAAGAGCTTCCTGATCCTGGGGGCGGTCCTCGCGTTGGCCGTCCAATGGATCGTCCTGAGGTTCACGGGTCACCTCCCCTTACCCTGGGTGCCGATCCTCCCGGGGGTCGCCATCTTCGCGGCGGCCTACCTGCTCTCCTGGGCGGCCGATGTGTCCCAGGTGGACATCCCACCGGCGCTGGCCCTCGCGCTCCTCGCCCTGGTGGCGGTGTTGCCCGAGTACGCCGTGGACATCTACTTCGCCTGGACCGCGGGCAAGGACCCCAGTTACATCCCCTTCGCGGCCGCCAATATGACCGGTTCGAACCGCCTTTTAATCGGCTTGGGTTGGCCTTCCATCGTCTTCGTTTATGGGTGGAAGGCTAAGCGTTCGGGGGTGGTCCTCGATAAGCGTTTAGGCCTTGAGATCTCCGTCCTGTTGGCCGCCACCCTCTACGCCTTCCTCATCCCCTGGAAGCGTACCCTCTCCCTTTGGGACACCCTGGTGTTCCTCGCGCTCTTCACGTGGTATTTCACCCGCGTGGTTAAGGGGGAAGTCGAGGAACCGGAGCTGGAGGAGGGCCCGTCCGAGATGATCGCTTCCTGGCCTCCGCTGGCCCGACGGTTGACGGCACTGGGGTTGTTCGTCCTGGCGACCTGCGTCATCTACCTCGCCGCGGAGCCCTTCGCCGAAGGGCTGCTCCAGGTGGGCCGGACTTGGGGCGTGGACCAGTTCATCCTCGTCCAGTGGTTGGCGCCCCTGGCTTCCGAGGCCCCCGAGTTCATCGTGGCCATCCTCTTCGCCCGCCGGGCCCTGGCCACGGCCAGCTTCAACACCCTGCTTTCCAGCAAGGTGAACCAATGGACCCTCCTGGTGGGAATGTTGCCCCTCGCCTTCGCCCTGTCGGCCCACAGTTTCGCCCCCATGCGTCTGGACGGCCAACAAGCCGAGGAGATCTTCCTCACGGCGGCCCAATCGCTCTTCGCGGTGATCCTGCTTTCGGATTTTGAGTTCTCCTTGAGGGACGGCTTCTGGCTGTTCGCCCTGTTCATCGCCCAAGCCGTTTATCCCTTGGTCGAAAAGACCGTCGGAGTGGATGCGGTCCATGTGCGCTACGGGTTCGCCTGGGGATATATGGGGCTCTCGTTGATGTTCTTGGCCCTTTCATCCAAGCGAAGGGGCAACCTGGCCCAACTGGGCCGAATCCTGTTCCGTCGAAACGACTAAAGAAGGAGCCTGTGATGACCCATGCCATCCTGATCCACGAGACCGGCGGGCCGGAGGTCCTCAAGTGGGAAACCTTCGATCCGGGAAAGCCGGGGCCGGGCCAGGTCCGCCTACGCCACACCGCGGTGGGGGTAAATTTCCTGGACACCTACCAACGGACCGGGCTCTACCCGCTTCCGCTCCCGGCGGTTTTGGGCGCCGAGGCCGCCGGGGTCGTGGAGGAAGTTGGGCCCGGGGTGGAGGGATGGAAGCCCGGTGACCGGGCGGCGTACGCGACCGCCGGGCCGGGGAGTTACAGCGAGGAGCGGGTTTTGGACGCGGGGAAGTTGGTCCCAATCCCCGCTTCCATCACCGACGAGACGGCCGCGGCGAGCCTGCTGAAGGGCATGACGGCCGAATACCTGATCAGGCGGACCTATCGGGTGATGCCGGGGGAGACCGTGGTGGTCCACTCAGCGGCCGGGGGCGTGGGGCTCTTGGCCTGCCAATGGCTGAAGGCCCTGGGGGCGACGGTGATCGGGACCGTGGGGTCCGAGGCCAAGGCGGAACTCGCGCGGAAGAACGGCTGCGACCATGTCCTGCTGTACGATCGGGAAAAGGTTTCGGCCCGGGTGCGGGAAATCACCGGGGGGAAGGGCGTCCCCGTGGTGTATGACTCCGTGGGGAAAAACACCTTCCTCGATTCGTTGGATTGCCTCGCGCCCCGGGGGATGATGGTCTCCTTCGGCAATTCCTCGGGCAAGCCCGATCCCCTGGACCCCTTGGTTCTCTCGACGAAAGGATCCCTTTTCCTGACCCGCCCCACCCTGTTCCACTATTGCGCCACTCCGGCGGACCTGCGGGCTTCCGCGGGGGAATTGTTCCGGGTGATCGCCTCCGGCCAGGTGCGGGTCCATATCGGGCAATCCTGGCCCCTGGCCCTGGCCGCCGAGGCCCACCGAGCCCTGGAGGAGCGCCGGACCATGGGATCCTGCGTTTTGAAACCATGAACCCCATGGGGGGATGGGTACCCATTCCCAGAACCCAACCCATGTCCGCTGTCCATGGGTCAGGGACTAATGGGTCACCCTCATGTCAAACCACAGGCTTTGCCTGCGGTTCAAGATTCTAAAGGATGAGGGTAGGCGTTCCTTCCAGGCACAACACATTCTTCCACCACAGGGACACAGGGACGCAGTTGAAAAAGCCTTATAACTTGAAGATTGAGTGAAACGGTGAGGCACAGTTAAGAAACCGGTTCACCCGCAAGCCCGAACCCTGTTTCCCTCCGTTTTGCTCACGTTGTCGGTTTACGCGGTATCCCTGTGACTCCGCCCCGCCCGTTTTCCATGATATGGAGGCGGTGCTGTCCCGCGGTCATTGAAGTTTGATGTGAGCGCGGGACGTGTCTCTGTGGTGAAAAGGACTTATCCGTTTGGGTGAGGATTTTCTGGAGAGGGCTTGCCGGGAGGCATATACTATCCAACACGGCAAATTAATCGAAAGCCGTCCCCATGCCTCCATTCACGAGCGGCGCCCTCATTTTCCTGTCCGCCTTCTGCCTTTTCTCGGCGGCGCATCACCTTATCCAATACCGGAATCGCTCCCAAAACACGAGCCTCCTGTTCGCCGTCATGGCGGTGCTGGGGTGTTTTTACGCCCTGTCGGTCCTCCGGTCCTACGACGCCGCTACGGTGGAAGTCTACTCCGCCGCGATCAAGATGGATCTCTGGCTCCTCATCCCTTTCTTCGGGATCTTCCTCTGGTTCACCGCGCTCTATACGGGATACCGTCCTTGGATCCTCCTGAACAGCCTTTCATTCGTCTGGGTCCTTCTCTGGGTCGTTAACGGCGCCTTGCCCCATGGGCTCTTAGCGTCTGAAATCCAGGGGCTCGCTGATTTTTGGCTTCCCTGGGGGGACCGGATCCATCTCGGGGAAACGACTCCCTCGGTCTGGACCTACCTTTACTACCTTCAGACTGCCGTGACCCTGGGTTACGCGACTTTCGCGGCGGTCTGGCAGCACCGGAAGGGTGAACGTCAACCCGCCCGGATCTTCCTCGATTGTTTGGTCCTGGCCTGGATGGCCTTCCTGAACGACCTGTTGATGGACCTCCACGTTTATCGCGGGTTCTACCTGGCCGAATGGGCGATTTTGGTCTTCGTTTCGGTCATGAGCCTGGACCTGATCTTCGAGGGCCAACGCCAGGAGGAATTTTTCGAGGGGTTGGTGGACTCCCTCAACGACGCGATCTTCCTGCACGATCCGGAGTCCGGGGTGGTCCTGCACGTGAACCAAACCGCCTGCCGAATGTACGGCATCGCGAAGGAACGCATCGTGGGCCGGACGATAGGGGTTTTGAGCGCGGAGGAGGACGGCGGCGACGAGAAGGCCAGGGGATTGATCCGTTTGACCGCCCAAAAAGGGCCGAGGATCTTCGATTGGCTTTCCCGCCGGATGGACGGTTCGCTTTTCTGGAGCGAGGTGTCGCTCCGGGCCGACCTGGTGGCGGGCCGCAAGCGGGTGATCGCGGTGGTGCGGGACGTGAGCGAGCGGCGCAGGTCCGAGGAGGCTTTGCGCGAAAGCGAACAGCGTTTCCGGAACGTGATTGAGGCCTCCCCCATGGGGATGCATTTCTTCCGGCTGGAGCCGGGCGACCGACTGGTCTTCGCGGGGGCCAACGCCGCCGCGGACCGGATCCTCGGGGTGAACCACGCCGCCCTGGTCGGCAAGCTCCTGGAGGAGGCCTTACCTTCGTTCAAGGGAACGGATGTGCCCTGGCGTTTCCGGTTGGCGGCCCGGGAGGGAGTCCCCTGGTATTCCGAACAGATGGAATATGAGGACGACCGGATCAAGGGCTTCTATGAGATTTATGCCGTCCAGACCGAACCCTTGGCCATGGTGGCGATTTTTCTCGACGTCACCCAAAGGCGCAAGGCGGAACAGGACCGCCGCAAGATGGAAGCGCGGATGCGGGAGTCCCAGAGGCTCGAGAGCCTCGGGCTTTTGGCCGGGGGCATCGCCCACGATTTCAACAACCTGCTCCAAGCCGTTCGGGGCCACACCGAGATCCTGGTCCGTTGCGGGATCCCCACCCCGACCCACCAGGAGGCCCTGGACGGAATCGACTCCGCGTCCCGCCGGGCCGCCGACCTCTGCCGCCAACTGTTGGCCTACGCCGGAAAGGGGAAGCTGACCCAGGAAATCATCGACCTCCGCCAGTCGGTCATGGAAATCGGGAAGGTCCTGGAGGTGGGACTCTCCAAGAAGGCCAAGCTGGAATACCGGTTCGACGACGACTTGCCGGCGGTCAAGGGCGACGGCACCCAGATCCGGCAGGTGCTCCTGAACCTGATGACCAACGCCTCCGAGGCGCTGGGGGAGGACGCCGGGACCCTGACGGTGTCGGTCCGGACCCACCAGGTGCAGGAACAGGAGGACGGCCTGGTGCCTGGCCGCTATTTGGCGGTGGAGGTTAAGGACACGGGCTGCGGCATGGACGAGGAGACCCAGTCGAGGATCTTCGAGCCCTTTTTCACCACGAAATTCACCGGTCGGGGCTTGGGACTGGCCGCGGTGCGCGGCATCGTCCTGGCCCACCTGGGCGCCCTGCGGGTGAAGAGCGGGAAGGGCGTGGGCACGACCATGACGGTCCTCTTGCCGGCCTCGGAGGTACGGATCCCGGCCGCGGCCCCCCTGGCCAAACCCAAACCCGGCTCGGGTGTTTTCCGCGGAAAGGTCCTGCTGGCGGACGACGACGAGGACGTCCGGTTCGTGACCCGACGCATGCTGGAACGCCTGGGGTTCCAGGTCGCCGAGGCGGTGGACGGCCGGCAGGCGGTCGAACGGGCCAAGGCGCAGGGGGAGCGGTGGGCCGCCATCATCCTCGACCTCACCATGCCGGACCTTGACGGGGTGGAGGCCTTCCGGTTGATCCGAAGGGCCATCCCCCAAGTTCCGGTGGTCCTGATCAGCGGTTACAACCCGGAGGATGTGGCGAGTCGGATGGGCGGACTAAGCGGGTATTCGTTGATCCAGAAGCCCTTTAACCAGGCGGAACTGGAACAGGCGTTGGTGACAGTGGGTTTGTCCAAAAGCTGAGCCCAAGTTCAAGGATTAAGAGGACCCCTTAGGCCTTCGGGTTGAAGATCCCGTCTTGGGCCGTCAGGGTGGAGCGGGACGAGGGTTTGGCGTGGAGCGGGGGCTGGAAAGCCTTGTACTGCTCCAGGGCGAAGAAGAAGGCGTCGTTGAACTGGTCCTTGTCCTCAGGGGTGATCCAGCCCTGCTTGGCGGCCTGGAGGGGCCAGCCCCATTTGTCCCGTTCGGGGTCCTTCCAGAGGTCCCAAAGGCGCACCACGGGGATATGGCGGCTGCCGTCGGCCTTGGCGAGGCCGTTGGTGGTGACGGCCCAT
>CAYMOV010000007.1:0-63926 GCA_964392085.1 uncultured bacterium
ATGGTCAGGTAATCGCCCTTCTCCACCATGTCGGCGAAGTTGTTCTTCTTGACGATGGAATCGTCCGTCGGGAAACCGAACATCTCGTAGCTCGGGACGGAATCCTGCCGGTATATCCCCGGTGAAAAGGTCTTGTCGACCCGTGGGTCCTGGTCGGGATCCACCCCGGTCGGGAGCCCGTCGTCCCAATGCTCGGTCAGGATGAAGGTGTTGGGGGTGATGTTCTTGTAGATCCACACCGAGGCGTCGATCCAGGGATGGGGGTGGTCGTAAACGGCCATGTAAGCCGTCGAATAGAAAAGACTGCCACCCAGGACCAAGGCCACCAGGGCCGTCCGAACGGCTTTCTGGGCCTGGGTCTTGAACTTAGGCGTTAGGTCGAAGATCACCTTGGCCGCGAAGACGCAGAAGAACGGGATCAACGGCACCATGTAACGGATGAACTTGGTGTTCCACATGCCGATGAATCCGAAGTAGGAGGCGAACCACGCCAACAGGATGGCATCAGCCGTGGTGAAGGTGAACCTACGCCCGCGAAAGAACGGGACCGGCAGGAAGGAGGCTTGGGTCGGCTCCTCCTGGGTTTTCGGGCTCCCCGCGCGGCTTGCTTGGGGCGCTTCCGACGGGGCCGTCCGAAGTCCCGCCAGGAACCGGGCCAAGATCCAAACCATGCCCACGATGGCCGTGACGCCGAGGGGCCACCAGAGGTCCACCGAGACCAGGTTTCGCAGGTGGTATAGGTAACGGGGCGTGTCCTTGAACTGGAGGACATAACAGGCGTCCGCAAGGGAAACCACGCTCCATTCGTAGTTCATGGATTGCATGAATCCGATCGGGTCCAGCAGGGACCAGGGGGACAGGAGACAGAAGATAAAGAACGACAACCCGCCGGTGGCGGCCAACGGGATCCAGGAAGGCACCTGGGCCCGAAGGACCTTGAACTCCGTCAAGCCCCAGGCCGCGAGCAGGAACCCGGCGACGCCCAAAACCACGAAGAGGGCCATCCAAAGTCCCATGCCCAAGACGGGCGTCAGGAAATACAAATCCCGGAAGATCCCCTTCAATTTCCAGCCCACCGTCAGGAAGGCCCCCAGGGTTCCCAGCGCGATGACCCAGGCCCCGATGGAATAAAGGAACTTGGACGAATAGGGGATTTTGCGGTCCAACGCCTCCCAAGCCTTGGCGTCCTTTCGGGCCAACCAAGCCAGGTGACCCACCACGATCATGGTGACGTAATAAAGGGAGCTGGACTTGGCCGCGAGCGCCACCCCAAAAGCCGCGCCGGCGAGCAGGTACGATTTCCAAGTCCCGTTCAGGGCGATTTCCCAGGACGCCAGGGCCACCACCACGCACATCAGGGTGATCAGGGATTCCGTGATGCAGTAATGGGAGACCTGGATGCTGATCACCGAGAAGGCGAAGGCCCCGGCCGCCACGAGGGCCATCGAGGTCCGTTCATAGAACCGCTTGACCAGGAGGTAAATCGCCGCGATGGTCAGGGTCGAAAAGAGGGCGGCCCAGCCACGGCCGATCACCATCATGTATTTGTAATCCACGAAATTGGGGTAGGCCAAGGGAAGCTTGGCGATGAAGGTCCAAACAGCCAGGAGGCCGATGACGGCCCTTCCCCATCGGGATTCCCACGACCACCAGGCCCCCAGGCTGACCAAGAGGAGGGTATAGCCGATCTGACCGGCGGTTCGGGCCACCGCGGAACCGATCTGGTCCACCGGGGCCGGGGCGTAGATCCCGACCAGGCCGGGCACCAACCCCAGCGCCACCGCTGCGACCCCGATCCCAAAAATGACCTTCTCGTCGATCTCGTAATCCAGGACGCGGCGTCCCGCCGCCAGGAAGGCGAAGATCGAAGCGGGGAAAAAGAGCAGGGCCGCCGTCCCCAAACGGGCCCCATCCAACCGTCCAAACCAACTGGAGAACACCGGGAACAGGAGGAACACCACCGCGGCGGTAAAGCCCACGAAGGAGATCGGGAATGTGAAGGATTCCCAACCCTCCCGCGAGAGGGCCCATGGAATGGCGATCAACAAGGCCAACAGAAACACCCACCAACCCCACTGCAAGGGAGAGGTCACGCTTCCCTCGAAGAGGTGGAGCCTGCGGAATGAGTCTTGGACGACCCTGGGGACCGACACCACCTCGCAGGTGGAACGGTAGAGGTAGACCGGCAATTGCCCATAAGCGAAGAACTTGACCCGATAGCCGTCCGAGGCCTGGATCCCGGCCGTCTGGCCGAGGATGTTCCGCTCATCCGGGTGGAAGGAATGGTACTGGTCCCAATTCAGGTTGTTGAACCTGAAGAATCCTCCCAGGACCAGGAAGATCCCCAATAGAGCCAGGGGTCTGCTCCAGGGTTTCGAGGATTCCCGCGTGGCTGCGGGAAGACGCCGGGTGGAAATGGACCTGGTGGTTGGACCGACGCTTCTTGCCATCCGGATTGCACCTCGGGTTGATGGACTGCCCCTGAATCAAAAAAACCGGGTGGTCCCGGTTTCTCCTACCGACGCCGTTGAAGCCGGCTCGTTTTCCGTTGAGACCCAGCAAAAGGTGAAGGGTACCAAAACCGTTTTAAAACCCCGGACTCTTCAGCGAAAGGAACAGACAAACCTCGAAAGTATAGCCGATGAAGTTGGGCTTGAAAACGGATTCAAAAGGTAAAAAGCATTTAAAAACTGAGTTTTTGTGCCTTCCCAGGGGTCCTACGCCCTTTCCAACCCCGGGTGGGACCCTCCAGGTCAACGGCAGAAGAGCGGGTATTCCCCCACCACCAAGTTATTACAAAAAACCTTGAAGACATATACCCCGGGCCCCGGAAAAACGACCCGCCAGCCGGTCATGAGGTCCATTTGAGGGGCGTCCTTGAAGCTGATTTGGCGGGGTTCACTCTCGGAGACCTTCTCCCCACTGGCTTGGTAAAGCGTGATGTCGATCTTGAATTGCCCCTGGGCTTCATACCTCAGCCGGGAAAAGGTCATGAACTCCGCCCCGAAAGGGTACCCCGGCGGTTGGAACCCCTGGAAGGCTCCCAATAAATCATAGTTCTTGGTCATCACATCCTGCCGGACCCTCTGGCAGCAAAGGAAGGCCACGGGCCTGGCGAGATTGAGTTCCTTCGATTCCATAGAGGACTCCAGCAGTCTTGGGATACGCGGCCTTAGGATACAATGAAACGGTGATGCCCATCCCGAAATCCTCGGTCTCCCCGAAATCCCCGGGGTCCCTCGCCCTGGTCCCAATGTCCCCGCCCCCCCGTGGCATCGGGGTTTATTTTGTCCTGGCCGTCCTGTCGCTGGGATTCATCGCGTGTCCCAACGCCTCTTGGCTCCTTCGGTTGTGGATCGGCGTTTTCGGCCTCCTGGTGCCTTGGGCGATCGTCGTTACCCTCCCCCCCCCTTCCACCGTACGACCCGACATCCCCTCCAAGTCCCCATTTTGGGTCCTCGCCCTCCTGATCGGGGTGGGGTTTTGGTTCAGGTTCAAGGACTTGACGACCTTTTCCAGTTGGCCCAGGGTCGACGAGGGATTGAACGACCTTATCGGGATCCAACTGGCGCGCCGATGGGATTGGAGCCTGTTCCACCTTCCGGCCCAGATGCCACCCCTCTACCATTGGATGCTCGGCCTGTTGTACCAAGTCCTGCTTCCCTCCCACGCCCTCACCGCCCTGGTGCCCGCCCTCTGGTCGTTCCTCGCGTTCCTGCTCCTGGCGTTCTTCATGATGAGGACGCTTCCGGCCCAAGTCTCCTGGGCCGCCGTGGCCCTTGCGGCGGGAAGTTATTGGCTTTGTTTCATCGGCCGTTTCTCCCACCCACCAGTTTTGATGCTGGCGCTTGAATGCGCTCTTTTGGCCCTGGGCCCCATGATCCTGACGCGGAAGCCCTGGGCCCCCTGGGCGGCGGCGGCTTTGTTGGCCCTGGGAACCTACAGTTATTTTTCATGGCCATTGGTTTTCATCGCGGCCCTCGGGATGTTGACGCTTTATGCCCGCAAAAAGGACCTGGGGACCTTTGGGCTCCCCGTTTTGGCGGCGGTCATCGGGATCCTTCCGATCCTTTGGGCCGCCTTGCGGGGTGGATATGGCGGTTACCTCCGGCAACTCGCCCAAGCCAACCCTACCCTCGCGGACCGGATGATGGTCGCGGGGTCCTACCTGGGCGGGATATTCGGTCCCCCGATCCTCCGGGGTGATTACGGCCCTGAATGGGGTGGACTCTTGAACCCCGTGACCGGGGCCTTGGCGCTCTGCGGATTGGCCTGGGTGTCGAGGAAAGGAGCCGGTCCCTCGCGTTGGGTGGCGGTCCTCGCGATCGGGATGCTCTTGCCCGGGTTTCTGACCCGAACGGTCCAGTTTTTCCGAATCTCGCAGGCCGTTCCCTTTTGGATCCTGCTGGCGGGGCTGGGGTTGGAAGCGGTCCGTCGGAGCCTTCCCGCCACCCGCAGGACGCCGGTCCTGATCCTGGTGGTGGCCTCGGCCCTGGCCTGCGACGCCTATCATCTTTTCGTGGCCTACCCAGCCGCCTGGGCCCAACCCGGACCCCGTTGGACCGAGAACATCAAGTCCATTGAGTACGCCAGGGCTTATCCCATCCTTGAAAAACTCCAACAGGAGCGGGGCGCGGGATGGATCCTCCTTTTCCTCCAAAGCGACACCTCGGACGCCACTTTTTTTTCGGAGACCTATCGGGAAAACCTCGCATCGAACCGGGGGCTTAAGCCTCCCGAGAACGGTTGGACGGCGGTGATCTGCGACGTTCATTACCAACCCTTCCTGCGGACCCGGTTTCACCATGCCCGATGGTTCGACTTATCCGAAGGTCTGGACCGGGTGGACGGGGGGCGAGTCCTCGGTTGGATTCCTCCGGGTGACATGCCGGGCGGAACCCTGGCGTTGTGGCGAAAGGCCGACCAAGCCGGTGAAGAAATCCTGGAGGCCTTCAACCGACGGAAGGCCGGGGAAAATTACGATTCGGTCCTTGAGTCTTGGTCCCAACAATCCGAGGCGTTTGGAGGCGACCCGTTCTTGAGGGCCTGTTGGTGGGAAAAGGGCTATTACCTTTGGCTTCAGGACGGGGCCTTTGGCGGCGGGGACAAGGGCGTGGATTTCGTGGAAGCCCGCCGTTGCCTGGAGGGTGCGATTCGGGATGGATTTCCAGCCGCCCATCTCTGGAACGAGTTGGGGTCCATGTACCAGTTGTCGGGGGAGAAGGAAAAGGCGCGGGAGGCTTTTCGGAAGGCCGTCGCCTCGCCATTGAACCGTACCGCGGCGGCCCAAAACCTCGAGTCCGTCGGGCCCGGCCCGGCCCCAGCCGCCTCAGCGGCCCCGGGACCCGCGCCAAAGGGCCCTTGATTCCCGTCGGGACGCCTCGAAAAGGGCCCGGTCATCGGGAGCTGCCTTCGGAAGGTCCAGGCGCCAACGAAGGAACGCGGCGAAGCTGAGGGCCAGGACGATGAAGCCGTCCTTCACCGTGGTACCGGGCCGGTAATAGTCGATCCTCACCTCGAAGTCGTTGGAGACCTTGAGCCCCTGCCGCGCCGACAAGAGGGCGATCTCCTGGGCGCATGAATATTTATAGCCGGTGTAGTACCGGAGGATCGGCGCGAGCGCCGAGACCCGGATGAACCGCATGCCCGATTCGACGTCCCGGTAGGGGTACCCCGACAGGACCGAGTTGGTGAGGGTCAGGAAACGGTTTCCCCAGACCTTGTAGGCCGGGTACACCGAAAAGTCCCGCCGGGTTAAGAGCACGTCCCAACCTTCGCGTTCCATCCGGCGCCTTCCCTCGGGCAGGTGCTCCGGGCGGTGTTGCCCGTCGGCATCCAGGGTCGCGAGGATGTCCCGGTCGGACAGTTCCCCCAGGTCGCGAAGGAAAAGCGCGAAACGGAACCCAGCCGAGAGGGCCCCCGCCATCCCTCGATTGGTCGGCAGGTGGAGCCGGTAGACCCCCGTCCGGCCGCGCGTGAACCGGTCCAGGATTTTCGCGGTTCCGTCCAGCGACCCGTCATCCACCAGGATCATTTGATGGGCCACTTGGTGGGTTCTCCGGAGGATCCCGCCGACGTTGCGTTCCTCGTTATGGATGGGCAAGAGCGCCGTCAACCGGTTCATACCCCTCCCTCCCTTTCCAGGCTCGGCCGCTCCCTTTCCAGTCGGCTTCCCAAGAGCGGGAGGTAGGTGAAGGCCACCCCCGCCGCGACCAAGGGGCGGTGGGAATAATGACCACGCAGCCATACGGCGACGGGACCTTCCGACCGGATTTCCTTCAAATATCCGTTCGAGACGACCAGGAGATCCGGGGGATGCGCCTTGAGTTCACCCAAGACCCGGGCCTGACGCCGCGGATCGGTGACGTCGAGGCCCGTGGCTCCCCAAAGTGAAACCACTGGGTCCTGCCCCGAATAGAAATAAAGCCCGGACTCATCACCCCAATTGAAAAAGGTTTCACCCGGTCGAAGAAGGGCTTTAATCCGACCGGCCGCCTCGCGGGTTTCGATGAAAGTGGGATCACCCCCGTATTTCAGAAGCGACCATTGGGTCGGGTCCAATCGGTAGGGAGGCACCACGAGTGACACGGTGACCGCCAATACGGCCCAGGAGACGGACCGCCGGAGACCGGCTGCCGGCCCGCTCCATTGAACCGCCGCTCCCCACCCCCAACAGGATGCCAAGCATAGCGGCGGGATGAGGAGCTGGAAGTAATGGGGGTAATAACGCCCGGTGATGGAAATGGACAGGAAGGAACCTAGGATCCAGGCCCACCATTCAAGGCGCCGTGGGTGGTCCGTTCCCCAAGTCCAAAGAAAGGCCAACAACCAGGCCGGCCAGAGGGACGTCGTGGCGTCGGGGAAATACCGAAGCGGATTCAGGCGCACCGAGGGGAGGACCGAACCGGGCCGGAAATAACGGAGGTTGAATTTAACCGTGCATTCCACCAGGTCATCCCACCGTCCGCCCAAGGCGAAATAGGACCCGACACAACCCCAAAGGCCCAAGGCGGCCAGTGCCACCCAAGCCAAGGTGTTTCGCTTGCGGCCGGACTCCGCTCCCCTCCACGCATGGGAGAGGACGATGAGGAACGCGGGGAGGATGGCCACCAATTTCACGAGCGTGGCGCTCCCGAAAGCCAGTCCCGCCCCCAGGCAAGACTTCACTGACTGGGTTTTCGACGCCCGTCCGAGCGCCCAAACGCCCCAAACCATGAAGGCGTTCACGAACGACTCGGCGTTCGGCTGGTTCGCCTGCAAGCCCAGGTCCGCGGATAAGAGGATCCAAAAGGCCAAGCCGGCGGACACTTCCTGGAACCCGCCCCCCCAATCCCGGATCAGGAATCCCAATCCAGCGCCGGTAAGGAGGGTCACGCCAAGGGAGAGGGCCAGGATCGCCTGGGGACCGTAGTCGAACAGCCTTTCAGCCAGGTCGTACAGGAGGTATAAAACCGGCGTCTTATTCTCGGCGATATCCGTGTAAAGGAGTTTTCCGCGGCTCATCTCGTGGGCGACAACGGCGTAATTGGTGATATCGCGTTCCAAAGGTTCCCGTAGTCCGAGCCAATGGCTGTAACCGAACCAAACAGTGAATAACGCCCAAAGTCCTATCCATCCCGAACCGGACAAGCGCCTCGAGGGCGAAGAAGAACAAATGGGGTTCAAGTGGGTTTCCGGACAATGAATCGGGCGCTATGGATCCAGCCCATTTTGGCGAGACGGAACTCAGCGGCGGTCGCCAGGCAGCCCAGGCCGTAAGTGACGCTCCGGGTGAAGTTGATGGAAGAAGCCTCCTCGAAATATTTGGCGGGACAGGTCACCTCCGCCACACGGAAACCCGCGTAGAGGATTTGGGACAACATCTGGCCGTCGAATACGAAATCGTCGGAATTTCCCTGCCAAGGCACGGCTTCCAGAACCTCCCTCGTGAAGGCGCGGTACCCCGTGTGGTACTCGGACAATTTCGCGCCCATGAGGACGTTTTGGGTGAGGGTGAGAAGGCGGTTGCTCAGGTATTTGTACTTGGGCATTCCTCCCGCCAGGGCCTGGCCCCCCAGGATCCGCGAACCCAGGGCCACGTCGTAGAGGGCCCCCGCCAAAAGATGGATTAAGGGGGCGATGAGCTTGGGGGTGTATTGGTAGTCGGGGTGCAGCATGACCACCAAGTCGGCCTTTCGGGCCAAAGCGGTCCTATAACAAGTCTTCTGGTTCCCGCCGTAACCGAGGTTGTGGGCGTGGACCACCGTTCGGATGCCGAGGGACTTGGCCAAGCGGGCCGTGTGGTCCCGGCTGGCGTCGTCCACCAGGATGATCTCGTCCACCAGGGGCCGGGGAATCTCAGCGAAAGTGGCCCGGAGGGTCTTCTCGGCGTTGTAGGCCGGCATCACGACCACAACTTTTTGGCGATTGATCAAGAGGGTCTCCTGAGGAATTCCCGGCATCTTAAACCGAATCGGCTCACGGCCCCAATCCCGACGACGTTAATCCCCCTGGCGGACGACTTTCTTCCCCTTGCATTTCGGGCAGGGGATCCTGCCGTGGCAATGGGGGCATTCCACCCGGGTGGTCCCGCCACAGATCTTGCAGGTTCCCATGTTGGTCCATTTCCCGTCCACCAGTTCGATGGACTGGCCGATGTGGGCCTTGGTCCAGGCGACCCACCCGCCCCCCGGGTTGTTGAAGACCTGCCAACGCTCGTCGGGGCTGTGGCCCTCCACTTCCATGGCCTCCCACTTCCCCTCGGCCTTGAGGCACTGGCCCGGGCAGGGGACCTGCCCATGCAGGCAGCCGGACACCCCGCAGGAGGCCGCCCCGGTTCCGCCGCATTCGGGGCAGGGCACGAAGGGGCGTTGGTCCCGGATCAACCAGGCTCCCAATGACCCGACGGATAGGGCGATGGCCACCAGTAAAACGACGAATTTCTTGGTTTCCATGCCCACCCGATCACCGGAAATTAAAAAGCCCGGGTCCCCAAGGGGACCCGGGCTCATTTTCCACCCTACAACCGCAACCGTCAAATCATCAGACCGAAAGGCTGTCGAAAACCTTGGTCAGGTCCGTGGTCGGCAGGTGCGTGGCGTCCTCGTACTGGATTTTGGCGGCCGCGGTCTTGGCCAGCACCGGAACCTGGGCCTGGAGCCGTTCCGAAAAGGTCGGCAGCTTGATCTGGTAGAACAGCCCCACGGGAATCCGAGCCCCGGAGGAGTAAGCGACCTCATAGGCCTTGTTGCGCTTCTGGGCCACTTCCTCCGCGTTGGTCGGGTCCTTCACCACGCCGTCGTAGCCCAGTTCCTCGAGCTTGGCGATGCGCGGCATGGTCTCCCCGCCTTCCTTCACCTTCGCGTTGAACCACTCGGCGGTGTGGAGGTCGTTGTAGGTCGGGCAAGGCTGGAAGATGTCCAACAGCGCCATCCCCTGGTGCTGGATGGCCTGCTTGATCATCTCCTTCATGTGCTTGCCGTCGAAGGCGTAGGACCGCCCGATCCAGGTGTAGCCCGAGGCCAGGGCCAGGGCGATCGGCTGGATGGCGTCGTTCAGGTTGGGCGAGGGCAATGACTTGGTCTGTTGTCCACGGCTCAGGGTGGGGGCCGCCTGTCCCTTGGTGAGGCCGTACACCTCGTTGGTCAGGACAATGTAGGTCATGTTTACGTTGCGGCGTCCCGCGTGCACGAAATGGCCCGCGCCGATGCCGTATCCGTCCCCATCCCCGCCGATGGCGACGACTTCGAGGTCCGGGTTGGCCAGCTTGGCGCCCGTGGCGTAGGACAGGACCCGGCCGTGCAGGGTGTGGACACCGTGGCAACCCATGAAGTTGAAGACTTTGCCCGAGCAGCCGATGCCGCCGAACACCATGGTCTCCCATGGCGGGAGCTGGAGTTCCGCCAGGGCCTGTTGGAGGGCCTGGAGGGCGCCGAAGTCCCCGCAGCCGGGGCACCAATCGATGTGCAGTTCGTTCTTGAACTGGGCCGCCGTGACCGGGGTTTGGAGTTTAGAGACCATAGGACAACACCACCCTTTCGACCTGCTGGTTGCCCGCCGGGAACGACGGTTCGGGCTTGATTTGGCCCTTCGCGATCTTCTCCACCGAATCCGCCACCTCGTTGAGCGACATGGGGCGTCCGGTGTATTTCACCACTTGGGACGGGACGTTGATGCCCGTGTGCATCTGGACCAGCTGGGAGATCACACCGGAGTAGGTGCTCTCGATCCCGATGAGCTTCTTGGCCTTCTTCAGGTACGGCAGGATCCCGGCTGCCGGGAAGGGGCAGAGGATCCGGATGTGGATGAAATTGACCTTGATCCCCCGCTTCTTGAGGACCGGCATGGCGTCTAGGAGGATGCCCAGGGTGGATCCCCAGCAGATGATCGTCACGTCGGCGTCCGGCTCCCCGTGGAAGCTGAATTGGTTCTCCTGCGGGATCTGCTCCAGCATCAGGCGGTACTTGTTCATCCGCTTCTCGTGCATCTTCATGCGCGTCTCAGGAAGTTCGGTGATGTGACCATAGTCGTCGTGCTCGTCGCCGGTCATCCAATAGGGGCTTCCCTCCTGGCCCGGGAAGGCCCGGGGCGAGGTTCCCTGCTTGTCGGGACGGAAACGGGGAAATCCGCGGTTCTCGGAGACCGCGTTTTTCAGTTCCTCGTCGGTGGCCAAGCGGCCCCGGTCGATCACCAGGCCCGTCTCGCGCAGGGCGGTGAGGGTCTGGGTGCTGTTGGCGAGGAACTTGTCGTTCAGCACCGTGACCGGGGTCTGGAACTTGTCGGCGTAGTTGAAGGACTCGAAGGCTGCGGCGAAATGGTCCGCGATCGAACCGGGGGCCATGACGATGCGGGGGTACTCGCCGTGCCCGCCGAAGATGGCGAACATCAGGTCGCCCTGCTCATGCCGCGTCGGAAGTCCCGTGGAGGGGCCTCCGCGCTGGTAGTTGAACACCACGACCGGCACCTCGTTCATGCCGGCCCAACCCAACCCCTCGGTCATCAGGCAATAGCCCGGGCCGGAGGTGGAGGTGGAGGAGCGCACCCCGGTGGTGGCCCCGCCCAGCGCCATGTTGATGGCCGCGATCTCGTCCTCGACCTGCACGACGGCGATGCCGAACTCCGGGTGGCTCTCGAGGAACGCGCTCTCGTCGGTGGCCGGCGAGATGGGGTAGTACGTGTGGAAGCGGCAGCCCGCCTTAAGCTTGCCCATGGCGGTGGCCTGGGCGCCGTTGATCAACAGGCGCGGCGGGGTGTTGGGCATGGGCTCCAGGTGGTAGGGGAACTGGTCGTGCAGTTCCTTCGGCAGGGCCGCCACGGCGTCGTAGGCCTTCTTGGCGCCGGCCACGTTCATGCCGATGAGCTTGGACTTCTTGCCCTGGTACATCTTCTCGAAGGTCTTCTCAAGCCACTTGATGTCCATGCGGAGCAGGGCGAAGGACGCCGCCACGGCGATCGTGTTCTTCATGATGGAGAGTTTCGCGTACTCGGCCCCGGTCTCCTCGGCCACGTGGCGGAGAACCAGGTTGAAGTCGATGGGCAGGGTGATGACCCCGCTCTTGAGGTTCAGGTCGTCGAGCTTGATCTTGGTCGGGTCATAGATGATGGCCCCGCCCTTCACCACCTCATGGGCGTGGAGCTTTGCGGTGGAATCCTCGAAGGTGGCCAGGATGTGCACCTCATCCACGTGGCTGTGGATGGGCTCGTTGGAGACCCGCACCTGGAAGTAGGAGTGCTTGCCCTTGATGTTGGAGTGGTATTCGCGCTTACCGAAGATCCACAAGCCGCTCGTGGCGCAGGCGTTGGCGAAAAGGGTCGCGGAGGAATCGACCCCGGTGCCCTGGGGGCCCCCGATCATCCAAGAAACTTCGTTGACAACTTTCATGTTTAAGTCCTTCTTATGATTTAGCGCAGTACCCACTCCGGGCAAAAAACCGCCTGCGGATTTTTCCCGAGGGAGGTCGCAATGATTCTAAGGTTATTTGGCGAAAAAAACAATTTCAGGGGCAAGGGGCCTTCCAGGCGACCGCGATTTGCCGCGCAGGGCCCTGTGACGCACGTCATGGGTGTTGTCATCCCCGGGAAGCCGCCGCGGCCTGGTCCGGAAGCTGTTGGGTGGATGACTTGAGGATCCAGTTGCTGATGAAGTCCCAACCTTGGCGGCTGTTCATCCAAAAGTCCCTGAAACTCCTGATTTTACGGAGACGCTTCAGGATATAGGACGGGCGCAAGTAGAAGGCCCGGTAGGCCCTGGACCGGGCGGCCTGGAGCTGGTCCATGGTAAGGGTCGGAAGGGCCAAAATGGGCTGGTTGAGCTCGTACTTGGAGTAATCCCCGGTGGTGATCCAGCCTTCCTTCTTCCCCAGGGCCTCCAGCTCGGTTTTCGGGAAGGGGATGGCGCAGTAGAACTGGGCGTAATCGGGGTCCAGTTCCTTGACGTATTGGATCGTCCGCTCGATCGTCTCGGGGGTCTCACCCGGCAAGCCGAATATGATATGGGTCAAGACCTCGATGCCGGCTTCCTTGGTCTGGCGCACGGCCACCCGGGCCTGGTCGGCGTCGGCGCCCTTCTTCATGTTGATCAGGATCTCGTCCACGCCGGACTCCACCCCGTAGGACACCCCGATGCAACCCGAGGACTTCATCTCTCGAAGGACCTCAGGGTCCACGTGGTCCACCCGGCTGTTGGCCATCCAGCGGATTTTCTTCTCCAGGCCCCGGCGCTTGATCTCGGCGCAGACGTCCATGACGAAGGGGCGGCTTTGGTTGAAGGTGTCGGACCACATGGTGAAGTTGCGGACCCGGTGCTTGACCAGGCACTCCTCCATCTCGTCCACCACGTTGGCCGCGCTCCGGAGCCGAAGCTTCTTGCCGTAGTACTGGAAAGCCGTGCAGTAGATGCAGTTGTGGGGACAGCCACGGCTCGTGATGATCAGGGTGTAGGGCTCATTGATCACCGGAAGGGTGTACTTGGCGTTCTGTAAAAGGTGTCGGGCCGCGAAGGGTAGGTCGTCGAGGTTCTCATTGAAGGGCCGGTCGGGGTTATGGTGCGCTTCCCCGCCGAGCCCCTTGAAGCTGACGCCGAGCACCGTGGAAAGGTCACGTTTCTTCTCCACGGCGTCCACCAAGTCCCGCGCGGTGAGTTCCGGCTCTCGCCGGATCACGGAGTCCAAAGCGCTGCCCTTTAAAACCTCATCGGGCAGGCTGGTGGCATGGTTGCCGATCACCGTGAAGTGGGCCTTTGACGCTTCCCGGGCCATCGTGATGACCTGGAGGTCCGAGGCCGATGTGGCGGTGGACATGTTGAACAGGACAAAACCAGGCTGGTCCTCCGCCAGGACCTTCTTCATGCCGGCGATATCCACGTCCTCAGCGATGCAGTCCAGGATCCGCACCTGGTGGCCTTCGCTCTCGAGGGCACCCGCCACCATGGGCAGGGAGATGGGCACCATCACATATTGGAAGGAATTAAGCCTCTGCTCACAACGGCCTTCCCGGATGTATTTCATGCCGGTGAGGGTGGGGGGATTGATGACCAGGACCTTCACGCGGGCCTCCAGGAGTATTTCAACCCTTGGATTATCCCGCCCTTAGACCTTTGAATTCAAGGCAATGCCCCACCTTTCGGAGGCCAGGCTTGGGCCCTGGAAGCGCTTTGGCGCGGCAATAGGCGACAGAAAGCCAAACATTTTGAACCACTAAGGTCACAAAGTTCACAAAGGGAAGGTCATCAAGGCGGTTTAAAGCCCAATAGTCTTCCGAGTGACCTTGGTGAACTCGTTTTCGATCTCAGACGAAGTCTGACGGGCAACAGTGAAATTTGTATCTAGAGCCGTCTTGTCGTGCCGTTAAAACCAAAAGCTTTTCTTTGTGACCTTGGTGAACTCGTTTACGCCCTCAGACGAAGTCTGACGGGTGGTGGTGAAAAAATGTTGCCTTTAGTGTTTTTTTGTTCGATCAAATTTAACGGTGTTCTTGGTGGTAAATGCCTTCGCTCATTCCTCCGGTCCTTTCCCGAGGTTCGAGAGGTCCACCCGGTAATCCATCCGGGCTTTGACGCCCGTCCCCCGGAAGGTGCCCCGGACGGCGTCCACTGAATCCGAGTCGGGCCCAGTCGCCACGGCCAAATGGCGGTCTCCCGTGACGAACCCGGTGGAGGGGTCGTACCCCCGCCATCCCGCGCCGGACAGGTACACCTCGACCCAAGCGTGCATCTCATGTCGGTCCGCCGCCTCGGGGTCGTAACGGTACCCGCTGACGAATCTCGCCGCCAACCCCCAGGCGCGGCAGACGTCGATAAACAACACCGCCAGGTCCCGGCAGGCGCCCTCGCCCTTTCGGAAGGTCTCCCCCGGGGACCAGGCGGCCCCCTCCAGGCGGATCACCGAGTTGAAATGTAGGCGCACCTGCTCCGTCCCGTGGGCCAGGGCCTGGAGCGTCAGGCCCCCCGCTTCCTCCAGGATCCGTTCAGCCCAATCGGTCACCCCCGGGTCTGGTCGGTCCCGATGGAGATACGGTCCAAGGGCCGACCGGTCGTCTTCCACACCGTAGGCGGCTGGAAGTTTGAGAAGTCCCGGGTCCGTGACCAAATAGTTGAAGGGATTCGTGGAGTCGGATCTCACGACGGACCGGGCCAGGACACTAAGACCCTCGTGGTCGGCCCCCGTGAACCAGGCCAGGGCCTGGGCGTTGCCGAAGGGATCCCAGGATTCGGAGAAACCCGCCGGTTCGGGTTTGATCTTCCACTCGAAGGACTCAAGCTCCTGCCCCGGGCCGCATCGGGGCCGGAGGCGAAGCCTCAGCGGCTCCAAGGCGACGGGGCCGTCGTACCGGTACTGGAGGTGATGGCGGATCTCATAGCGCATGGCCGTCAGGTCCTCTTGATCCGGTCCAGCGCCGCCTTGGCCCAATCCGCCGGGCAAAGTTCCACGGTCTCCCTCACGCGCTTGCGCCACCACTCCGACACCACCGCCAGGTCCTTCTCCTCGAAGCGCATCTCATGCATGCGGCCGGTGCCCTTTCGGTACAGGACCACATCGATGGGGAAATCCACGTCGGTGGCGCTGGTGCGGGTGGCCTCGAAGGCCAGGTAGCCCACTTTCATGGCGATCTCCATGGACACCTCGTAATGGATGCCCCGGTCCAGGAGCGGCTTACCGTAGCTCGACTCGCCGATGGCGTAGTACGGCGTACCTTGGGTCACCTCGACCCAATTGCCCTCGGGATAAATGAGGTACAGCTTGTGCTCCGGGTCCGCCGAAAGCTGGCCCCCAATCAGCGAGAAGAGGTTGAACTTGTAGCCGTTGCGCTCCAAGGCCTCGCGGTCCTCCCGGGCCACCCGCCGCAGCTGCTCCGCGAAACAGTTCACCGCCTTGTAGATCTTGTCGAACTTCCCCCCCGGGGCCTCAAGTTCCTCCTCGAAATAGGTGAGGGCTTTGTCCCGGGCGGACCGGAGGCCCGAGGTCATCAGGAAGAACGAATGGTCCCCCTGTTGGTGCACCGAGACCTTCTTGCCGGTGATCTGCTCGGTTCCGCTGGTGATGCGGGTGTCGGCCAGGGCCACCAAACCGTCCTCCACCATCATGGCGACGCAGAAAGTCATTGGTCCGCTCCCGGGGCGGGGGCGCCGGCCGTCGGGATCCGGGCCAGGTACACCTCGAACAGGCTATCCCCCACCTTGTTGAGTTTCGCCTCGAAGGCGTCCAGGTACTCGTGCAGGCCCGATTGGATGATCTCGCCCACCTGGGCGTAGTCCAACTCCGCGCGCAGGCGGCCCAATTGCTGTTCGGCCTGGTTGTTGTATCGGCCCGGCGGCGTGCCCGAGAGGGCCCGGAGCGATTCCTCGGACTTTACCAGGCAGTATCGAACGGACCGTGGGAACTCCAGGTCCAGCAAAAGGAACTCGGCCACCCGGGCCGGGAGGATCTGGTGGTATTTGCGCCGGTACATCTCGCTGGCGCTGGCCGACTTGAGCAGGGCTGTCCAGAGGATGTTGTCGTAGGGTGTCCCGACGTCCTCGACCTTGGGCAAAAGCAGGAAGTACTTCACGTCCAGGATGCGGAGGGTCTTGTCCGCCCGCTCGAACATGCGGCCCAGGCGGATGAAGTTCCACCCCTCGCCGTGCGACAGGGTGGCGTCGGTGACGCCCCCGAACAGGTGGCTGGCCATGCGGATCTGGCGGCAGAAGCCGTGCAGGGCGTCGGGGCCGGGTAGCCGATGCTCCACTTCCCGTACCGCGAGGTAGGCTCCGTTCACCTGTTCCCACATCTCCGAGGACAGGGACTCCCGCATGGTGCGGGCGTTCTCCCGGGCGGAGGCCAGGCATGAAAGGATGGAATTGGGGTTGAGGGGGTCGGCGATGAGGAACTGTAGGACATTCTCGCGGTCGTAGGCGCCGTAGCGGCCCTCAAAAGCCGCCGCGTCCCCCGTGGTGACCACGAGGGCGCGCCATTGGCCATCCGCCTCCCCCGGCAGGTCGAGCTGGAGGTTGTGGTGCACATCCAGGATTCGGGCCAGGTTCTCGGACCGCTCGATATACCGGCTCATCCAGTACATGGAATCGGCGATGCGGCTGAGCATCTCAGCCCGCCTTCCGGGCCGGGATCGTCCCCAGCACCCAGGTGTCCTTACTGCCGCCCCCTTGGGACGAGTTCACCACCAGCGAGCCCTTCTTGAGGGCCACCCGCGTCAGTCCCCCGGGCAGGACATAGACCTCCCGGCCGTGGAGGATGTAGGGCCTCAGGTCCACATGACGACCTTCCAGGCTGTCGTCGAACAGGACCGGCGCCCGGGAAAGGGCCAGGGTCGGCTGGGCGATGTAGTCGCGCGGGTTGTCGCGGATCAGAAGGGCGAATTTGTCCTGTTCAGCCTTCGTGGAGTGGGGTCCCACCAGCATCCCGTAGCCGCCGGCTTGGTTGACCGCCTTGACCACGAGGCTTTCGAGATTGCCCAGTACGTGATCCCTCTGTTCCTTGTCCCAGCAAACGAAGGTCGGGACATTGGAAAGGATGGGTTCCTCGGACAGGAAGTACCGAATGAGGTTCGGTACGAAGGTGTAGAGGGCCTTGTCGTCCGCCACCCCGGTACCGGGAGCGTTGGCCAAGGCTACCCGGCCCGCCCGGTAGACTTCCATCAAACCCGGCACCCCGAGGGTCGAGTCGGGCCGGAAGGCCAACGGGTCCAGGTAGTCGTCGTCGATGCGGCGGTAAATGACGTCCACCCGCTCGTAACCCTTGGTGGTTCGCATCATCACATAGCCGTCCAACACCACTAAGTCTTGGCCCACCACCAATTCCGCCCCCATTTGCTGGGCCAGGAAGGCATGCTCGAAGTAGGCGGAATTCATGGGGCCCGGGGTCAAGACCACGATCTTGGGACGGGAAACGCCTTTAGGCGCGATGTACTGGAGGGTATCCAAGAGTCGGTGGCCATAATCGTCCACCGGGCGGACCGGCAGGTCCTGGAAGGCCTGGGGCAAGGTGCGTTTCAGGACATCCCGGTTCTTGAGGACGTAGGACACGCCGGAGGGGCAGCGGAGGTTGTCCTCCAGCACGAAATACTCTCCCGAGTGGTCCCGCACCAGGTCGGTGCCGGTGATGTGGATCCAGACATCCTTGGGGGGCTTGAGTCCCACGCATTGGGGCCGGTATCCGGCGCAGGTGGCGATCATCTCAGAGGGCACGACCCCATCCCGGATGCACTTGCGGCCGTTATAGACGTCGTGGACGAAGAGGTTGAGGGCCCGGATGCGCTGGATCAGGCCCCTTTCGAGGCGGCTCCACTCGGCGGCCTCGATGATCCGGGGGATCACGTCGAACGGGAATATCTTCTCGGTGCCTTCACGGCTGCCATAAACCGTGAAAGTGATGCCCAGTTGGAGCAGTTCGGCCTCGGCGGCCTTCTGTTGGCGCACTAAGTCGCCGGGCGGAAGGGCCCGAAGGCGCTCCAATAATGGGGCCACCCCTCCCCGGGGCTTGCCCGGGGCCTCGAACATCTCGTCGAAAAAGGTCCCAGTCTCGTAATGGTCGAAATCCATGGGTCCCTCCCACTTGTTGCGATTGTTGGGTGGGGTTAAAGCAAGTCCGGGGCCAATGAAAAGTGCCGCTTTAGGGGTCGTAGGCGCCCCTGGGGACCCATTTCGTTACAAAGCAGGGCCGTTTCCACATATATGTCGGTTAGACGATTAGGAATCAGTCAGCAAAGGCTAATTCGAAAGCACTCTTTCGGTTTGAACTAATCATTTGATCGTTAGCGGCTCATCGAAGAAACCAACAATCGGCTCATTTTTGCCAAGATGTACAATTTCAAAATTTTCAACCAACCAATAAGTATCATTACTGCCGTGAAGATCCAGTTTAGCCATTCCCCAACCCCTTTCCCCTCTAAAGACAAAACAAAATACGCCATCACCAGGGTTTGTTTCAAAACTTACCCAAGAACTAAAAAAGTCATAAACGCCATTAATTTCACCGTATTGCTTAACGATTACAGGGTTGGTTTTGACAATCAATTTCGCTTTTATACATGTGGGATTTACTCCAAAGGAATAAGTTGAAGCTACAAAAAGCACAAACAAAAAGAAAGCCCACCTGAATATTTTAGTTTTAATAACAGCCCTAAAAATATTTAATTTCCGATTCCACTTACTGTAGTTCATTTTCCCACCTTCAGATGGAAGCATCATGAAGTGTAGACCAGGCCAGGGATTCGAAAGTTAGATCTCGTTTAGATTTCATTACAATCCCTGCCATCGCGATTGCGTTTTAATATCAAGCCTTAGTCATGTCTACCGTCTCGAAAAGATCCGTAAACTTCACCCCCAACGCCTTGGCGAGTTTCTGGACGATCTGAATGCTGGGGCTGAACTCGGCCTCGTAGTCTTCGATGTAAGCCACGGTCCGAAGGCTGACATCGGCCCTTTCGGCCAATTCCTTTTGCGAAAGCTTCTTTTCGCTTCGGTATTCGATGACGTTCCATGCCAAGCAGGCACGGGGGTCCGGGTCCTTGAGGGCCTTATAGACCTCGGGTCTATCGCGCTTTAAACGCCGCATGCTTTCTTCATGGGTAATCATGCCCTTGATTTGGGGCACCTTGTGGCTCTGGGTTTTCATGACTTCCCTCCCTCAATCTGCCGGACGTAGGCCTCGATGGCCTTTGTTTCATCCGGCTTAGGCTCCCCTTTGCGCGCTAAATGGGCGGCCAGGACGTACAGGGTTTTTCCAACGGGGTCGAAGTAATAATAGGTAATGCAGGATTCCCCCGTCTCTGGTAAAGAGCGTCCTTTCCAGCCTCCCCTTTTCCCTCACATCCGCGAAGATCTTTTTAATCTGAATTTGGTAACCCACAAACTCCCTGGCGCCGATATGGCTACGGCTAAAGCGTTGGAAGTGGGGTGTTTCAAAGTAACGCATGGATTAGGCCTTATTAAGATGATATGCAGTATTTTGCACTATGTCAACTGAGGCAAGTTAATGTTATTACCTAAAAGGTGCCGGAAACATGATCAGGAGATGTTTTTCCACTTCCAGCAGGCGGTAGAACGGTCTTCCCCCACCGATACCAATGCATCCGATCCAGAAACCTTGCACTTATCCTCAGCCATTGGACAACGGGTGTGGAAGGCGCAACCGGAAGGGGGTGAGGCTGGGTTGGGGGGATCGCCTTCCACGGTCACTGACCGGGTTTGGGCGGATTCGAGAAGAGCCTTGGTATATGGATGCTTCGGGGACTTCAAGACTTCGGCGGTCGGGCCAGATTCCACAACCCGACCCAGGTACAACACCACCATCCGACTACAAAGGTAGGACACCACCCCCAGGTCATGGGAGATGAAGAGAAAAGCCGAGCCGGAGGTGCGGTTCAAGTCCGACAGGAGGTTCAACATCGAAGCCTGCACCGACACATCCAGGTTCGACAAGGGCTCGTCCAAAACGAGGACTTTGGGCTTCAACACCAGGGCCCGAGCTAAGGCAATGCGCTGGCGCTGGCCGCCCGAGAATTGGTGTGGGTACTTCTCGGCGTCACCCTCCGAAAGACCCACCCTGACCAGAAGCTCCCGAACGGTCTTTTTCCAATCCGAGGGGTTCCCTTCCCCCAATACCTGCAGGGGTTCCACCACCGCTTCCCCGACCTTCATCCGGGGATCCAACGAACCGAAGGGGTTCTGGAAAACCATTTGGTAATTCCGACGCAAGCGCCTCAGTTCCTCTTTCGGGATGGTTGCGAGGTCCCGCCCCTCCCACTGCACCGTTCCTTGGTCAGGATTTTCTAAGCCGATGGCCAAGCGGGCCAAAGTGCTTTTGCCGCAACCTGACTCCCCCACCACGCCCAGGACCTCCCCAGGCGCTAAGTCGAGGTCCACTCCCCGAAGGGCGGCCACATGGGCGGTGGGGTTGCCCAACAAGCCCCGAGCCACTGGGTATGAACGGGTTACACCCCGGAGGGATAGAAGCATCGGATGGCCTGTCCCTTCCGGACCTCGGTCTCACCCGGGTCCTCCTGTCGGCAACGGTCCTTCACGGAGGGGCAGCGGGGGGCGAAGGAACAGCCCGTCGGCATTTGGTAAGGGGTGGGCGGGGCGCCCTCAATGGCGGGCAGGCGTTGGCCCGGCTTACCCTCGGTGGGACGGCAAGCCCAGAGGGCTTTCGTATAAGGGTGGGCTGGATGCTCCAACAAATCCTTCACGGGGCCCCGTTCCACCACCCGACCCGCGTAAAAAACCGCCACTTGGTCGGCGAAGCCCGCGGCCAGCGCCAAGTCATGGGTCACCAAGAGCACCGCCAAATTGCGGTTCTCGGATTCATGGCGGAGCAGGTCGAGGATCTGGGCCTGCACCGTGACGTCCAAGGCGGTGGTGGGTTCGTCGGCGATGAGCAGGGAGGGTTGGCCCGCCAGGGCCTGGGCGATCATGACCCGTTGGCACATGCCTCCGGAGAGTTGGTGGGGGTGCTGGTCCGCCACCCGCTCGGGGTCGGGCAGGCCGGTCTCGCGGAACAGCCGAAGGACTTCGGCGCGCGCATCGGCGGGCTTCAGGTCGCGGTGCGCGGTGATGGCCTCCGCCACCTGCTCGCCCACCCGGAAGGCCGGGTTCAGGCTGGTGAGGGGATCCTGGAAGATCATCCCAATCTCGCCTCCCCTCAGGCGGCGCCAACCCTCGGCATCCCGTTGCGAGAGGTCCCTACCCTGAAAGATGATCCTTCCACCGGTCAGGGCCAACGGAGGCTCGGGTAAGAGGCGCAGGATGGAGAGGGCCGTGACGGTCTTGCCGCAACCCGATTCGCCGACCAGGGCCCAGCGCTCGCCGTCGGCGAGGGAAAGGTCCACGCCGCGCAGGATCTTGCCGGAGGGCTGGCCGGGGGTTTCCGGCAAGGCCTCGACCTGGAGGTTTTCGATCTGGAGGAGGGCTGGCACGGGAAGGTTATTCGAGGACCGACGGGTCCACGAGGCGTTCGCAACGGACCTCAAGGGAGGGATAGTCCACCATGGCGTATTGGCCCAGGAAGAGGGGGCCCGGGTTCACGACGGTGGTCGGGCCCATCTTGACCGTTCCTTGGCCCGAGGTGGCCCTTCCACAGACCAACAGCTTGGGGGCCACCCGTTCCACCACTTCGTTGACGAAGAGGACGCCCAGGTGCTCGCCGTCGGACACGTCCAGGCGGCAGACCGGCGGCGTATAGGTCATCAACACCTTCTCGCCCGGCATGTAGGGCAGGCGGCGCAAGGCGAACTCGGCCCAGGGCGTGTTGTAACGGAGCAGGAATTCCCGGTCGTCCTCACCCACGTTGATGTCGCCCCCAAAACCGGTCACCTGGAACGCTTCGTCCTGGTGGGTCTGCTCATGGGCGGGCTTGAAGTTGTTGTAGATCTGGGTGAAGGAATAGACGGTCTTGAAGTACACCGACTCGGGGGCGTCACTCATGCCGGGGATGACATAAACGGTCTTTTGGCTGTCGGCAAGGAACAGCATGAACTGGCGAAGGTGGTCCTCGTCAACGAGACGTTCGGCCTGGATCTCAGGGGATTCCATCGAGGGCTTGCTGTGGAAGCGACGGGCGTTCTCGTACTCGTCCATGCGGGCGGCGCCCTTCATGGACCCGCCGCAATAAAGGATGATATCAGGCTGTTCCTCCTGGATCTTCATGCCCAGGGGGGTCAGCATCTCGGAGGCCCCGCGATAATCGGTGAGGCAAAGGAGTTTCAATGGACCAACCTTTCCTTGTCATTGTAACACCAGAACATCAAAACCCACATCCACCACAGAGACACGTCCCGCACCCAATTCAAACCCTTATGAATGCGGGACAGTCCCACCTCCCTATCATGGAAGGCGGGCGGGACAGGGACTCCGTAAAGAAGGCCCCATTCCATCATTGGGTGTCCGCAACATGGTTATGAAAAGGTCATCCCAGGACGCCTGAGCCTTATCCCAAACCTCGATTTGGAGCTTGATACCTCGGGTCAGTGCCTTTGTGTCCCTGTGGTGAAAACGTTGATCTGTTGAGCGACTATGAAAAAAGGCTTGTGATTTTGGTAAGATGCCATCCACCCAATGCGACCCGACCGCCCCCCCCTAGAAACCCTGAAGGACGGAACCTTCCGGCAGATCCACCCCGTCACGGGCGAGGAAGTTTGGAACGTTCCGGGCCGGGCCTGGCGCCCCAAACGGTCCTACCGGGCCGCGCCCCCCTCCCGTTTGGAGACGGTGCCGGGCCCCGAGGGCTTCTGCGACTTCTGCGAGTCCCGCCGCCTGGAAACCCCACCCGAGAAATCCCGCTGGTGGTTGGACGAGCGGGGGAAATGGCGAACCGCGGACTTCCTTCCGGCCGGGGAAATCCCAAGGGGGCCCGCCGACTTCCGGCGGATCGCCAACCTCTTCGAGATCGTCACCTACGATTATTGGGCGAAGAACCTTGGGTTCAAACCCCATCCCGACCGGAAGGCCTGGCGGGACGCCTACCTCGCCGATCCGGCGGGCCGGGCCCACGTCGAGGGACTGATCCGATCGAAGGCCCGGCTCGGCGGCATCGAACTCAACCTTGACGAATCCGGCCGCCTGGCGGACCTTGCCCTCCAAGCCGAGCCCCTCTTTTTCGGTTCCCACGAACTCATCGTGGCGGGCGCCCACTTCCGTCCCCACGCCGAATGGGACCACGAGGTCGTGTCCTCCGGGGACCTGGATCCGGCCCGCCACCGAAAGTACATCGCCTACACCGCCGACAGCGCCCGGGACATCCTCGCGGCGAACCCCAAGGCCCAATACGTCGCGGTCTTCCAGAATTGGCTGTCCGGCGCGGGCGCCTCCTTCGAACACCTTCACAAGCAGCTCGCCGGCCTGGACCGGCCGGGTCCCTATGTTGAGCAAATCCTCCAAGCGCTGAAGGAGGACCCGTCCCTGTTCAACCGCCGATTCCTCGCCCCTGCCCTGGAGCGGGATTGGGTCGTGGCCTCCAACCGTTACGCCGTGGCGGTGGCGGCATTCGGGACCCAACTACCCTCCGTTTGGGTGTTTTCCCTCAGCGGAAAGGACAAACCCTGGGAACTTTCAATGGCGGAATTGGATGGTTTCTCCGACCTACTGCACGCCTGCCACGCGGCCATGGGATCCGAGGTCGCCTCGAACGAGGAATGGGTCTTTTCCCCGCCGGGTGAAAAGGCGCGGGTTCCCTTCCATGTCACCCTGAAATGGCGGACCGGGATCCACGCCGGGTTCGAAGGCGCCACCAGGATCTTCATCAACCCACTGAGGCCGGAGGAGCTTCGGGACCGACTGAGGGAACGGCTGGAGGCTTTGGCGCTCCTGGGACGCCTGGGTGACGTGACCATCGGCGGCAAGGTTTCCAAGGACCCCTTGCCTGAATAAACGAAAACAGCACACGCTGAACCACGGAGGGCACGGGAAAGAGGAGTTAAATGAATAACTATTTATTTTTCATCATCTGATTTGTTTTACGCCTAAGGTTCTCCGCCGTCTCCGCCCTCCCGTGGTTCAAACAGTTTCATTTCCACTTCGCCGATGGCCGCCAGCCGGTGAGGGCCAGCCAGGCGGCTTGTTTCGCGCGGGTATCCTTCGCCTGGGTCGCCCATCGGGCGGCGTCCTTTCCGCGCCCCGCCGCCGTCAGGGCCGCCATCCGTTCATCGAAATCGGGCCGGTCCAACCCGAGGGCCGCCGCCTTGAAGGTGGCCTCCACCGCCTGGGGCCGAAGGCCTTGGGACCAGAGAAAATCCCCCATCCGGTCCCAAGCCGAGGCGATCCCCGGCTCGCGGTCGATCCATTTCCGCAGGACCTGGACCCCGGCGGCAGGTCCCTGGGCCTGGGCGGCCTTCTTCGCAAGGTCGAACACCTGATCGAGTGGGCCCGGGAGTTCCGGCAGGAACGCCGGCTCCGGAACCGGCGCGGCCCTTCGGTGGTAGACCAGGCTGTTCCCCAGGTCGGCCACGGGCTCCATATAACTTCCCCAGAATTCCCGCCATTGATCGAGGGTCATTCCCTCCGAGTTGAAGGACCGGTCCATGTCCGCGAACAACCCGGTTTCCAACCGGTGATAGACCACCCACTCCACCCCTTCCCGTTGGAGTCGTCGGGCCAGCTTTTCCGCCGTTCCCGCCTCGGCCGCCCAGCGGAGAAGCGTGGGGTTTTCCCATTGGTAATCGAAGTAGGCCGTCCGGTCGATCGGGTAAGCGATCAGCGACGTGAACAACAACACCCGATCCGACCGGTTCGATTTTTGCTCCACCCATCGGTAGGCCGCGAGGTCGTCAGGCGCGGCGTAATACTCGTTCACCAACGGGCCCATCGGTGAGGCCAAACCGGTGGCGTAGGCGTAGGGCGCGCCGATCGAAATCTGCCCCATGACCGTGGCCCAAACCGCGAGAACCCAGGCCATGACCAAGAACGCCCGAACCAGTCTCCCCCCCTGGGTCCAGGCCAAGTCCATCCCATAAGCGGAAACAGCCAAAAAGGCGAGGGCCGCTAAGTCGCCGTGCCGCAAGAAGGTACTGGCCAAGGACCAACACAAAAAGTAAACCGCCAGGAACAGCGTGGGTATTTGCCAACGCCCCTTGGGGGGGCTTTTGAACCAAGCCCACCCCAAGAAAGCCAAAGGCCCCAGGGTCACGAACATGCCGTTCGCGGGGGTCAGGAACGCCCGGAAGGCGGATCGGGCCAAGTCCCAGGGAAGCCGTGAGGCGGGCCCAGCGGTTTCCCTCAGGATGGCCGCGATGCGCGCAGAATCGAAACCCGGAGGCGGCGGGAAATGAGTCGCCAGGATCGGGAAGACCGGGTTGCCCACCGCCAGGATGTTACGGCACCACCATCCCGCCACCGGCAACAACGGGAGGAGGACCCACCCAAGTTCTGGTTTCGCCTGTGGAATCCCCCGGATCTTGCGCCAAGCCCAGACCCCCGCCCAACCGGCCAATCCGAAGAGGGCCGTATATTTGACCGAGAGAGCACCCCCGAGAAGGAAAAGGGTCGCGCGGGCCGTAACGCGGCTGGAAGCGGGCGTGGGCTCCAGGAGGGTCAGGGTAAAAATCAGCGCAAGGTACCAAAGCAGGGCGCCTTCCACGAATCCGCCCGTGAACAAGGGCAGGAAGAAGGGCGAGCCGAGCAGGACCAATGCCGCTGCCCTGCGGCGCCCGCCGACGGCCTTGATCCAATCCCCCATCAGGACCAGGCAGCCGATCAGGGGCAGGTAGAGCCCCATCTTCGCGAGGGGTTCACCCCCCAGGTTCCAATAGCCCGCGATCAGGAGGTCCGCGGCCTTCGGCATGTTGCCGTTGAAATTGATCCAACCGGCCGGAAGCAGGCCCGTCCTGGAAACTTCCCGGGCGAAACGGAAGTGGTCCACCAGGGCATCCCAATAGGTCGGAGGGGCGAAGGCCTCGAAAAGCCAGGGCAGCGCCGTGATCCCCAGCGCCGCTTTCCATCCGTTGGGGACTCGCCGAAATTCAGTCCACCCCGCGTCCAGCTCATTCCAATGGGGCCGCGCCGCCAAAAAGCCCAGGAGAAAGAACAGGGACGTGACGCCCGGGCAGATTAGGCCATGGACGCCGAAGCCGAACAGCCACATCCCAAACAGGATGGTGGCGGCGCCCCAAGCCGAGTGGCCGGCCCAGGGTTGTGCCAACTTGGAAAGGAAGAGCGCCCGGATCGATCGGGCCCATCCCCAGAAGCCGAGCAAGAGGAGGGGGACCCAAGCCAAGGCGTAGGTCCGCGCCGCCCATTGCGCGGGCGCGCCGGCGGGATCCCAAACCACGTTCCCATGCGAATGGATGGGGTCGGGAAGGGCGAGCCCATGGCCGAGGGCCACCGTCACGACCAGCAGAAAAACCGCGAGGACAAGCCGCATTTTCACCCCGGGCCCCGGGGGGCCGGTTGATTGACTTCCCAAACACCCCCAGTATAATGCCCCCCGCCTCAGCTTCCCTTTTTTACGCCGGAGTGGTGGAATGGCAGACACGTACGCTTGAGGTGCGTATGGGCGACCGTGCGGGTTCGAGTCCCGCCTCCGGCACCATTCTTAATAATAAAAGGCCCTGGTCCAATCGGATCAGGGCCTTTTGTTTTTAGGCTGGTGTTGGTGGCGGGACGAGAACCCAGGGGGTCTGGGGGATGTCCATACCACCAGGGTCCCGCCGAGGGCACCTTGCCCGTCCAGGGTTGCCGTTTACTGCAGTTCGTGTGTGGCAGGGCCGCTAGGCCACCTGCGACAGGTCACGCATTTTCATCCTTATCCCTAAGCCTTCGGATGACATCGAGAAGCCTCAGCATCCTTAATCGCGCGACGATCACAAAAGTCCCAAACATGATCCAAAGAAGTATTTGAACCACTATTGAGTCCAGATAATTTCCGTGTTTCAAGGCATCGCTGTATTGATCAAACCAATTCAGGCGCAATATGCCCATGAATATTTGGAGCGCAACCACCAAAACCGCCATAACGATAATGCCTGTACCACCCTTCCGAGTCTTTTCCCACTTCCCGACGAATTCCTCATCTCCCGGATTCAGCATTATTGCCCCCCTATATCAGTCGTCCTTGCGAACCACTCGTATCTTATCCCTTTGACCCCAAAACACCAAAGGCGCCCGAAGGCGCCTTTGGTTCCCGTTTTCGGTTTAGCCAGCCGCCAACCGCTTCCGTTAAGGCTTCATCTCAGCCTTCAAATCCAAGGCTTCCTTGAAGCGCGGGTGGCCTTTCAGGACCATGTTGAGGTAGTTCTTGGCCTCGGCCATCTTCCCCGAGTCCTTGAAGGCCCTGGCTACGGCGGTGTAGTAACCCGCCCGTAGGTCGGAATAATCCGGCCCGTGGACGCCCATCTTCTGGGCCTGGTTGAAGAAGGCCGTGGCTTGTTGGCCCAGTTTGACGATGTCGTTCTCCTTCACGCGGGTCGGGACGATCTCGGTCTTGAGCTTCGCGAAGGCCGAGTTCAGCTCGAACTCGGGGCCCCACCAACCGGAGACCTTGAGGGTCTTCCCGCCCGTCGGGGCTACGGCGACCGGCTTCTCGACCGGTTTTTCCACCGACGCCTCGGTCGTCGCCACGACAGGCGCACCCGTCTCGGCTGTGGCCTTGGGAGCAACGGCCACCTGGGCCGCCGTCGGGGTCGGCTTCGGTGGGACCGGCGTGGGCTTCTTGGGCACCGGGGTCACGGTCTTGGTGGGGATCAGGGTCGGCGTCGGGGTCGCCGTGGCGATGGCGGTAGGCGTGAAGGTCGGTTCCAACACCTTGTCGCCCAACACTTCCCCGGTCTTGGAAACGAAGGCCTGCTGCCCGTCATTCCATACAAAAATCTTTTCGGCTTCCGCCTTGGTGGCGGGGACTTTCTTGGAGGAAATCCAGACATCCACCTTCCCGTTATTGCCGACCTCGTTCACGAAGACAGGCGGCGTGGTGAGCTCAAAGAGCTTCAGGATCTTGCCCGACAGGACCGCGTAGCCGTGGGTCGTCACGGAACCTTTGTCCCCCGTCCGCTCCACGAACAGGATCTTCCGTTGGCCCTGGCTTTGGGTCAGGACCTTGATGGACTTCATCGCCGGGCCGTCCTCCTCGAAGAGCTTGGCGTAATGCCCGCCCTTGGGGTCGTAGAAACAGATCGCCAGGGTCTGGTCGTGGGGCTTGTCCAGGTTCTCGGCGGATACCTGGGCCCGGTAAGCCAAGAGCAGGTCCTTCTTGCCGTCCCCATTGAGGTCGATGAAGTCGAAAAGCCCGCCCGCCTCATCCTGGCCGTCCACGGTGACGGCCGGCAGTTTCTCCAACAGGTGGTTCGCGGGCAGAAGGGTGTCCAGCCAGTCGTTCTGGGCCTTTGTCAGGGCGGGGGAAAGGCCCAACAGGGCGACCAGCAATGCGGCGGTCCAACGGTTCATCTCGTTCTCCTTGGGGTCATGCAACCCAACCAACCAAAAAATCTTTTAAACTCAGGGACCACAGGGACAGCGGCTACTTCTTCTTTTCGTTATTACCTAAAAAGCCTTCCCCGTGGTCCATGTGTCCTAAATCCATCCGTTCCCTAAAGCCAACCCGCCGCGCGGTAGGACTCCGCCGCTTGGCGGATCCCCGCTTCGAGGGTCCAATGGGGTTTCCAGCCGAGCCCGGTCCGGATCGCCCGGGTGTCGCAGGTCCAAGCCTTCGGCGCCGCTTCCTTCACCTTGTCGAGGTTGAGGATGGCCGCTTGGCCCCTCACCCGGCCCACCATCTCGGACAGGAAGGCCGATAGTTTAACCAAAGGAAGCGGAATCTTCAAAGTTACCGCCCGCTTCCCCAGGGCCCTTTCGATCAATGCCACCAGTTCGAGCCAATCCGCGTCCTCGGAGGCGACAAAATAGGTCTTTCCCACGGCCTTGGGACCGGATGCCAACAGGATGGCATCCACCAGGTCATTCACATGCACGTAACTGACCCTCTGGCGACCATCCCCCGGCAGGACCGCCAAGCCCTTCTGGACCATCTGGAAATACTGGAAGATGTCCTTTTCGCGGGGACCGTAGACCCCGCCCGGTCGGAGGACCGTCCAGGCGATCTTGCGCCCCAGGGTCGTCTTCACCGCCTCTTCCCCAGCCAGCTTGGTGGATCCGTAAAAACTTACGGGCTCCGCCGGGTCGCTCTCACGGCGGGGCCGGTCCAGGTTCGACGGTCCCGCGCCGGCCAGGGAAGCGACCTGGATGAAACGCCCCACCGTGCGGGCCGCCAGGGCCTCCTGGGCTAGGATCCGCGAGCCTTCCACATTCACCCTCGCGTAATCGCCGTAGTTGAAACCCCGCAAAACCCCCGCCAAATGCATCACGGTCTTGGCGCCGGACATCGCCCTCCGGACGGCCAGGGGGTCCGTCACGTCGCCCAACGCGATTTCATGGAACTTGCCCGGTTTAAAGGCGAGCCGCGAGACCGAACGCACCAACAACCGGGTCCGGATGCCCTTGCGCCCTAGCGCCTCGGCAAGGTGTCCCCCGACGAACCCGGTGGCGCCGGTCAAAAGGACGGGTTGGGCGATCTTCATGGAGGGTTCCGTGGCAAGGGGATGGGTCCGAAACGGCGAAAACCCGTTTGGAAAACGTCGCAACCATCGTATCCGTTAAGGGGACACATCGTAACAAATTGCCCCCAGGGGTTCGGTATCTTATAATATGCGCCGTGCCTGAACAACGGCGGGGCCATCCAGCTCCGCCTTTTTTATGTTTCGGGGCCCCACCCGCGCCCCCTCCTCAAAACGCTCAAAAGCGCCCCCCACCGGGGATGGGCGCCTAATCCTCCCCGGATGCCCCGGGGGTATGGAGTCGAAATGGACATCTTTGACAAGGCCAACAACTGGACCGCCGCGGACGAGGTCCGCGACGCGGGGGTTTACCCCTATTTCCGCCCGAATACCGCCAGCCTGGGGACCGAGGTCACCATCGGCGGCAAGAAGATGATCATGATCGGGTCGAACAACTACCTGGGGTTGGTCACCCACCCCGAGGTGTTGGAGGCCATGGTCCAGGCCATCCGCAAGTACGGTTCGGCCTGCACCGGGTCCCCCTTCCTGAACGGCACCCTGGACATCCGCATTGAGTTGGAGGAGAAGCTCGCCGATTACGTGCATATGGAATCGGCGCTGATTTATTCCACCGGCTACCAGTCCAACCTGGGGGCCCTCTCAACCATCGCCACCCGGGGCGACTACATCATCTCCGACCGGGACAACCACGCCAGCATCGTCGACGGTTGTAAGTTGTCCTTCGCCAAGACCGTCAAGTACGGCCACAACGACATGGAGGACCTGGAACGGGTCCTGGCCAACCACCAAGACAACCCGAAGCTGATCGTGACCGACGGGGTCTTTTCCATGGGCGGGGACGTCTGCGACCTTCCGAAGATCGTCGAGCTCAAGAGGAAATATGGCGGCCGGATCATGGTGGACGAGGCCCATTCCCTGGGCCTGTTCGGCCCCCAGGGCGAGGGGGTTGGGTCCCATTTCGGCATCCAGAGCGAGGTGGACATGGTCATGGGCACCTTCTCCAAGTCCCTGGTCTCCATCGGCGGGTTCATCGCCTCCACCCATAAGGTCATCGACTATTTGAAGCACAACAGCCGCCCCCTGATCTTCTCGGCCAGCCTGTCGCCCGCCGACACGGCGGCCGCCCTCAAAAGCCTGGAAATCATCAAACGCGAGCCCGAGCGCCGGGAACGCCTCTGGAAGATCGCGAAGAAGATGCGGGATGCCTACAGGGCCATGGGTTGGAACACCCTCAACAGCCAGTCAGCCATCATCCCCCTGATGGTGGGCGACAACCACAAGACCTTCTCCATGACGAAGGAACTGGGTGAAATGGGCATCTTCGCCACCCCGGTCGTATCCCCCGCCGTCCCGCCGGACCAGACCCTGATCCGCACCAGCTATACCGCCACCCACACCGACCAGCAGTTGGACTACGTCCTGGAGTGCTTCCAGAAGGTCGGGAAGAAGTACCAAGTCATCCCCTGAAAAGCGGCGGATGGCGGATAGCGGTTGGCGGATGGCCATGACTAGTCACGGCTATGTAATCGGAACTTCATACCAGCCACCGGCGTCCAAGGTTAAATAGGAAATACCCAAACCAAAAGAGGCTGCCATGGGCGTCGAAATCCAAGAAGTGAAGACTAAGGCTGATTGGGCGACATTCCTCAACGTGCCCTGGTCCATCTACATCAAGGACGGCAAGCGCGACCCGAACTGGGTGCCCCCCTTCCTCGACGACCACCGGTCCCTCCTGAACCCCGCCAAGAACCCCTTCTTCAAGCATGGCCGCCTGACGGCCTACCTGGCCCTGCGGGACGGCAAGGTCGTGGGCCGCACCACGGCCCATGTCGACGACAACTACAACGAGTTCCACGGCGAGAAGATCGGGTGGTTCGGGTTTTTCGAGTGCCAGAACGACCCCGAGGCCGCCAAGGCCCTCCTCGATACCGCCGAAGCCTGGGTCAAGGGCCAGGGTATGGCCAAGATCATGGGCCCCGCCAACCTGACCTCCAACGACGAGTGGTCCTTCCTGCTGGAGGGTTTCGACTCCCCCGCCCGCATCTCCATGACCTACAACCCGCCTTATTACCTGGAGCTGGCCGATAAGTGCGGCTATGCCAAGGCCAAGGACCTTTTCGCGTGGTACCTGGACGCCTCCACCGAGGTGCCGGAGCGCATGGTCAAGATCATGGAACGGGCCAAGAAGCGCGAGCGCATCGAGATCCGCAGCCTCTCGAAGAAGCACTTCGACGCCGATGTGGTCTTGATCAAGGACCTCTACAACAAGATCTGGGACAAGAACTGGGGCTTCGTGCCCATGACCGAGGAGGAGTTCAAGTACCAGGTCGCCAAACTCAAGCCGATCATCTGGCACGACATGGTGCACCTGGCCCTGGTGGACGGCAAGGCCATCGGCTTCACCCTGGTGGCGCCGGACGTGAACTGGGTGCTCAAGAAAATCGACGGCGAGCTGTTCCGCTGGTCGGATCCTTTCGCCCTGGTGAAATTCCTGTTCAACATGCCCAAGGTGAAGGATTGCCGGTTGATGGCCATGGGTATCCTGCCCGAGTACCGCGGCAAGGGCCTGGACGCCATGCTTTACGTGGAGATCTTGAAGGCGGGCCGCAAGCGCGGGGTCCTAGGCGGTGAGCTTTCCTGGACGCTGGAGGACAACGACGGCGTCAACAACGGCATCGCCGCCATGGGCGCCAAGGTCATCAAAAAATACAGGGTTTACGAGAAGGTCTTGGTTTCCTAGGAAAATCCCGAACCGAATCATCGGGTGCTTTCCATTGGGGCTCACTGGTGGTTCGCCATAAGCCAAATCCACTCACTCTAAAATGGCGAGCCACCGGCTCGCCCTTTTTTTCTCAAGCTCTTATTTCGCAGCAGCCACATCTGTCCGGAAGGGCGTTGCCGGAAATCCATTCTTCCCATAGAGGTTGGCGTCGGGGTTGTCGGCCCATGCGTAGCGGACCGCCTTGGGGTTCTTAACCGCCTTATTCCACACCACCACCGTTTGGCCTTCGATGCGGGCCTCGGCCCAAACGAACTTCCCATCCTCCCCGGCTATGGCGAATCCCCGAAGCTTGCCGTTTATCGTCTTCAGGCCCCTTTCGGCGTATTTAAAATGGATCCGGGCTTGGGCGCCCTCCACCGTCATGGACTCGAAGCGGGGTCCCGTGAACTCCACCTTCTGGCCATAAACGTCATGTAGGGCCGTCAAGGCCAGGCGCTTCCCCACGTTGGTTTTGTCCTTGGGATGGATATCCTGGGCGTCGCCTAAGCCTAAGAGGCAGGCGTATTCCACGTTGGGAAGCTGGGCCGCCATGGCCTGGGCCTCGCGGATTTCCGCCCAGTTGCTCTGGCCAGGGTCCTTTTGCATCGCCTTGAAGTCCGGCAATTGGGCGATCAGGAATGGCAAATCCCCCTCGCCCCAAACCTTTCGCCAAGACCGGATCAGGGCCGGCAGGAGCTTGTGGTAGGGTCCTGGGCGTCCTTCGTTCGACTCGCCCTGGTACCAGATCACCCCCGCGATGCGGGTCTTGGTCAGGGGGTGGATCATGCCGTTGTAGAGCACCATGGGGATGTTGTCCAGCGAGGGCAAAAGCACCCCGAAGGCCAGGGCCTGGATGGCATCCTGGGTAAAGGGCGTGGGCTTGCCCCAGTTGTCCTGCTTCAACTTCGATAGGTCGATCTGGTAGGTCTTCCATTGGTCGGTGATCTTGAAGGGCTGGGAACTCCAGTTACAGCCGTCCTTCACGGTGGGCTGTGGCAGGAAGATGAAATATTCCCCGTCGCCCTTGGCCGAGAACTCCAGGGCCTTGTAACCCGACAAGTCCGCGGGACCGCCGTCCGCCTTAAATTTCGTGGAGACGTTGGCCCAAGCCCCACCCTCGAAGTGGCCGGTGAACTCCCCCACGGGCCCCGGTTTCGGACCCGTCAACTTCACGACGGCGTAGGTGGCGACAGAGCCTTCCTTGGCGTCGTTCCCCCAAGTGCCGCCAAGGGCATGGGTTCCGGCTTCCGGCGCCAACAGGACGGTCAAGGGCGCCTGCTTCGGGTCCTTAGGGAGTAATCGCACTCCGCAGAGGTACATGGCGGGCTTTACGCCCTTGGACCAGACCAAACGCTGGGCGGGCGTCATGGTCCCCCACTTTTTGAGGGAATCCTTGGCCTCCGGCAGCCCTTCCAAGGCGCTTTCCGGGAGCCAACTCTCAATGTAGGACCCGCCCCAGGAAGCCGCGATCAACCCCACCGGGATATCCAAAGCCCGACGCAGGTCCCGACCGAAGTAATAGGCCACCGCTGAAAAACTATGGACCCTTTCGGGGGAACAAACCTGCCAAGTCCCCTGGGCGTGATCGAGCGCCTTGTCGCCCATCACCCGCCCTTGGAGGAAAAAACGGAGCTTAGGGTCGTGCGCCTGGGCCAGGGCCTTTTGGGCGTCCCGGGAATCCTTCGTGAGGAATTCCATGTTCGACTGGCCCGACCCCAACCATACGTCCCCCACGAGGACATCCTTCACCTTGATGGAGGACGAACCCTGGACCTCCATCTCATAAGGGCCACCGGCCTTCAATCCGGTCAGGAGGACGCGGAAGGCTCCATTCGAATCCGCTTTTCCGGTCCAAACCTTCCCATTGAGCGTGACGGTGACCTTCTGGCCCGGCACATCCCGGCCCCAGACCGAGGCGGTCCCCCGCTGGAGCACCATGTGGTCCCCGATGAGGGACGGCAATAGCAACCGGCTTGGAGTGGCCGCTTGGGCCGAGAGAAGGGACATGGCCAAAACCCCGATGATGAGGATGGAACGCACACGCATGGATTGGCCCCCGGATAAGGTGAGGGAATGCTACGGGAAAACGGGAATACCGGCAACCGCCAGGATTAAAACCGCGAGTCCCACGTTTGCATCAACTGAAGTGGCCCAGGGCCGCCCCTACATCTTTCCAATGTGGATCAGGTAGATCTGCGCCAGGCCCATGGCGATCAGCAGGTACGCCGCCATGGTCCGCATCTGGGGGTTCCGGGCATTCCGTCGGATGAGCAGGTAGATCCCCACCACGATGATCAGGATGGGAAGGCCCGAACGGGGGACCGTGCGGGATACGGTGAGCAGAAAACTGATGACCGCCAGCCCGATTAAAAAGGCGCCCAGGTGGGTGGTGAGCTTATCCGGATCGAAGGCGAGCGGCTTGTGCAGGAAGGCCGTCGACTTGGGCGTCTTGGCGATGATCTCCTCCGCCAGGGCGTCCATCCCCTCGAACCCTGAGAGGGCCAGGACCTTGGGTCCCGCCGTCAGCCGGAGTGTCCTCACCGACTTGCCCGACTCACCCACCTCCACTTGGGTCAGGTCCTTGTAGGCGAACTCCGCCGTTTGGCCCTCCGCGACCCAAACCAGGGACTTCTCACGGGTTTCCAGCGTCATGCTTTCCATCACGGCCCGGCTTTTCTTGGCCCGGAACACGAGGAAGGTCCCGGCCGCCAAAAGCGCGAACAACCCAGCGGCCAAATCCATCCCAAGGGCGCGCGAATAAACGAAACCGTTCCTTTGGAATTCCGGATAAACGGACAAAACCAGGACGAAGACCAGCAGGAGCGCCAGGAGAAGGGCGACTCGTTGATGGACGCCCTGAAGGGTGGAGGCTTTTTGACGGTAGATCATGCGTCCCATCCTGAAAAAGGATGCGGTATTCTACATCGTTTTTGGCGATCCAAAAGCCCGGCCGTTCCGGCGCCTCCCTTCCTCAATTTGAGGGATGGTGGGGCCTCACGACGGCCCGCATCGGATGGTACTCCAACCGGGTGAGGCCCGTGGTGAGGGCCGGGTCCCCGGCGATGAAATCCTTGAGCTGGGCCTCGCCCTCAACCTCGACGATTCCCAAGCCGAAAGGCCCCGCGGGGTCCATCACCGGCCCGAAGGCCACCGCGTGGCCCTTTTCCAGGAATTCCCTCCAATACTCCCCGTGGCGGGTCATGATCGCCCGCTCCTTCTCCGTCATATCCACGGCGAAGGAGGGGCGTGATGGGTGGAGTTTCAGCATGAAGTACATGGCGGGCTTCCTTTTCAGGCTAAGACACCCAGGACCGCGCCCATGGCCAGGTAAACCACGAAGTGGTAGCCGGTGTTCAGAACGAACAAGCCAAAGGGCTTCTTCTCCCAGAGCACCGGGCCGATATCATTGGTCATGTAAAACCCCAACCAGGCCCAGAATCCCACCATCAAACCGGCCAGGACGCCCGGCAAGCCCGGCAAAACGACATGAAACAAGACCACCCCAAATGCCAAGCAAAGGGCCGACACCAGGCTCATCAGGGCCATAACCCCCATGGACCGTCCCGCCTCCTTCTTCATCTTATCCGTCATCCTACCCGGCTTGATGCCGAGGTATCCCATCCACTGCTTGCTGAAACCCGCCGGGGAGTACCACCACCCCCCCAGGGCCATCTGGATGAAGAACCCCGCTAAAACCCCAAGCCACGGCACATGGACCGGCTGCATAATTCCCTCCCGGGACAGGCCCCGGCATGCCGGGGCCCTGGTTGGTATGGATCGGAATGGGGGCAATTTAAAGTAAGGGGGCCGGTGATTGAAAGGGGCCCACGGGGTTTGGGGGAGATTTTTCAGCGAATTTACAGGCCGATGGGGCCGGTTAGTCCCCGGTCGCGCCTGGTTGGCTGGCCAACCAGGTCGAGAGCCAAGCCACCAACGCGGCCACGGCGACACCGCCCGTCACGTCGATGCACCAGTGGTACCGGAGGACCAAGGTGGCTCCCACCGCGCAGACCGCGAAAGGCAGGGCCAACCAGAAGATTTGGCGGTCGTTCTTAAAGAGGAACCAGAGCATGAGAAGCGATAGGGACGTGTGCTCGCTGGGGAAAGCGTCGGGAAACCCGCGGGCCACCTTGTCCATGGGACCAAAGACGTGGGCCGAGAGGTAGAGCACTTGAAGCGGGGGCAATTGGGACTCCCAATAGACCCGGGGCCCGGAGGCCGGGATGAGCCAATAACCGGCGTAGGTGAAGAAGAAAGCCAGAAGGATGGCGTTGAAGCTCTCATGGAACGGCTTGGAATGGGACCCATAGCGGATATAAATCGGCACGATCAAAAGGAGGCCGAAGAAATAATAGGAGACGTATCCCCAGGTGAAGATCTCGGTGATCCAGGGGTAGTTCAGGACATTGGAGGCCCAATTCGGGGTCACCCCGAAGAACCGCATGTCGATCGCGGACAAATCCGAGTCGTATCGCTCGGGCCTGAAATAATCGATGAGGGGACAACTGGCGAAATACCCGATGAACACCACCGGATAAAGGTAAAACCACTCGCAGAGGGCCCTCAGGAAAGGGTGATCAGGCCGGAAGGACCTGCAAAAGAGGGTCAAGCCGATGGATACCATCACGGATAAGGGAATGATGAAAGACTTGGATCCGCCGAACGAATATAGGAGGGCGGCGGCCAGAAGGAAGAACTGGTAGACCAGGAAAGCCGATTCCGCCGGGCGGAAATGGGGCCTTCTAAACTTGTTCCAGACGGTTTTTTGGACGGCCCGTTTCACCCGGTGGATTCGTTTCCTCACTGGGCCCGCCTCAAGGCCTGTCCCGGGAAGTCGCCGGTCAAGGTGTCCCCCTCGATTACCACCCTTCCGTTGACCACCACCAGGTCGATCCCCTTGGGTGTCTCCCAAGGGTTGACCGGCGTGGCCCGGTCCTCCAAATGCTCATAGTCGATCACCACGGCGTCGCCCCAATAACCCTCCTTCAACAGCCCCCGGTCCTTGAGGCCCAAAAGTTTAGCCGGTTCCCAGGTCAGCCGGGAGACCGCCTCGGACAGCCGGATGACCCCTTGGTCCCGGACGTAGTGGGAGAGAAGCCTCGGGAAGGACCCCACGTTGCGGGGATGGGGGATGTCATCCGCCGCGTCCGAGCCGAAGAGCATGTAGGGCGCCTGGATCTGCCGCACCAAGACTTCCTGGGACACCCCGTGGTAACAGACGCCCACGTCATTGCCGGTTTCCAACAAAAGGGCCAAGACCGTCTCGGCGGGCTCCATGCCCCGGAGCCGGGCCAATTGGTCCAATCTCAGGCCCAGCCAATCCTGCGGCGCCGAAGGGGCCAGATGGGTGATCTCAATGCGGTGGGCGTCCCCGTATTCCGCCAGGCGCTTCCGGGTGTCGTCCAGCACCTCGTCCCTCTTCTCAGGGTGCTTCAGGTAGGTGGTCCACTTCGCGGCGGTCGGGAGGAGGTAGAGGAACTGTTGGAGGGGAATCTGCACCTCATTGCCCCAGAAGTCGTAGGGGTAGGTGCTGGCCCAAACCTGAAGGCCGTCGGCCCGGGCCTTCTCGATGAGCCGGAGGCCCGGGTCGGCCTGGTCCCAGTTCGAGGGCATCTTGAAAAGCAGGTGTTGGATGATGACGGGGACGCGGTGGTTCTCAGCCACCTGCACCGCCTCACGGATCGCGTCGAGCACCTCGGACCGGAAGTTTCGGATGTGGGTGTAGTAAGCCGCGTGGTCGTACTTGGCCAGGACGGAGGCCAGGTTGTCCAGTTCCTCCGGCTTGCACCACTCGCCCGGCTCGTAACCGAGGCCGCTGGAGAGGCCGAAGGCGCCCTCCTGGAGGCCCTGCTCCACCATAGCCTTCATTTTCCGCATCTCGGAGGCGGTGGGCGCCTTATGGCTCTTGCCCATGACGGCCTCGCGGACGGTGCCCTGGGCGATCAGGGATCCCACGTTGATCAAAAGCTGTTGTTGGTCCTCGACCATCCGGAGGTTCTTGGCCACGTTCAGGAAGGAAAAGCCGCAGTTGCCCACTAGGCCGAAGGTGACGCCGCGCTTGAGCGCCCGTTTCTGTTCCAGGGGGGACCAAAGAAGTTCGTTATGGCAGAGGATGTCGAGGATGCCCGGGATGACGATCTTGGTCCGGGCGTCCACGTCCTTCACCGCCCGGGCGCCGGTCAGGTCGCCGATTTTGGCGATACGCCCGTCCTTGAAGCCGATATCGGCCCGAAAGGGCGGCTGGTCGGTGCCGTCCACTACCAGCCCCCCCCGTAGGATGACGTCATAGGTCCCGGGCTCGGGCACGGCCGTCCCCATCGCCGGAAACAGGGCGAGCAGGAACAGGCAGAGGCGGATGGGTTTTCGGTGGCTCATGGTTCGAACGGGCCCCCCGGCGGCCCGAAAGGGCAAAGGATAGGCCCGGCGCCGGGGGTTTTCAAAGGTTTTCTCATTATGCCTTGCGGCGGAACAGCGCCAGGAAACCGCCGTCCCGGTCCTTCGTCGGCCAGAACCAAAGGCCGTCCTCCCGGGTTTCGGTCTCGGTGACCGATTCAGGAAGGGTCAGTGGCACCGGGCTGTACTCGGGGTGGGCGCCCAGGAACGCCTTCACCACGTCCCAATTCTCCTCGGACTCGAGCGAGCAGGTGCTATAGGCCAAGGTGCCGCCAGGATAAACGTGCTGGGCCGCCGCCTCCAGGAGTTGGAGCTGTTCCTTCCCATGCCGGGCGGGGTCGCCCGGTTGGAGGTGCCAGCGCAGGTCGGCCCGTCGGGACAGGACGCCCGTGCCGGAACAGGGGGCGTCGAGCCAAACCGTCTGGAACCGTTCGGGGGTTGGAAGCTTGTCCGCCTCCATCTCCAAAACCCGGACATTGGCCAGGTTCAGTCGGCGGACGTTCTCGAAGAGCGCCAATAGCCGTTCAGGCGACGAATCGGTGGCCGTGACCTGACCGGTCGGGCCCACCCTCCACGAAAGCCCCGCGCACTTGCCGCCGGGGGCCGCGCAAACGTCCCAAACCCTAGCGCCCTCGGGGGCGGGCACCAGGTCCAACATGGCTTGGAAGGTCCAGTCCTGGGCCGTCCAGGCACCCGCCTCATCGGGGGTGGGGTCCCAAAGGGTCCCCATGGCGCCTTGCACCTTTAGGGTGTGGAGGGGCCAATCAAGCGGGACGGCCTTGACCTCCATCTTCTCAAGCCGCTTCAGAACCTCTTCACGTGAACCCGGTGGCACCTGGAGGTAAAGCGGATGGGGATGGTTCCCCGCCTCCAAGACCTGGACCAGCCTTTCGGCCGGCAGGTTTTTCGACCAGCGTTCCATCAGCCAATCGGGATAGGAGTAGCGCTCGCCCAACGGCCATGTTTCCTCCTCGGGCGCGGGGAACTTCCCCTCGTCCTTGGCCGTCAGGGCCGTCCGGAGCACGGCGTTGACGAACCCCTTCGCGAAGCCCGCGCCTAAGAGGTCCACCAGGGTCACGGACTCGAAGGTAAGGGCGTAACCCGGCACCCGGGTCAGGAACAGGGCCTGGTACAGGCCCAACCGCAGCGTCGTACGGACCGCCGGTTCCGTCTCCTCCAGGGGACGGTCGCAGAAAGCCTGGAGACGTTTATCCAGCAGGCGCTTCATGCGCGTGACGCCGTACACCAGCTCGGTGAAGAGCCCTTGGTCGGGACCCTCCAATTTGGCGCCCCGGGCCATGGACTCCTGGATCTTCATCCCCTTCTCCACGCGGATCAGGGCCAGGGCCGCGTTCCAACGGGCGGGCGAGACCCCATCGGTCCTGCGGGGTTTCCCGTGGTGGTCGAAATGCTTGGGCGCGCCATCACCGCCTCGATCTGACCGTGGCGGTCCCGATCGATTGAATGGGCGGTCCCCTCTGGGGGGACCGGAACGCTTGAAATCCTTGCGGGGTGGACCCTTGGGGTCCCAAGGCTTTTTCGTAAAGGGACGATCCCCCCTGGGGGGTCCAGACCTGGGCGGTCCGGCTGAATGTGGCCCCGACCGAGGTGGCCCGCTTCTTTGATGTCCATTGCTGGGCGGGCCGCTTCTACTAAATTGACTACGGGGCGGGCCCGAACGCTCAAATGGCTTTTGGGGACGGTCAAACGGACGGTCACCGTGAGGCGGTCCGCCAGGTCCAGTACGAGGAGGCCCGGAACGTTCGAAGTCCCGGCGAGGGGGCTTGTTGCGGTCGAAGGGCCGGTCTCCCCGGGGCGGTCCTTTCGGGTCCCAAGGCTTTTTCGTGAACGGGCGATCCCCCCTTGGGGGTCCAGACCTTGGTGGTCCCGAACGGTCGAAGTCCCTTCGAGGCGGACGGGAACGATCAAAGGGACGGTCACTTCGGGGCGGTCCACCTGCTGCGGAGCGAGGGGGGCCACTGCGGTCAAAGGATGGACGGGGTGGTCCACCCGAACCGGTGCGCGGCGGGCCTGTTCGGTCAAAAGACGCCCGGGGCGGGCCCGAACGGTCAAAAGGCTTTCGGGGACGGTCGAATGGGCGATCGCCACGGGGCGGTCCACCCGGGCCAGAGCGAGGGGGACCACTGCGGTCAAAGGATGGACGGTGTGGTCCACCTGAACCGGTGCGCGGCGGGCCTGAACGATCGAAATCACGACGGGGAGGACCGGATCGAGGCGGTCCTGAACGGTCAAAGTCCCTTCGAGGCGGACGGGGTCGGTCAAATGGCCGGTCTCCGCGCGGAGGTCCACCGGGACCGGAGCTTGGGGGGCCAGAACGAGGAGCCCCAGACCTTGGTGGCCCGCTTCGATGTGAATCCGAACCAGGCGGGCCGGATCTGGGTGGACCTGAACGGTCAAAATCCCGACGAGGAGGTCCCGATCTGGGTGGGCCAGAACGTTCAAAATCCCTCCGGGGCGGGCCGGAACGCGGAGGCCCAGACCTTGGTGGCCCGCTTCGATGCGAATCCGAACTGGGCGGGCCCGAGCGATCAAAATCACGACGAGGGGGTCGTGGACGGTCAAACGGACGGTCTCCACGAGGAGGCCCGCCGGGTCTGGAGTTTGGTGGGCCCGACCTAGGAGGACCTGAACGATCGAAATCCCGACGAGGAGGGCCGGATCGAGGCGGGCCTGAGCGGTCAAAGGAAGGACGGGGCGGTCCCGACCTGGGTGAACTTGGACGGTCAAACGGCTTGGGACCCCCAGGGCGTGGAGCCGCGGACCCACCCGAAGGCGGTCCGGAATGGGGGCGGGCGTCGCCCGGTTTCTTGAACTTACTTCGAAACTGGCGCGGGTCGCCCGAGAAGGCCCCGCCCTTTCCCTTGGGAGGCCCGCCTCGGCTCGGCGGTTTGCCGCCCGGTGGTCCTGATTTGCGGAAGGGTTTTTTGCCGGGCGGAACGCTCATGGGAGGACGGCTCCAGGTTTAAAGTCAGGATGCCCCAGTGAAAAATCCCGGGGTTTCATTCGCCGCTTGCCGGGCGGTTGGATCTCGCTGATTAAAACAGCGCCTTCGCCGGCGCCCACCAGGATCCCGGCATTGTCCAGCGAGAGGATCAAGCCGGGCTCCCCGGATTCGGTTGACGGAACCGCCCCGAAACATTTCAAGTCGATGTTTCCGAACCGGCATTCCGCCGAGGGCCAGGGATCCAACCCGCGGATCTTATCCGCGATGGCTTTGGCCGGTCGCGCCCAGTCCAACCGGCAATGTTCACGTTTCAAAGAAGGGGCGTAGGTCGCCCCGGCCCCGTCCTGGGGCGTTCGGCAGGCCGTCCCGGCCCGTAAAGACCCCACGGCCCTCAGGAGCGCGTCGGCCCCGATCAAGGCCAAGCGGTCGTGCAAGACTCCCGTGGTGTCTGCGGGGGCGATCGGCGTCCGTTCCACCAAAAGGATGTCGCCCTCATCCATCTTTTCGTTCATGTGCATGATGGTCACGCCCGTCTCGGCGTCCCCCGCCATCACGGCGTAGTGGATCGGGGCCGCGCCCCTCCACCTGGGCAGGATCGAACCATGGACGTTGAGGCAAGCTAAGCCCGGTAGGTCGAGAAGGGCTTTCGGGAGGATCTGACCATAGGCCGCCACCACCACAAGGTCGGGTTTCAGGGAGCGAAGACGCTCCAGCGCCCCTTCCTCGCGGATCTTTGCGGGTTGGAAGACCTCCCAACCCTTCTCCAGTGCCGCCACCTTGACGGGGGACGGTTTGGGTTCCAGGTGCCGGCCCGAGGGACGGTCGGGCTGGGTAACCACCAGTGCCACCCGGAAATCCGGCCGGTCCAGCGCTTGGAGGGACGGCACCGCGAAATCGGAAGTGCCCATGAAGACGACGGTGAGCTGGTTCGGCACTGGGAAGGCCCTTCCTCCGGGTTAATCGGGAGGATTCTAGCCGGAAAGGTGTTTGGCGGATAGCGGATAGCGGTTAGCGGTTGGTTTAAAGACAAAGATAAGACTTATTCATGCGTTTAAGTCAATCGCAGAACCTTGGTTTGGCTGGACCATCCGCCATCAGCTAACCGCTAACCGCTGCTTTTGTCAGCCTTGGTGGGCGGTCGCGTACTGCTTCTGGAGGTCCTTGAGGCGGGATTTGAGGAAAAGCCGTTTGACCGCGGGGAGCTTTTCCACGAAGAGCTGGCCGTCCATATGGTCGATCTCGTGGAAGATGCAGCGGGCCAAAAGCCCCTCAAAGGTATGTTCACCGAACCGGCCGTCGAGGTCCTGGGCCTTCAGGGTCACGCGGTAGGGCCGTTCCAGTTCCTCCCGCACCTCCGGGATGGACAAGCAGCCTTCCTCCCCCATTTGGGTCCCCTCGACCGCGAGGATCTCAGGGTTGAGAAGGGACAAGGATTCCCCTTTGTCATCCTGCTCGTACCGGGACTCCACCACCATGAAGCGGATCATCTCGCCGACCTGCACCGCCGCGAGGCCGAGACCGTTGGCGTCCCTCATGGTGTCCGTCATGTCGGACGCGAGCTCTTTCAGCGCCTCGTCGAACTTCTCGACGGGATGGCTGTGTTGCTTGAGCCGGGGGTCCGGGTACAACACGATGGGACGGATCACGGTCTGTGCCAACCCTTCTTTCGAATTCAACCCACTCGTTCAAGGATAGGGTAGGAACCGGGTAAATCTCAAGCCGTTCCCGGCCCGGTTATTCCTCGTTTTGGAGGCGTCTTTTCAAATCTTTGGCCGCCTGCCTTGGATCCCGGGCCCCCACGACCGCCCGAACCACCGCCACCCGGGTCGCCCCGGCCTCCAGGACCGAAACCAGGTTTTTTCCGTCGATGCCGCCGATGGCGAACCAAGGGATCCGGAGCTTCATGCCCGCCACTTGGCGGACATACTCCAAGGTCACCCCGGGGCGACCGGCCTTGGTGGGGGTGGCGAAGACCGGGCCGACCCCGATGTAGTCGGCGCCCTCCTCGACGGCCCGGAGCGCTTGGGCCGCTTCATGGGTGGAGACTCCGATGATCTTGCCGGAACCCAACAGTTTCCTCACCGAGGCCACGGGCAGGTCGTCCTGGCCCACATGGACCCCGTCGGCATCGGTCAACAGGGCCAGGTCCACCCGGTCGTTCACGATGAAAAGGGCCCCGGCCTCACGGGTCAGGCGCCGGAGTTCCCGGGCCGAGCCTAGGAGTTCCCCGTCCTTCAGGGTCTTTTCCCGGAGTTGAATGATGTCGGTCCCGCCCAGGAGCGCGTCCCTGGCCGCGTCGACGGTGGAGCGCCCCCCGGACGCCTCGAGCCCCGTCACGACGTAAAGGACGGAGTCCTTCAACTTGTTCCTCAAATTCGTCACTGGAGGCATCGGCTTCACTTCCCTTAAGCCCCACAAGCCAACGGGGGCAACCACTTTGGCTTCGCGTTCAAGTCATCGTCAGGAGTGAACCTAAACCGGTTCTCCTCAACGGTAGGAGTAGTTCACGTTATAGGCCGAACGTTGCTCCGTGTCGATCCGATCGAGGCTCAGGAGGTAGACTTCCTTCCCCGCGGGAATGACCTTCGTATAAGGCAACGCTTTCGAACATGACAGGTTCTGGAGGCTCGGGAACTGGAGGGTCATTGTCCGGTCTTGGGCCGTCCCATTCGACCCATAGAGGATCGTCTTGGAATCCACCCGCTCGGTCCGGATCGTGACGGCCCCGGCCACGGGAGCCTTCGCTGAAGCGCCCTCCAAGGACTCCTCGGTCAGGTTTTCGGCCTTGATTTCCTTGAAGGCCGGGCCGCCCGGGTGGAATGAGTAGTAGTACTTTCCCTCCACGGGATCGACCCATTGCCCCCCCTGGACCAGGAACTTGGTCGGGATCGTCGTCGACGTCGCTCCCCAGGTCGCCTGATCCACCTCAAAGTGAAGGTGCGGCCCTTGAGCTTGTCCCGTATGGCCGCTCAGGCCGATCACCTGTCCCGCCCTCACCCGTTGTCCAAGCCGAACCCTTGCCCCATCCTTCCGCAGGTGCCCGTATTGCGCCCAGGACCCGTCGGCATGGAGGATCCAGACGAAGTTCCCTTTGTCCCTGAACTCGGGGCCGGGGCCGCCGACATCGGAGTCCTGCTTGACCATCACGACGAGCCCGTCCCGGGCGGCGCAGATGGGGCTGTTTTCCGCCAGGTCGAAATCAAGGCATTGGCAGGCCATGTGGGTGACTTTCCCGTAGTAACCCTGGACAATCCCGTGCTTGACGCCATGTTCATAAGGAAATAAATAGGCCGCCTTGGGATCGGGGACGGCTCCAGGGTCGCCGAACCCATAGTCGTCATTGGATTGGTAACTGGACCCGCCGGGTCCGGGGTCGAGCATCAGGTTGCCCAGGGGGGCTTTTTGCCCGGGCGGGATGACGATCCGGCCCGGAAGCGGCGCCGAGAACCTGAAGTGGCCCGACAAGGTGAAATCGTACTGTAAATGGATCGGAAAACCCGGATCCAGGTTGCGGGCGTAAAATGAGGTCTGTCCGCCTTTATCGACCTTGGAAAATTCCAGTTTCCCCTTGGCTTCCTGGGCCAAGAGGAGCGTAATCCCGCCCAATCCAGCAAGCCATAAGACCATCAGGCCCGTGACAACGTACAAGCGTGGGTCCTTGTTCCTATTCCGATCGATTTCGCGAGCCTGATTTGCCACTGGTTTTCCTTTGCAAAGCCCAACAGCCACGACATGAGCCATTGCAACCACAGATTCACACAGATTTTCCCGGTTTTAGCCAACCGCTATCCGCTGTCGTCAAAAGTCTTTCTGCGGCGTGGACGCCTGCGCGTAGAGCTTCTTGGGGATCCGCCCCGCGTGGAAGGCCAGGCGGCCCGCCTCGGTGGATTCGCGCATGGCATGGGCCATTCGCAGGGGGTCCTTCGCGTGGGCGATGGCCGTGTTCATCAGGACCGCTTGGACCCCGAGTTCCATGGCGAAAGCCGTGTCGCTGGCCGTCCCGACCCCCGCGTCGATCAATACCGGGCACTTCACCTTCTCGAGGATGATCCGGATATTGTTGGGGTTCAGGACGCCCTGGCCGGACCCGATGGGTGAACCGGCCGGCATGACCGCGTGGGCCCCGGCCTGCTCCAGCTTTTGGGCCAGGACCGGGTCATCGGAAGTATAGGTCATCACCGTGTAGCCCTCCTGAACCAGGATCTTCGTGGCTTCCAGGGTCGCGATGGGGTCCGGCAAGAGGGTCTGCTCGTCGTACAGCACTTCCAGCTTGATGAAGTCGGACAATCCCGAGGCCCGGGCCAGGTGGGCGACACGGACCGCCTCCTCGGTGTTGAAACAGCCGGCTGTGTTGGGGAGCAGGGTGTATTTTTTCAGGTCGAGGTAGTCCAAAAGGCTCTTCTCACCCTTTTGGCCCAAGGGGATGCGCCTCAGGGCCACGGTCACGATCTGGCAACCGCTGGCCTCCAGGCAGTCCACCATGAGCTCGTTCGTGGTGTACTTCCCCGTCCCGACCAGGAGCCGGGACGTGAATTGCTTGCCGTTGATGGTCCAGGGGTCCCCCTGGATCAGTTGCTGGTGCGTCTGCGCCATCTAGCCGCCTCCCACAAATTGGATCAGCTCGACCTGGTCCCCCTCTTGGAGGCCGAGCGCCGAGTCTTGGGTTTTTTCCACGATCTTCCGGTTTACCTCGGCCACCAACGCCTCGCGCCTGAGCCCTAAGGATTGGAGGAGCCCCTGGAGGGTCGTTCCTTCGGGCACATCCCGCGTCTCACCGTTCACCAAAATTCTCATGACCTGTCCTCGGGGACCAATAACTAAGCCCAACCCTGCTCGACAAGAGCCGGTCGGGCTTGTTTGGAAGGTGAACATCGCGGACCCGAGATTAAAACGACCGGGTCAGGGGTTCTTCTTCAGCCGCTCCAGGGCGTCCTTGGCCGTTTGTTCCAGTTCGCCGTCCTCGACGAGGTTCGGGAGACCCAGCCACTGGTTCAAGGCCAGGCGCAGGATCCGCCCGGGGTAAAGGCTTGGATCGGCGCCGAACAACTGTTCCAGGGCCCGCATTTGGGCCAGGGTCAGCTTGACGCTCTTGTATTTTCCCTCGAACTTCGGGAACCCCGCGTGGCGGGCCGGCGAGCCCACTGGGGGCCGGTCATTCTGCTGGCGCATGGCCTCCAGGCGTTCCACGGTCTTTTCCACCACGGTTCGGTGGGGTTCGAAGGCCTTGACCGCCTCGGCTTGGGAGGACTTCACGACCTGGGAGCGGAGGGCCTGGAGCCTTTGGATCTGGAGTTCGGCGGGGGTCAGGGGTTTAGGGGAGTCCGGCATCACGCCTCCGTTTCGCCCGGCTTCACCGGGACCTCGTTGTGGACCGTCCCAACGCGAGAGCCGGGAAACCGGCCAACCGGCTTTGGAAAAACCGTTCCACCGATGGGGCGACTTTGAGGTAATAGGCCCCCAAGAGCAAACCCACCGCCAAGTCGGAGACATAATGATAGCGCCCCCAGACCGTCCCCGCAAAGAGAACCAGGGTCATGAGAAAAAGGGGGATTTTCCAGCGGCCCAGGTACGGAGAGGTCCCAAAAACGATGAATGCCGCCGCCACGTGGGAACTGGGGAAGGAACCCCCGGGATAGGCGTTCCCGTCCATGGTCAGCTTCAGGAGGTTGGACCAGGCGTATCCCGGAAGGGGGTCCCGGAGGCCTTCCAAGAAGAACCTGGGGCTGTGGGCCGGAAGGAGGATGAAGAGCAGGTAACTGGTGTAATAGGTCAAACCGAGGGTGAACATATAGGTCCGGAACTTCTCTCGGGGGGCCCGGTACCAAAGGGCGAAACCCCCGATAGGCATCAGGAGAAAATAGGACCCATACCCCACATGGAACAACTCGTTGACCCAAAGGGCAGGGGGATGCGACTGTTGCCAGATCCAAAGGGCCGGACCGCCACCTAGGAAGAGGCGCAGGTCCAACGAGTAAAGGATCGGGTCCACGGTCCAATCGAAATAGCTGTGCACCAAGGGACCTACTTCCTTATAGAGCAAGGGCATGAGGATCAGCGGGTACCACTCCCGCAGGAAAACCAATGCGCCCCCGGTTTTCCCCACGGTGGCCCGACAAATCATCAGGAGGATGAGGCTCCCGCCCAAGTGCCAGCCCAACCAGACGGTTCCCTGGGTTTGGGACCTTCCCGTCAAGACCACCAGTCCCAAGACCATTTGGTAAAGAAGCAACAGGGCGTCAACGGGCCTCAACCAAGGATCGAGTTCCACAGGGATGTTCTTCGGGCGCTTCATCGGACTTCCAACGTTTGGATCGGTTCCCCGCGCTTCGCCGAGTGGGCTCCATACCATTGGCCCGTTGGGGCGCCGGTGGCGGGGACACGGACCACGCCGACGGATTCCACGGGGATCTCGAACTCCACGAAGCGGTGGAGACCCGCCTCGACCGAGAGGTTCCCGTTTCGTCCGTCCAAGGTCGCCTTCACCGCGAAGGGCAGGTCGGAAGTCCGGTTGACCACCAAAAGCCTTATGGCGCCGTCGTTATCCCGCCGGGCCACGCACATGATCCCGGGTTGGAGCGTCGAGCAATTGACGCGTTCGCCCAGGCCCAGGCTCGTCAAAAGATCCGTCATCCTCCCCACTGGACTGGTGTCGGTGGGAAGGGCTCCCATCCATCGGAAATAAAGCGGCCCCTGGAATTGGTCCACCCAATCCGCCACTGCGGAGGCCATCCAAAGCGCCGGGCCGTAGCCCATGGGATCCCCGCCCTCGCAACCCGCCTCCAGGATGAACTCCGCCGGGACAGGACGGTCCATCCGACTCTCCAGGCTCTCGGCGCGTTCCGCGTAGAACCTTTCCAGTTCCCGGGTTTTCCGGAAGGCCTGGGCGGGCCCGCAGGGGGCCTTCAGGATGAATTTCCCCTGGACCGCGAGGTCATCCACGATCTCGCCGTCATCCTTGAGGAAAGTGGTTTCGCGGCTCTCCTGTCCGGACCCGAAAAAAGGCCCCATGACCCAAACGCCGGGGTGGGATTCCTTCAAGGACAGGAAGGCATCCCGATAGGCATTGAGGTAGGCATAGGGGTTGGAAGGTCCCGCGGGGGGCGATTGGAGCACCCAATCTATCGGTGCCTCACCGGTACGGCCCTTGATCGACTCCCACCACTTGGCGACATCCCCCGAGGCCAGGAGGGGAAGGGTGACCGCCGGTGTTCCGCCGGCCTTATGGCAGGACGAAACAAAACGGACGGCTTCCTCCAGGAAATCCGGGGCGGACAGGGTACCCTCGGAGGGGACGTAAAGCCAGGAAGCGGGATGGGGGGGCTTCTCCGGGAATACGCTTCCCGCGAAACCGAATCCCCAAGTTCGGGGCCCGTTTCCCGGCAGTGAAACGACCAAACCGGTTTTTCCCCTCAAGGCGGTCACCGCCGAACCCCAGCCAGGGGCCGAGGCCAGGAGCTTTGAACTCCGGTACACCTTGACATCCACCAGCCGGAAAGTCCCATCCGGACCGGCATAGGCCCCGATCGCCTCGGGCCAAGTCCAAACGTAGGCCGACGGAACCGGCCGACCGCGCCCATCCAAAACCTTTCCTTCCAGCGTTCGAGTCCCGAGCAACAGGTTCCCCTGGGTCCCATCCCCCAACTGGGATATTCCGGGATCGGAACGAACCCCGGGTTGGTCGGGAACCTGCGCTTTCATTTGGCCGATGAATCGGAGGAAAGGCCACTGGGACGGCTCCCCCGTCCCCAATTCCAACCGATGGAGGATCGCCTTAGAGAGCGTACCGTAGGATTCAACCGCCAACTGGAAGCGGCAGGTCTTCCCCTGCGCAACTTCGATTCCTGGGAAAAGGGTCCATGGCAGGGAGGCCTCGAGAAGGTAACCTTGGCTTGTGGTCTTGGCCACCAACCTCGTCCCGGGGGCTTCCTGGGACCTCGCGGGAAGCCAGATCGAGGGTTGTTTTGATCCCTCCCCCGGGGTCAGGATCAGGTGGGTCTCCCGGCGGGTTCGGCCCGGGGGCCGAGGAACCTCCCAGCCGGTGGAGAGGGTCAGCTCCACCCGGTCACCTTCCGGCGATCCCGGGCGAAGGGAACCGTTTGGCTTGTGGTCTTGTTGGACGATCACGGCCAAATAAAGGTTCTCGGAGTCGTAGGCCAGGAAGCACTTGGCGGACAAACTTTCCGGGCCTCTCCAGAAAGCCTGGCCTTCGACCACTTGGTCCTTCCGGTCCAGGTCGATCCGCCGGGCCGCAGGCCAGTCCAGGAGCCGACCGTCCACCCGGATGTCGGTGGCGTCGGAAACGCTGTAATCATTTGGGGGGGGAGTCGGTTTAGCCGCTCCCAACAGGGGATTAATCCCGAATAGGAGACCCGCCAGGACCAAGGCAATGGCGTTAGGTTTCGGCGTCATGGTTTCCAGGGACCTCTTTGGCTTTAAAACAAAAAGGCGGCCGGGATAGCCGCCTCTCCAACAATCCACATTCCCAACTCATCTTGGATATCCCCTTGCCCATCAGGGCAAGGAGGATTCCCCCATGAGCCACTTGTCGCAGCCCTTGGCCGCGGCGCGGCCCTCGGCGATGGCCCAGACGATCAGGGATTGGCCGCGGGTCATGTCCCCCGCCACGAATACACCCGGCACGTTGGTCATCTTGGAGGCGTCGCCCTTCACGTTCGTACGCGGGTCCAATTCGATGCCCAGCTTGTCGAACAGGGGGTTCTTTTCGGGGCCGGTGAAGCCCATCGCGAGCAGGATCAAGTCGGCCTTCAGCTCAAATTCGGTCCCAGGCAACTCCTCCATCTTCGGGGGGCCTGCGGGTTGGGGCTTCCATTCCAGCTTCACGCCATGGAGATTCTTCACGGTCCCGTCGGTTCCCGTCAGCTTCTTGGTCAGGACCGAGTAGATCCGTTCTCCGCCTTCCTCATGGGCGCCCGCCGTGCGGAACACCTTCGCCCACTCGGGCCAGGGATTTTCGGCGGCCCGCTTCTCGGGTGGCTGGGGCAACAATTCGAGGCTGGTGACGCTCTTGGCGCCCTGCCGGTGCGCGGTGCCGATGCAATCGGCCCCGGTATCGCCGCCCCCTATGACGATCACGGCTTTTCCCTTGGCCAGGATCTGGTCGGGGACCTTGTCCCCCATCAGGGCCTTGGTGGATTGCGTCAGGTAATCCATGGCGAAGTGCACGCCCTTGAATTCCCGGCCGGGGACTGGAAGGTCCCGGGGCTGGGTGGCGCCGCAGGCGAGCACAATGGCGTCGAATCCTTTTCGTAGCTCCTCGATGGTGGGATTGAACCCCACGTTGGCGTTGGCCTTGAACTTCACGCCTTCGGCCTCCATCTGTTTCAGGCGGCGGTCGATGTTGCTTTTCTCCATCTTGAACTCGGGGATGCCGTAACGCAGGAGCCCGCCGATCCGGTCGGCGCGCTCGAATACCGTGACCGCGTGGCCCACCCGGGCCAACTGCTGGGCGGCGGCCAGTCCCGCGGGTCCGGACCCCACCACCGCCACCTTCTTGCCTGTCAGCCTCGCCGGGGGCAACGGTTTCACCCAGCCTTCCTGGAAGGCCCGGTCGATGATGGTTTGCTCAATGGTCTTGATGGCCACGGGTTGGGAATAGGCGTCCATGCCGAGGGTGCAAGCCGACTCGCAGGGGGCCGGGCAAAGACGTCCCGTGAAATCCGGGAAGTTGTTGGTGGCGTGGAGCCGGTCGATGGCCTCGCGCCAGCGATTGCGGTAGGCGAGGTCGTTCCAGTCGGGGATGAGGTTGCCCAAGGGACAGCCGTAGCCTCCGTGGCAGTTGGGAATGCCGCAATCCATGCAACGGGCCGCTTGGACCTTGAGGTGGTCCGGCGCCATGGGCAGGACGTATTCCTTCCAGTCCTTGACCCGTTCGGCCACGGGGCGTTTCTTGGGTTGCTCCCGTCCCGATTCCATGAACCCCGTCGGCTTCGCCATTTTAAATCCTCAACTTCTTCGAGAGTTGAATCGCCGGTTTTAAGCCGTAGGTGGTCGGCTCAAAATTCTAAATTAAACTCGGGACTTCGCTACGCGACCGGCTGCGCGGCCTGCTGTTTCATCAGCTCCAGGGCCTTCTTGTAGTCGGTCGGCATGACCTTCACGAACTGTTTGCGCATCGGCTCGCCAAGGTCCAGGAGCTTCTGGGCCACGGTGCTGCCGGTGGCCTGCTGGTGGTTCTTCAGGAGCTGCTTGACCGTCTCGAGGTCCTCGGGTTGGAGTTCCTCCAGGCCCACCATCTCCAGGTTGCAACGGGTCTTGAAGTCGCCATTTGGGTCCCAGACGTAGGCGATGCCGCCCGACATGCCGGCGGCGAAATTACGCCCCGTCTCCCCGATCACCACCACCCGGCCCCCGGTCATATACTCGCAACCGTGGTCCCCCACGCCCTCGACGACGGCGTGGACGCCCGAGTTGCGCACGCAGAACCGCTCCCCGGCCTTGCCGCGGATGTAGGCCTGGCCGCCGGTGGCGCCGTAGAAAGCCACGTTGCCGATCAGGATGTTCTCCTCCGGGACGAAGGTCGCGGTCTTGGGGGGATAGATCACCAACTTGCCTCCGCAAAGGCCCTTGCCCAGGTAATCGTTCACGTCCCCCTCGAGGGTCAGGGACATGCCGCGCGGCACGAAGGCCGCGAAACTGTTGCCCGCGCTTCCGGTGAACTTGATCTTGATGGTGTCGTCCGGCAACCCGGCGCCTCCCCATTTCCGGGAGATCTCGGCTCCCGTCATGGTTCCCACGGTCCGGTTGACGTTTCGGATCGACATCTCGAACTCGACGGGCTTCTTGTCGGCGATGGCGGCCTTGCACTTCTCGAGGATCTGGTTGTCCAAGGCCCCTTCGAGGCCGTGCTTTTGGGCCGTCGTGCGGATGACCGGCCCCTGGTCGCTCTCGACGGGACGGAAAAAGATGGCCGAGAAGTCGAGGCCCTTGGCCTTCCAATGGGCTAGGGCCCGGTTCATCTCCAGGATCTCCGAGTGGCCCACCATTTCATCGATCGTCTTGAAACCCAGTTCCGCCATGAATTCGCGGGCTTCCTCGGCCACGAAGGTGAGGAAGTTCACCACGTGCTCCGGCTTTCCGGAGAACTTCTTACGGAGCTCGGGGTTTTGGGTGGCCACGCCGACGGGGCAGGTGTCCTGGTGGCAGACGCGCATCATGATGCAGCCTTCCGAGACCAGGGCCGCCGTGGCGAAACCGAACTCCTCGGCGCCCAACAGGGCGGCGATGACCACGTCGCGGCCGGTCTTCATCTGGCCGTCGGCCTGGACCGTGATGCGGTCCCGGAGCCGGTTCTGTACGAGGATCTGGTGGGTTTCCGCCAGGCCCAGTTCCCATGGGATGCCGGCGTGCTTGATGGACGTGAGGGGCGAGGCTCCCGTGCCGCCGTCGAAGCCCGAGATGAGCACGTGGTCCGCGTGGGCCTTGGCCACACCGGCCGCCACGGTCCCGACCCCGACCTCGGATACCAGCTTGACCGAGATGCGGGCGTACCGGTTGGCGTTCTTGAGGTCATGGATCAATTGGGCCAGGTCCTCGATGGAGTAGATGTCGTGGTGCGGCGGGGGCGAGATGAGCCCGACGAAGGGGGTGGAATGCCGGACCTTGGCGATCCAGGGATACACCTTCTTACCGGGCAATTGGCCTCCTTCACCGGGCTTGGCGCCCTGGGCCATCTTGATCTGCAGTTCCTTCGCGTGCACCAGGTAGTTGCTGGTCACCCCGAAACGGCCCGAGGCCACCTGCTTGATGGCCGACATCTTGGAGTCCCCGTTGGGCAGGGGCTCGAAACGGGCCTCGTCCTCTCCACCCTCGCCGGTGTTGGACTTGCCTCCCAGCCGGTTCATGGCGATGGCGAGGTTCTCATGGGCTTCCTGGCTGATGGAACCATAGCTCATGGCCCCCGTGGCGAAACGCTTCACGATCTCGGAGGCGGGTTCCACCTGGTCCAGGGGAACCGGGGTCCCCTTCTTGAAGGCGAACAGGCCGCGGAGGGTGCAGGCCTGCTTCGACTGGTCGTTAATGAGTTTGGAATACTCCTTGTAGGTCTTGTAACTGCCCGACCGGGCGGCCGATTGAAGCTTGTGGACCGTCTCGGGGTTGAACAGGTGCGTTTCCCCGTCACGGCGCCATTGGTAACGGCCACCGGATTCCAGGTCCGCCTCGCGGGAGGGCCGCGCGGGATAAGCCGTGCGGTGGCGCTGCGCGGTTTCCTCCGCGATCTCCGGGAGCCCGATGCCGCTGATGCGGCTGGCGGTCCAGGTGAAGTATTCCTGGATGAAGTCGCGGTTCAGGCCGATGGCCTCGTAGATCTGGGCGCCCCGGTAGCTTTGGATCGTGGAGATGCCCATCTTGGACATGATCTTCACGATGCCTTTGTTGCAAGCCTTGATGTAGTGCTTCACCGCGATCTTGTGGTCCACCTCGGTCGGAAGGGCCTTCCGGCGGATCATGTCGTCCAGGGTCTCGAAGGCCAGGTAGGGGTTGATGGCGTTCACGCCGAAACCCACGAGCAGGCCGAAATGGTGCACTTCGCGCGGTTCGCCCGATTCCAGGATCAGGCCGACTTGGGTGCGCTCCCCCTTGCGGATCAAGTGGTGATGGACGCCCGCCACGGCCAAAAGGCTCGGGATGGCCGCCTTGTCCGGGCCCATGCCCCGGTCCGACAGGATCAGGATCTGGATACCCTGGGCCACAGCCGCGGAAGCCTGGGCGCAAATCGTCTCCAGGGCCTTCTCGAGCGCCGGGGCCCCACCTTGGACGTCCCAGAGGATGGGCAGGGTCTTGGACTTGTACCCCCGGTGGTTGAGGCTGGAGAACTTGGACATTTCTTGGTTGTCGAGGATCGGGCTCAAAAGCTCGATCTGGGCACAGGACTCGGGTTTGGGGTCGAGGAGGTTCCGCTCGGGTCCCATGGTGGTGATGACCGAGGTCACCAACTCTTCCCGGATGGCGTCGAGCGGGGGGTTGGTGACCTGGGCGAAGAGCTGTTGGAAATAATTAAAGAGCGGTTGGGACTTGTTGGACAGGACCGCCAAGGGTGTGTCGTCCCCCATGGAGCCGAGGGGTTCCAAGCCGGTTTCGGCCATGGGGGCCATGAGGATTTTCAGGTCCTCTTGGGTGTACCCGAATGCGATTTGCCGGTGCACCACGGTCTCGTGGTCCGGCTCGGGCAACAGCAGGCCCTTCGGCAGGTCCTCCAGCTTGATCAGGTTCTTCGCCAGCCAGTCCCCGTAGGGCTGTTCACCGGAGATCTTTTCCTTCAGTTCCTGGTCGTCGATGATCCGCCCTTCCCCGAGGTCCAGCAGGAACATCTTGCCGGGCTCCAGGCGGCCTTTTTTCACCACGTTCTCCGGAGCCACGGGGAGCACCCCGACTTCGGACGCCATGATGATCCGGTCGTCCTTCGTGACGTAGTACCGGGAGGGGCGCAGGCCGTTGCGGTCCAGCACGGCGCCGATGTAACGGCCGTCCGTGAAGGCGATCGAGGCGGGACCGTCCCACGGCTCCATGAGGGAGGCGTGGTACCGGTAGAAGTCCTTCTTGGTTTGGGACATGGTCTTGTGGGCCTGCCAAGCCTCCGGGATCAGCATCATCACCGAGTGGGGCAGGGACCGGCCGCCCTCCACCAACATTTCCAGGGCGTTGTCGAAAGTGGCGGAATCGGACTGGCCTTCCCGGACGATGGGCAGGAGTTTCTTGACCTCGTCTCCTGGGAAATGGGGAGTCTTAAAGTGGGCTTCCCGGGCGTGCATCCAGTTGATGTTGCCGCGGAGGGTGTTGATCTCGCCGTTGTGGGCCACATAGCGGAAGGGGTGCGCCAAGTCCCAGGAGGGGAAGGTGTTGGTGGAAAACCGGGAGTGCGTGAGGCTGAGGGCGGACTCGAAAGCCGGATCCGACAGGTCCGGGAAATAGGCTTGCACTTGGCTGGGTGTCAACATCCCCTTATAGACGATGGTTCGGGTCGAGAAGGAGGCGAAGTAAAACAGCTTTGATTCGGACAGGTTGAGGGCGGTCACCCCGTGCTCGACGCGCTTTCGAAGGAGGAACAGCCGACGCTCGAAGGCGTCCTGGTCCTTCATCCCCTTCCCTTGGCCCACGAACAACTGGCGCATCACGGGTTCGCAGGCCCTCGCGGAGGGGCCCACCAGGCTGTTGTCGACCGGCACGTCGCGCCACCCCAGGAGGGATTGGCCCTCCTCGGCGACGGACTTCTCGGTCAGCTGGACGCAGGTTTCCCTTTGGGACGGGTCCCGTGGCAGGAATAGGAACGCCACCCCGTATTGGCCCTCGGGCGGCAGGGTGAACTTGACCGATTTCCGGAAAAACTTGTCGGGGATCTGGGTCAAGACCCCGGCGCCGTCGCCGGTATTTTCCTCGCAGCCGCAGGCACCCCGGTGGGACAGGTTGACCAGGATCTGGAGGCCCTGCTCGACGATGGAATGGCTTTTCCGGTTCTTCAGGTCGGCCACGAACCCCACCCCGCAGGCGTCAAAGCCCGAGGTCTTAGGGTAAAGGCCCTGTTGGGGATCGAAATCCGGGTGGTAAGTCATGGTCGACTCCTGGCCCCTCTTCAGCGGCCTTCCACGGTGAAAAAAATAGCGGCGAGTGTTAACGCGCCGCCTCGTGGAAATTGGGTTGTCTTCTACCGACGGGGTACCGCGGGTCACATAAATTACTATAGGAAGGGGTTCGTTTCAAGCAAAGACCACCCGGAAGCCGCAGGAATACCGGGGTTTTTAAGCCTTCCGGGCTCCCAAGCCCTGGTCAGGGGGCGGGCGGCTTGTCGGGAAAATAATCCCTGAAAAAGGCCCGCTTGGCTTCCCCAAACCGGCCCTCCAGGACGCTTTGGCGGATCTTGGCCGCGGTGTCGGTCATGAACCGGAGGTTATGGAGGCTCAGGAGCCTCAAGACGAGGAGTTCCTCGGAAAGCACTAAATGCCGTAGATAACTTTTCGTGTAGTTCCGGCAACACTCACAGGAACATCGGGGGTCCAGGGGTGAAAAATCCTCTTGGCACTTGGAGTTCTTGAGGTTGACCTTTCCCCCGCTCGTCAGGGCGGTGCCGTTCCTCGCCACGCGGGTCGGCAAGACGCAATCGAACAGGTCGATGCCCCTCTCCACGCAATCCCAGAGGTCCTCGGGCGTCCCGACCCCCATCAGGTATCGGGGTTTCTCCACCGGCAGGAAGGGCGTGGTGATCTCCACCACCCGGTAGATTTCGGGTTTCGGCTCCCCCACCGACACCCCGCCGATGGCGTAACCGGGGAAATCCAGGGTTAGGAGCTGGCGGGCGCTGCGTTCCCTCAGTTCGGCGAAACGCCCCCCCTGCACGATTCCGAAAAGCGCTTGGGTTCCTTCCCTCCCCGCCTTCCGGTGCTCCGCCAGGCAACGCTCGGCCCAACGGGTGGTCCGATCCACCGAATTCCGGACATAGTCCTCTTCGGAAGGGTAGGGGATGCACTCATCGAGGACCATCAGGACGTCCACCCCGAGTTTGTGCTGGATCTGGACGGCGATCTCAGGGGTGAGCTTCCAGGGGCTCCCATCGAGGTGCGACTTGAAGGCCACCCCTTCCTCCGAGAGGTCCCGCAGTCCCGCCAGGCTGAAGACCTGGAACCCGCCGGAGTCCGTCAGGATCGGGCCGTCCCAATGCATGAACCGGTGAAGGCCCCCGGCTTTCTCAATGAGGTCGGCCCCGGGTCGGAGCATCAGGTGGTAGGTGTTGGCGAGGATCATGCGTCCCCCGCAGGCGCGGACGTCCTCGGAGGACACGGCCTTCACCGTGGCTTGGGTGCCCACCGGCATGTAGCAGGGGGTTTCCACGACGCCGTGGGGAGTCGTCAGCAACCCGGCGCGGGCATGGCCGTCGGTGGCGGTCAGTTGGAAGGAGAGGGGCAAATCGATGGCTCCAGTGTCGAGTTTAAAATTTTAATTCAATCCCACGATTAGTTCGCCGTCTTCTCAATCGGTAGAACTTTACGCTTAAAATTAAACCTTAACACCCCTCAGAGGATGAGCATCGCGTCGCCGTAGGAAAGGAATCGGTACTTTTCCCGGATCGCCTCCCGGTAGGCCGCCAAGACCCGCTCCCGGCCCGCGAAAGCCGAGACCAGCATCAACAGGGTGGACATCGGTTGGTGGAAGTTCGTGAAGAGGGCGTCCACCGTCCTGAAGGAAAAACCCGGTTGGATGAAGATGCGGGTCTCGTCCTTCGCGGGTTGGAGTGTTCCGGAGGACGACGCGGCCTCCAGGGCCCGGCAAACCGTCGTCCCCACCGCTACCACCCGTCCCTTTCGGGACTTGGCTCCCTCGATGGCCCGGACCGTGGCCACCGGCACCTCGAAGGATTCCGGGTGCATGACGTGATCGTCGCTGTCCCCCTCGTCCATGGGGAGGAACGTCCCCAACCCCACGTGGAGGACCACCTCCGACCTTCCGACCCCCGCGCGCTTCAGGTCCCCCAGCAACTCCGGCGTGAAATGGAGTCCCGCGGTGGGGGCGGCCACGGAACCGTCCCGCTTCGCGAAGACCGTCTGGTATCGGTCACGGTCGGCCTTCCCATCCTCCCGCTTGATATAGGGCGGCAAGGGGACATGACCGCACTCCTGAAGGAACCTGCGGAACGGCCCGGTCCCTGAAAACGAAACCAGGAAGTGGCCTTCCCCCAGGTTTTCCTGGACGTCCACCCAGCCCCTCGGCTTCAAGCGGAGTCGGGCCGGTCCCTTGATCCGCTTGCCGGGCGAGACCAACGCCTCCCAATCCCCCGCCTTTCCCAGGAGGGCCGGGCGGAGGAGAAAGACCTCCAATTCGGCCCCGGTGTCCTTGGTGGCGTACAACCGGGCTGGTAGGACCCGGGTCTTGTTGACGACGAGGAGATCCCGGGGTTGGAGCCACCGACCCAGGTCCCGGACCGAGGAATGTTCCACCCGCCCGGTGCTGCGGTCGAGAACCAGGAGTTTCGCGCCGTCCCTTTTCGGCAAGGGGTGCTGGGCGATCCGGTCCTCGGGCAGGTCGTAATGGAATAGGCGGGTATCCATTAGGCCACCCCGGCCAATTGGCGATTAGAGGCCATCCAGCGACTCCACGAGGGTCCCCGGGTAGTACTTCCGGAGGATTTCCTTGGCGTTGTAACCGGCCAGGGCCATGCCACAAGCCCCTTCCTGACAAAGGCCAACACCGTGACCCCAACCCCGTCCCTTGAACCGGAACCCATCGGCCGTCAGGTCCACGTCAAACCGGGTACCCCGGATCAAGTCGGGTCCGATCGCCGCGCGGAAAGCGCTGCCTTTGATCTCAAACCGCCGTCCATCCGCGTCCTGCGCCAGCAATTTCAGGATGCGACCCGCCCCATCCCGGTCCAACGGGGTCAGGTCCGAGAGGTCCCCCACCATCAACCCGGCCGCCCGAAGGTCGCGGGAAATCTCACCATGGCTTAAAAGGGCCGTCCAGGAGTAATGCGGGCCGTTCCGGCAGAAACGGCAGACGACGGATTGGAGATAGGGTTCGTTCCCGCCCCAAACGTTTCCCGCCTGGCTTGTTTGGCCGCCGCAATTCGAGTGGAACAAGGCGTTGATCGGCTTTCCCTTCCAAGTGACTACAAGGCGCCGTGTGGTCAGGACCGCCTTCCGGATCGAGGGGGGGGCCTGGGCGGACCCACGGTAAACCTGGTAGAAGGTGTGGTTCTCCAAATCCCAGATTTTCCCCGCGGCGCGCGCCTCGGCGCGCTTCATCACCGCGAATGTCCGGGAAGCGGTGGCCTGGGCCTTCAAAGCCTCCAGGGGCCAGTCCTTGGGGACTTCCCCCATGACCACTCCGGCCACGTAGTCCTCAAGGTCCAGTTCATTGACGACGGTCAAGGTCCCGCCTTGGTCGGGAAAGATCTCCAAGGTGCCGGAATAAAACTGCCCGTTGACCTCCACCCCCGTGGTTCCTAAGCCCTGGAGACGGGCCTGAGGGGAGGTGAGTTGGTCGACCGTCAGGGTGACGGACCGGTTGGCCCGATCGGATCCGAGGTTGAAGCCGATCAGGGTATAGCTCTCGGGAGCGACAATCCTCAAGGTCCGCTGCCGGGTCAGGATGGCGACCCGGATGAGGCGGGACAACTTCGAGGCCGGGGCCGGAGCGGCGTCGGTTTCATCGAATTCATGTTCGGGCCGATGGACATGGAGCATCGGGGGGGGCACCGTCGAACAACCCGCCAAGAGAAGCAGGCCGATCCAGGCCATCGATCGACGGAGCCGACTCGCCCCAACCGGGCGCCCCTCCCCAGGCTCGACCCCGATGAGGCCCCGGTGCGGTCGTCGCCGATCGAGGCGCTTTTCCGAGTCCAAAGGCCTACTGGACCTTGTCCTTCACCTTGTCCCAATCCTCCAGGAACCTCTTCAAGCCGCTGTCGGTGAGGGGGTGCTGGAATAGCGCCTTCATGACGGAGAAGGGCATGGTGGCCACGTGGGCACCCGCTTTGGCCGACTCCACCACATGCATGGGATGGCGGAGGGAGGCCGAAAGGATCTGGGTGTCCACGGGACGGGCTTGGTACACCTCCGCGATCTCCCGGATCAGGTGCATGCCGTCGCTCCCGATGTCGTCCAGACGCCCCACGAAGGGCGAGACGTAGGTTGCGCCCGCCTTGGCGGCCAGGATGGCCTGCGCCGGCGAGAAGCAAAGTGTGACGTTGACTTGGATCCCGTTTTCCCGCAATTGACGGCAGGCCCGCAAGCCTTCGGGGATCAACGGGACCTTCACGGTGACGTTCGGGTGGAGCTTCGACAGGGTCTTCCCCTGCTCCAACATTCCGGGAGCGTCCAGCGCGGTCACTTCCGCCGAAACCGACGCGTAAGGCACGGTCTTGGAGACCAAGTCGCAGATCTCGACGATGCGTTTGTGGAAGTTCGCCCCTTCCTTGGCCACCAGGGTCGGGTTGGTGGTCACCCCGTCGATCAGGCCCCATTCCACGCCCTGACGGATCTCATCCAGGTTGGCCGTATCGAGGAAAAACTTGATGCCCCGGGGCCCTTGGAAGTTGTTCACGGGAAGCCTTTCATGCTCTTTTCGGCGATTATGGGGCGGTGCCCCTCAACTGTCAACGTGGGGACCCTGGATTTCCGGTTCCTTCCGCCGCCGGGACGCGATCCTCGCGAAAAGGATCCCCAACTCATAGAGGAAAAAAAGCGGGATGGAAAGGGCCATCTGGGTGAATGGATCCACCGTGGGGGTCACCACCGCGGCGAGGATGACGATCCCCAGGATGGCGTGGCGGCGTTTCGCCGTGAGGAACTCCGGCGTCACCAACCCAAGACCCGCCAGGACCGCCAGGATCAGCGGCAACTCGAAGGTCATGCCGAACGATACCAGAAGGGTCAACATGAAATCCACGTACCCACCGAGGGTCCACTGGGGCAGGACGTGGAATCCCACGTTGTAGGCGAGGAAAAATCGGAGGGTCAAGGGGACCGCCACGTAATAGGCGAAAACAACCCCGAGGGCGAAAAACAGGAGTCCCATCCCCAAAGCCGGAAGGATGGCTTTCCTTTCCCTCGGCTTGAGTCCCGGAGCCACGAAGATCCAGATTTCCCGCAAAAGGAAGGGGGAGGCCGCGGCCATTCCGGCGGCCAGCGAAATCTTCATGTCCGTGAAGAAGATCTCCACGGGGTTGAGGGTTTGGAGCGGAAGGGTTTGGGAGGCCAACTCAGGCACCTTGGCGATGGCGCTCTCCAGCGGCAGGACCAACCAATAGAAGACCTTCCGGGACTGCCAAAAGGTCAGCCCCACGCAGGTGAAGGACGCCAACAAGGCCCGGACCAGTCCGCCCCGAAGGTCTTCCAGGTGGTCCGTAATGGGTTTTGGGGAGTCCCGTTCGCTCATGGGCGGGCACTATATCACAGGCCCGGGGGAGGGTCTGTCCCGCCCCGAACGGGGTTATTTCTTGGCGGCCGTCGGGAGGGCCAGGGGCTCCGGGCTGAGGTAAGCCTCGACCTGGGACGCCACATATCCCGCCACCAGGAAGACGTCGTTGTCCCGGTCCGAGGCCAGGTAGATCTTATCGGACTTGCGCTTTCCATATCGGAAAACCCGCCGGGTGCCGTCCTTCAGGGTCAATTCGGCGACGACGGCCGGGTTCCGGACCCCGGTGTCCTCCGGGGACCCGGCGAAATCCAAAATGGCCGTGGAGGCCATTTGGGCCAAGAGTCCCGGCGCTTCCGTTTGGGCGGAGGCCCGTTGGGTGGATTTCCAGGTTCCGTTAGCGTCCTTGGTATAAGTCACGCTCCGGAGGCCTTGCCGAAGGCTCAGGGTGGTCACTTCCTGGTCGTTGAACTTCATGACGTCCCTCGATTTGAAGTCCGTCACCTTCTTTTGGAGCTCACCCAGGAGGCTGTCGTTCACCGTCATCAGGTATGGGAGGGCCTGGTCCTTCACGAAGACATTCTTCTCCTTCCCTCGGCGCTTCCCCGCCAAAAGGCGCCGGGAGGGCCCGTTGCCGACGGGGTCCAGTGTGAGGCTGGCTTGGGGGGACGCGAGGCCGTAGGCCGCGAGGGACTTCGGGCGGTCCCCCGGGAAGTCGACGGCCTGGTAACCGTTGATGGACGACAGGTACTGCCGCACCAGATCCTCGGAAACCGCCGCCGTGACGGGCGCAGTGGACTTCCAGGAATTGTCGGTTTGCCGTTCCAGGACCAGTCGTTTCGCTCCCTCGGATAGGGTCACCCGCCTCACGTTTCCGATATCCGCCTTGAAGACCTGCTTGTTACGGAAGTCCGTGGGTTTCTTGTCCAGGGCGTCCACCACGTAGCTTTGGACCAGACCGACGCCGGGCTGGCCCTGGACCTGGATATAGGTTTGGGAACCGTTCACGTTCTTGGCTCCCACGGCCAAGGAGAAGGCCTTGCCCGCCGCCGTTGAAATCTTGAGGCGGTGGGCCGGTTTTTCCAGGCCATAATCCCCCAGATTCTTGGTGTCCTTGATTTGGGTCTCAAACCGGGCGTCCGAAAGGTTGTTCAGGAGGTTCCGGATGGTGGACTCATCGGCCAGGTAGGGGTCCGGCGCGACCATCCGCCAAGTGGCGTCTGGGTTCTTGGCCAACTCGATCCGTGGGACCTTCGAGCCGGCCGCGTTTTCGATCTGGATCCCTGACACGTCATCCGCGGGAAGGGGGAATATTTTCTCCCCTTGAACCGGGGCATCGGGGTCTTTCGCGGGCCCCTTCTCGAAATACGTGATGTAGGCCCCCAAGGCCGCCAGGATCAGCAGGGCGACGAGGGTTCCCTTGAAGTTCTTCATGGCATCCTCCTCAAAGCGTCCGGCGGCGGTACCACACGTAGATCCCGGTACCGAGCGCCAAGAGGGGAAGGACCAGCAGGACCAGTATCTTCAGGGCGTTCGCGGTGGTGGCCGTGAAATTCATCACGCGCTGGTCGTCCTCCTTGGGACGGATGCTGATCTTCCCCTCCTGCAGGGCCGCCCAATTGACCGCGTTTACCGCGAGATCCATGTTCCCGGGAGCGTTGGCCATGGCGTTGATCAGGAAGGAGGATGTCCCAAAGACCGCGACACGGAATTTTACGTCGGGTTTCCCGGCGGGAGAACCCTCGAAGGCCATGGCCATCGTCACGGGCCCCTTCAGGTCACCTGGGCCGAAGGCGGGCTTGGGGGATTTCATGTCGGTCTCCCCCCAGCCCTGGGAGGAAGTGGCCAAGAGCGCGGTTTGAGTGACATCCTTCAGCAGGGGCGTCTCTTTCTGGACGCTCCGGCAAAAAGGAAGGACCACGAAAACCTTCCCATCGGACAGTTTCTCGGTGATGGCGTGGGGCAGGTACTGGGGGATGACATTGACCAGGTCCGGGTAGGCGAAGGAGGTCTTATCCAGCGCCACATTCCGCCCAAACTTGACCCCGAGGTCGGCGAGAAGCCCGTCCAAACCCGGGTTCTGGTTCGGGTCCACGCAAAGAAGAAGTTTTCCGCCTTCCTCCACCCACTTCCGGACCACGTCGGCCTCGGCGGTCGAGAAAGGTTTGGTGGCGCCCAGGATGGCCAGGACCGCGCAATCCTCCGGGACCTTCCCCGTTTGGGCGAGTTGGACGGTCTTCTCGTCGTAATTCGCGCCGTCCAGGAGGCCCTTAAGGTTATTCAGCCCGATGGCTTGGGGATTCGCGAGTTCCCGCTCCCCATGACCCTGGGTAAAATACAGGATCTTTTTCTGGCTGTTGTCCGACATCGTCAAGATCGCGTTCGTGAAGGCCTGCTCCCCCTGGAACTTCGGGGTGGGTTGGCGTCCGTTGAACGCGTAGGTCACGTACTCCCGCTGGAGGACGTCCCGGCGGTTGGCCC